>CAZJSI010000092.1:0-11858 GCA_964548675.1 uncultured Eubacterium sp. | reverse complement strand
TGGTACGGAACTTCATACGTCCCAACAGACGAACCAGTTCCGGGTGGATACCATGTACCCCCACTTCCAGTGTTGCAGCCTCTCCTTCCTCGCGGATCATGCTTTCAACTTCTTTCTGTGCCTTCTCAACCATCTCCTCAATTCTTGCCGGATGGATACGTCCATCTACGATCAGTTTTTCGAGAGCGATACGGGCAACTTCACGACGAATCGGATCAAATCCCGAAAGGATAACTGCCTCCGGCGTATCATCTATGATCAGATCCACGCCTGTCATTGTCTCCAAAGTACGGATATTCCGTCCCTCCCGTCCAATGATCCTTCCTTTCATTTCGTCATTTGGAAGCTGTACTACCGAGATGGTTGTTTCCGCCACATGATCTGCCGCACATTTCTGTATCGCATTGACCACATACTCTTTGGCCTTCTTGCCGGCCTCTTCTTTGGCTTTGCTTTCCATCTCCTTGATCAATTTTGCAGTATCCAGTTTTACATCTTCTTCAACAGTCTTTAAAAGATACTCTTTTGCTTGTTCAGAGGTGAGTCCTGAAATTCGTTCCAGTTCCTGTATGCGTTCCTCATTCAATTTGGCAACTTCAGCCTTCTGCCGCTTGATATCTTCTTCCTTCGCCGCAAAACTCTGCTCACGCCGTTCGATAGCCTCCAGTTTTTTATCCAGATTGGCTTCTTTCTGCTCTACACGACGCTCGTTCCGCTGAATCTCAGAACGGCGGTCCTTAATCTCTTTGTCAAGTTCATTCTTTGCCTTAATAGACTCTTCCTTGACTTCCAACAAGGACTCGCGCTTCTTCGTCTCAGCAGTTTTCACAGCTTCATCAATAATTGCTCTTGCACGGTCTTCCGCACTTCCGATCTTTTCATCAGTGACTTTTTTAAAGTGTGCGTTCGATGCAAAATAAGTAATGATGACAGCGGCCACGGCCGTAATTACCACTGCAATGATAATTTGCGCTATCACAGGAGCACCTCCTTATTTAGTTTTCATTGTACATATAACAATCTATATTTTGTATAATGTCATAAATTACAACTATTAAATTTTATACTTTTTTCGATGTTATGTCAAGCATTATACATAGGATTTCCACAAAGCAATCCATCCAAAAAGCTTTTTTGTATGGAAACTTGTCCAATCTCTCACATCTTCATGAGATGGCGTACTGTTTCTCCCGCAAAGCCTTTCCTCATCAGATACTGGTAGATTTTATACTTTTCTTTCTGCTCCATGTTCTCCGAATCGTAATGCTTCTTCTCCAACAATTTCCTGATCAGTCCCTCTTCGCCTTCCACATACGCCTCTTCAAGGGCCCGGGCGATCACTTCTCCCGAAACGCCTTTTTGCTGCAGAGCAGCCTTCAACTGAAGACGGCTTTTCTGCCCCTGCCGGCATCGAACATATGCGGATGCATACCGAAAATCGTCGATATAATGGTATGATTTCACATAATCAACCGCACTCTCGACTACCTCCTGCGGATAACCGTTCTCCTCCAGTTTCTTGCGAAGCTGATATTCCGTGCGGTCCATCTTCTGAAGCAGGTACATTGCACGCTTTTTGGCGCGTTTGTCCAGAACCTCCGTGCGTATCCGAATCCACTCTTTCATGGGAAGTTCCTTTCCCTCCTCCAGATGATACCCGGCGGCTTCCTTTTGATACAGAGGGAAAGAAAGGCCGTTATCCAGGGAGATCGTCACCCTGCCTTTTTTCTCCGAAACAATTTCTATGATCTGCATATTTATACTCATTCAAGACTCGCTCGCGAGTCTTGGCGCGGGATCCGGGTCAGCTTAGCTGACATAATACATATCCGAATCCCTGCGTTCTACACTTCGTTACTTCCCGGCTCTGTTTTCTTCCTGGATCGGTTTTTCTTCCCGGCCCTGTTTTTCTTCCTTTACCGGCTCTTCTTTGACCTGCCCGTTCTTTTCCTGTTCTGCCTTTGCCGCAGCTTCCTCCGCCGCTTTTTTGCCGTCCAGGTCATAATGGTCACGTACCTTTGCCTCAACTTCCTCACAAACAGCCTTATTTTCTCTCAGGAAATTCTTGGCATTTTCCCTGCCCTGGCCGATTTTTTCACCGTTATACGCATACCATGCGCCTGACTTATTGACAATGCCGATATTCGCTGCCAGATCCAGGATATCGCCTTCTCTTGAAATGCCGGCGCCGAACATAATATCAAATTCAGCTTCCTTAAACGGCGGCGCGATCTTGTTCTTCACAACCTTGATACGGGTATGGTTGCCGATCACTTCGCCGCTCTGTTTTAAAGATTCTACCCGGCGCACATCCAGGCGGATAGACGAATAAAACTTCAACGCCCGGCCGCCGGTCGTTGTTTCCGGATTGCCAAACATAATGCCCACTTTCTCTCTGAGCTGATTAATAAAAATAACTATGCAGTTTGATTTACTGATCACCGCGGTCAGTTTACGCAGCGCCTGCGACATTAAACGCGCCTGAAGCCCGACATGGGCGTCGCCCATATCCCCCTCAATCTCTGCTTTCGGCACGAGTGCGGCAACAGAATCGACAATTACGATATCCACTGCACCGGAACGCACCATCGTCTCTGTGATCTCGAGAGCCTGCTCCCCGTTATCCGGCTGTGAAATATAAAGATTGTCCACATCCACGCCGATATTGCGTGCATACACCGGATCAAGCGCATGTTCCGCATCAATAAATCCGGCAATTCCGCCTCTCTTCTGTACTTCCGCCACCATATGAAGCGCCACTGTCGTCTTACCGCTGGATTCCGGACCGTATACTTCCACGATACGGCCTTTGGGGATTCCGCCGAGTCCAAGTGCAATATCCAGGCTGAGGCATCCGGTAGGAACCGTCTCCACATTCATATGTACACTCGGATCCCCGAGTTTCATGATAGATCCTTTTCCATACTGTTTTTCAATCTGGGCGATCGCCGCATCCAACGCTTTTAATTTATCTTCCTTTGCCATATTTTCTCTCCTTCAATATAAATAGGAATTGCTTTATTACGAACTTATGTTCGCTCCTCTGCTACTATATTATTATAAATCACAGAAAAAGTCAATCCATATAATGCTTTTGAAGAAGTATATCACAATACTTTCCTTTTGTCATTTGCCCTTTTAGCCATAAAATCTCCTCTGTCTTTCATCTATTTTTCACAAAGGCAGCTAAAAAAGTCAGGATCTCTACCCGAAAGGAAATGATCTACAGAAAACGACAAAGAAAACTGCCGTTTCCCGTAACTCCTGCCCGATAAAGATCCTGCATATGCCGCTCAAGTTCACCTCCGTAAACCTGATTGAAAAAATATTGCTCAGATCACTATACGCTTTACTCCAACGCCTGCATAAGCTTTGTCTCAGACTGTACTCCGCTGGCACGGAACACGACATTTCCATCCCTGATGACAATGATCGTCGGAATACTCATCACATCAAACTGCTGCGCCAATTCCATCTGCTCATCTATATTGACTTTGCCAAATACGGCTGCATCCCCGGCTTTTTCAGCGCAGGAATCAAAAATCGGAGCCTGCATCCGGCATGGCCCGCACCAGGTCGCCCAGAAATCCAGCATTACCGGTTTATCGCTCTTTAATACTTTCTCGTCAAAATTTTCATTGGTAATTTCAATAATGTCCATAAGTTCCTCCTTTTATTTGTCATTTACTGCATTTAACTGCGCTTGCGCGCATTAGCTGCTCATTAGTTCCTTCCAAACTCGGATAAAACAAGCCCCTCGTTTCGGTCAAGCGTCATCCCCACGCTCCATGCGTTCACAAACAGAAGCAGCGGGTTCCCTTTCAGATCTTTGATCTTCTTCATATCCGAAGTACCGCTCAGCTTATCCAGGTCGATCTCCTTATTCTCAATCCAACGAATATGCTCGTAGGGCAGATTTTCCAGACGAATATCCACATTATACTCATTTTCCAGGCGGAATTTCAGCACATCAAACTGCAGGACGCCGACTACGCCGACAATGATTTCTTCCATGCCGGTATTATATTCCTGGAATATCTGAATTGCACCTTCCTGGGCGATCTGTGTGATCCCCTTGACAAACTGCTTGCGCTTCATTGTGTCAAGCTGGCGCACCCTTGCAAAATGCTCCGGTGCAAAGGTCGGAATTCCTTCAAACGCAAACTTTTCCTTTGCGGTCGTCATCGTATCCCCGATTGAGAAAATGCCCGGATCAAAAACGCCGATGATATCCCCGGCATAAGCTTCTTCCACGATCTTGCGCTCCTGGGCCATCAACTGCTGCGGCTGGGATAATTTGATCTTTTTATCCCCCTGCACATGAAATACTTCCATGCCCGCGTCAAATTTTCCGGAACAGATGCGCATAAACGCGATCCTGTCGCGGTGCGCCTTATTCATATTCGCCTGAATTTTAAACACGAAAGCGCTGAAATCTTCGGAAAACGGATCGATCTCTCCCTTGTCCGATTTCCGCGGGAGCGGCGATGTGGTCATCTGCAAAAAATGTTTCAAAAATGTTTCTACGCCGAAATTTGTGAGCGCCGAACCGAAAAATACCGGGGAAAGTTCTCCTTTTGCCACCAGTTCCATATCAAACTCGGCGCTTGCTCCGTCCAACAGCTCAATTTCTTCCTCAAGCTGTTCCTTATATTCTTCCCCGATTTCTGTGAGCAATTCATCGGAATCCACATCAAATTCCTTCTCCTGCCCCTCTTTTGTACCCTTTAAGGTATCGGAAAAGGTCATGACCTTTTTTGTATTCCGGTCATATACGCCTTTAAAATTCTTGCCGGAACCGATCGGCCAGTTGACCGGACATGTGGCGATCCCAAGCTCTTTTTCGATCTCATCGATCAGTTCAAATGGATCGTTCGCATCCCTGTCCATCTTGTTGATAAATGTAAAGATCGGAATATGACGCATCACACAGACTTTGAACAATTTTCTCGTCTGCGCCTCCACACCTTTTGATCCGTCAATGACCATGACCGCCGAATCCGCAGCCATCAGAGTACGGTAAGTATCCTCAGAGAAATCCTGATGTCCCGGAGTATCCAATATATTAATGCAGAATCCGTCATACTCAAACTGAAGTACGGAGGATGTTACCGAGATACCTCTCTGTTTCTCAATCTCCATCCAGTCCGAAACCGCATGCCGCGCAGTGGCTTTTCCTTTAACAGAACCGGCCAGATTGATCGCTCCGCCGTAGAGCAGAAACTTCTCTGTCAGCGTTGTCTTTCCCGCATCCGGGTGGGATATGATCGCAAATGTTCTTCTTTTTTCTATCTCTTTTTGTATATCAGCCAAATTAAGCCCTCCAAATTTACTGTAACTTAAGGCTCTGAACCGTCCTTCCGGTGTTCATTGCCATCATGGACATTTTAATCAAGCCGGTAACATCTGTCAAGATTACAAAAGGCTTTCTCCGTCTATTTTTGCGGATATTCCAAAATAATCGAGCACTGTCGCCCCGATATCCGCAAAGGTTTTCCGGGTTCCCAGGTTGGAACCGGCCGTAATTTTTTTCCCATACATGATAAACGGCGTGTACTCTCTGGAATGGTCCGTGGACGGGGTTCCCGGATCACACCCGTGGTCTGCCGTGAGCATCAAAATGTCCTCCGGCCGCATCTTTGCCAGAATCTCCGGCAGCCTTCCGTCAAAATAGGTGAGCGCCTTTGCGTATCCTTCTATATCGTTGCGGTGCCCGTAAAGCATATCAAAATCCACCAGATTCACAAAACAAAGGCCGTTAAAATCCCGGTCCATATATTCCAGCGTCCTGTCGATGCCATCCGCATTATCCTTCGTGCGCACAAATTCGGTAATGCCCTTTCCGGCAAAAATATCGTTGATCTTGCCCACTCCGATCACATCGTATCCCTCGTCCTTCAACTGATCCAGCATCGTTGTCTTCGGCGGCTGCAGGGAAAAATCATGCCGTCTGCTTGTTCGTGTAAAGTTTCCCGGCTCCCCCACAAAGGGCCTCGCGATCACACGCCCGACGCCCATATCTCCAACCAGTATTTTCCTGGCGGCCTCACAGTATTCATAAAGCTGTTCTACCGGAACGATGTCCTCGTGGGCCGCTATCTGAAACACGGAATCAGCGGAAGTATACACGATCAGAGCTCCCGTTTTCATATGTTCCTCACCGTAATCCTTAATAACTTCCGTTCCGGAGTAAGGACGGTTACACAAAATCTCACGGCCTGTTGCGGCCGAGAATGCCTCCAGCACTTCCTTTGGAAAACCATCCGGAAATACCGGCATTGGTTTTTCTGAAATCATTCCGGCAATCTCCCAATGTCCGATCGTCGTATCCTTTCCGGCTGAGCTTTCCGTCATACGGGCAAAAGACGCTGTCGGCTCTGCCTCCGGATGAACAGCCGTCACTCCGTCAATGTTGAACAATCCCATTTTTGCCATATTGGGGACAAAAAAGCATGGATTCTTTGCTACTGTGGCAAGAGTGTTGCTCCCGACATCCCCGTAAGCATCTGCGTCCGGCATCTCTCCTATCCCAAAACTGTCTAATACGATCAAAAATACCCGTTTCATCTTCTGCCTCCTTTTTCTTCTCCTGTCATTCACAGTTCAGCTCAAAAAACTCATACATATCATTTTAAGTATACCACATTTTCCCTATTTTGACTCTTCTGATGCGGAAATCGGCGTAATAACAATATTTTCTGCCGAAATTCCGGTTTTACGCTTCATAATATCTTCCACCTGGGCACGTTTGGCATCTGTCACGTCTCCCATATTCAGCACCACGTCGGCGCTGTCATCGGTAATGCTGACCACCACATCGGTAAATCCCTTTGCCTCCAGCAAAATCTCTGCGGCA
This sequence comes from uncultured Eubacterium sp., assembly GCA_964548675.1. Taxonomy (GTDB): domain Bacteria; phylum Bacillota; class Clostridia; order Lachnospirales; family Lachnospiraceae; genus Eubacterium_I. Next base: position 5,002 of record CAZJSI010000092.1, on the reverse strand, counting down.
TTTTCCCTCTCCGCCACATCAGTCATGGAGATCATGGAATTGATGGCATCCTGTTTTTGCGCCTCGGTGATAGAAGTATTATTAATGATCTCCAATAACGTTTCTTTATTTTTTGAGCGGACCTGCTCCCGGTTCAATTTTACCTCCGCCGCAAAATCAACGGACTGCACATCCGCAGACGTCAGTACTGTTTCTCCCGGATTCTGGCTGTCAGTCTCTTCTGCCGTTTCTTCTGTGCCGCTATCCGTCCCATCCGTATTTTGATCATCTGTTCCCGCCGCTTCTGTGGATGCGGCTTCCGTATTATCTTCCGTGTCGGTAAACACTTCCGCAATGGAATCCTCATCGGAAATTTCATATGTATCCGCCATATCCTCCACAGCATCCGAGGCTGTTTTCATCGCCTCCTCCTCCACGGAATTTGTCTGCGTATAGCTGACATAGCCTGCCACTGCGATCATCAACGCCAATGCAGTAATGATAATCTGGTTTTTGCGAAATATTTTTTTCAATTTGACCCCTCCTGTAAATTCATTTTAACTACCTTAATTTTATGTGCTTCCAGGCCAAATAATGCCTCTACCGCCTCAGAAATATTTTTTGCCACTTTCGTATCCGCTCCCCCCTCTGCGACAATGAGGATCCCTTCTATATTCGGGGCAATCTGTCTGCTCACAAAAGGCTCTCCCTCACTGGAGTTAGAACTGTATACCGTCTCCTCACTCCGCTCGCTATTCGTCTGCTCTGTCGTGTTTCCTTCTCCATCCGTATCCGTCCGGGTATCCCCGGTCGTGCTGATATCCTTCTCAACCACGGATTCCCCCTCATCCTTCAGCGTGATCATCACTTCCACACGGCCCACCCCTTCCATTCTGGAGAGAACCTGCTGAAGACGCTGCTCCAATATGTCCTCATAATTGCCCTCAGCCGGTTCATCATCCTCCCTCGCCACGGACTTTTTTTCTCCACTTCCCGAGGATGTACCACAGTCAGAAGGCACGGCGATCACCAGCAGTAAAATTCCCGCCAAAAACAGGATCAGCCATTGATCCTTTCCGAGCTTTTTCCATTTTTTCTCTTTGATAAAACCTTTCAGATCCTTCATCCCTCCAGCACCTCCACCTGACTGTCATTCAGGGACAGCAGTTCGGCCAGCCGCTGTTTCATATCCCTCATAAGGACAGGGCTTGATGTATTCACCCGTACGGTCACAGACTGCAGAGTTCCGTCATCCTTTGAATGTTTCACTTCCACCTTCGCAATCTCTACACCCACATCATCTGCCGCCTGCTCCGCCACCTCCCGGACAGCTATTCCCATACTTTCGGCATAATATTCCTTCTGCCGCTCCTCCATATAGTCAAAATCCAGTTCCCCCTCTCTGATACTTTCCTCATATAAAAGCCCGTTCAGCAATCCCTCCTCCCAGTTTTCCTGCTGCAGGATTCCCATCAAAGGATTCAAAACCGTGATAACAAACACCAGGCCGGCAAAAAATTTAACATATTTCCGGTAGCTGCTTTTGGGCAGAATCTGCAAAAGCAATGTCAGAAAAATCGCAAGATAGATCATCCGTTTTATCCACTCATAAATTTCCGCCACTCATCCGTCTCCTTTCCCGGCCGCAAAAATGCAGCCAAATATTCCCGCAGCGCCTCTATCTATCACCGGACCGCCGTCACTACAACCGCAATCGTGATCATAAAAAGCAGCATCCCGGTGATCAGCGCCCTCAAAAGGAGGGACGCCCCTTCTCCCACACTGTCAATGCAGCCGCAGATACGCTTATCCGCAAAAGGCTGGACAATTGCCCCGGCCGTCTTAAATAAAAGCGTATAGACAAGCATTTTCAAAAAAGGCCCAATACAAACACATAAAAGCCCGACCAGCGCAGCCGCACCTATGCCGTTTTTGATCACTACTGCAGAACCAAGAAATATATTACTCACCGCTTCGGCCGTATTTCCCAACCCCGGAATCATACCTATCGTCTTTGTCACAGACATTTTCTGTAAATTGTCCACAGAGGGGGCGATCATATTTTCAATAATATTCATTCCGGTCACCCCCGCCAGTAAAACCCTCATTCCCCAGGTAATAATGGATTTCAACAGTATGGTCATCCGGGAGATCAATTTCTCATCCGTCATAAAATTTAACATCTGCATTACCACATAAATATGTATCGCGGGTATGATCAGATAGAGCAGTATCCGTTCCACCAGATAGATCACAATGAGGGATAACTGGTAAAAAGCCGCTGCCGTTACCTGCTGGGAGGAAAATACCATTGTCATGCAGAATGCCGGAAGCAGCGCTTCCATAAAATCTGCCGCCTGTCCCAGAACCCGGTCCAGCAGATCATGGATCAACAGGTAGGATTTCATCAACAGCACCATCAACACAAGAAAATATAGATAAAATCCGGTTTTTGAAACCTGGCTGTTCTCAAACACATTGATAAAGTTATGCAGAAAGGCAAACGCCGCTGTCATAAGAAGAATCTGGATAAAAATAGTTTTACATTCCGACAGATCCCCAAATGCAATCCCTGCCAGCTCTTTTATCAGTTCTCTCTTATCCACCTCCCGATCCGTGTCCAATATCTGATGCAGAATATCGGAAAAAGAAATCCCCTGTGTCTCCTCTCCCGATTTCAATACCTCCTCAATCTCCGATAATGGCAGTTCGGAAAGCAGATCCTCCTGCAGAGACCCTTCCGTATCCTGGGCGGCCCATACCTTTTTGCCTCCCGCTCCCAATATCAAAATCAAAACTAAAATTCCCACAATGATCCTGATTTTTCCCGCTCTCATGTCCCTATAAACCCTTCGATCGTCTCGATCAATGTCAACAGTACCGGTACGCTGACCGCCATAATAGAAAACTTTCCGAACATTTCGATCTGATTTCCCACCGCGCTAAACCCCGCATCCCGGCAGATGCCGGAAGCAAATTCCGCAACATAGGTGATGCCGATCATTTTGATCATAATTTTTACAAAGCTCCCGTCAATATGGGTATAGGACTCGATTTTCTGTATTGTCTCCATGACGATCTGCAGTCGGTTGACAGAGAATACAAGAATCAGAATTGCTGCTGTCAGGCTGATATACAGCGCATATTCACTTTTCTGCTGTTTTAAGAACAGTGCAAGCAGCACGCCGCCGATGCCCAGCATCGCAATTTTTATAATATCCACAACTTGTCACTCCTTTTTACAGGGAAAACAGGTCACGGATCTTCGCAAACAGGTCATAGATATAAGGCACGATCCAGAAAAGAACGATGATCAGCCCTGCAAGGCTTGTCAAAAATGCATGTTCCTCCCTTCCACTGTGTTTCAGTACCTGTCCAATGACCGTGACCAGAATTCCCACCGCCGCTATTTTAAATAACAGATTTACATCCACGCTTTTTCCCCCTTAAACCAGAATCAGTATGACAAAAATGCCTGCCGCCAGGCTCAAATACCGGTACAGCCGTCTTTTCTCATCCAATTCCCGCTGTGTTTTGTTAAGACTTTTCTTAAGTCTCTCCCTGCATCCCATCAGATGGTTCACCTGCACCTCAGAATCCAGAAACCCCAGATTCTTCCCGATATCCTGAACCTCCCCCAATTCCTCCTCCGTCAATAGAAGTTTTTGTTTTGCATCCGCAAAGCTCTGGCTCCACAATTTTTCCAGGTCCGCATGTTCCCCGGTTTTCAATCCGTCGGAGATCTGTCCCAGTACACAGGCAATCCCGGGATCCGTTTTATTCCGAATGTTCTCCAACGCTTCCCCGATCGGTACCCGGTCATAACGGATCTCCCCTGATAACAGCTCAGTCATTTCCAGACAGGATTTCAGAACATCCCTGCGCCGCGCAATCTGCCCTAAAAGTCCGCCTGCGTAGCCAATGCATGCCAGCATAATCAGTACAGCCCCGGTTATTTTCAGCATAACTGCTCCAATTCTCCGGAAAAAATGCTGATCTTTCGCCTTCCCTGTTCCAAAACAAGCACTACATAGCGTTCAAACAGCCTCTCACGGCAATAATCCATCCATTTTGGTTTCACAAACAACTCATCAAGGTCTCTGCTATGGATTGTCGCCACAATCTGGCAGCCGCAGCGCACAGCATACTGCAGGGCATCCATATCCCGCTCTCCCCCAATCTCATCCACCGCCAGGACATCCGGCGCCATGGAACGGACCAAAAGCATCATCCCTTCCTCCTTTGGGCAGCCATCCAACACATCCGTCCTCATTCCTACATCGTTTTGCGGCACTCCCCTCAAACACCCCGCTATCTCGGAACGCTCGTCCACAAGTCCGACTTTCTTCCCTCCGCACAGGCCGCTGCCATCTGACAGGATCCGTATTACATCCCGCAGCAGCGTGGTCTTCCCGATTCCCGGCGCTGACAGGATCAGTGTATTTTGAAACAATCCCCGCTCTATCAGAAAAGGAAAAATCTCATCCGCACATCCCTTCCGCTCTCTTGCCACACGGATGTTCAAATACGAGATCGGATGGATCCGGCGGATCTGTTCCCCCTCGCAGGAAACCTGTCCACACACGCCGATCCGGTGCCCGCCTTCTACGGTAAGGAAACCCTTTCGTATTTCTTCTTCATAAGCATACAGTGAATATTTCGACATAAATACACTCATCTGCCGGATTTCCTCCGGCGTCATCCGATGACACTGATTGTCCAACTGTCCCACAAGATGATCGATCCGAAGAAAAAATTCTCCCTCTCCTGTGCGAAACATCAGCGGCTCGTTCACCCGGATCCGGATTTCCTCCAATGGTTTTTCAAAAATTCCGCTCTTTCGTACCGGTTCCCGCAAATGCACGGGAAATAATCGCAGGATCTGCTCCATCACAAGCCTCCTTGACTGGTCTGCTTTCAGACCTTAATCCAATATATGTTGTTTGGGAAATATTAGAACTTAAGAATACAAAAAGAATAATAAAATCAGAACGGAATATTGCGGAGCAATTTCCTGTGATAC
>CAZJSI010000091.1:0-11921 GCA_964548675.1 uncultured Eubacterium sp. | reverse complement strand
ACGTGAAGCTGGGATATGCGGAGCATCAGGCATGGACAAAGCTGAAGAATTGCGTGGAGGTGCAGTAAGTGAAACGTCCCGCAGTCTGCTGGACAAGGGATAAACTATTGGTGGAGGTATAAAAAACTATGGCAAAAACAGAAAAAGAGATTCGTCAGATCGTGGATTCACTGACACTGGATGAAAAGATCCGCTGCTGTGCGTTGTATGAGGACCGTTTCGGCAATCTGCCCCGGTTTGGTATTGCGTACAGAAGCTGTGATAATCCCTCCGGTGGTTGGTGTGACTATTTTCGAATTTCCCGGGAGGATATGGAGGAAAAATTCTGGGGAACCTGTTTTCCGCAGGCGGCGTCACAGGGTGCGACATGGGATCCGGAGCTTGCAAAAGAAATAGGAACGGCAATGGGCAAAGAGTGTAAAAACCAACAGGTGGATATCCTGCTTAGGCCGGGCGTGAATATGAAAAGAAGCCCGTTGGGAGGGCGCAATTTTGAATACTATTCCGAAGATCCGGTACTTTCCTCGGAGCTGGGGGCAAAGTTTATCGACGGTGTACAGAGCCAGTGCGTAGCGGCAAACCTGAAGCATTTTGTCTGCAACAATCAGGAATATGAGCGCATGACGACAAATGCGGTTGTGGATGAGCGTACGTTGAATGAATTATATCTGCGCGTGTTCCAGTTGATTCTGGAAAAATCCGATCCGTGGACGATCATGAGCTGTTACAATCGCGTAAACGGAAAGTGGGTTCACCAGAACCCTTACGTGATGAATAAGCTCAGAAAAGAGTGGGGATACAACGGACTGGTGATGTCCGACGCCTTTGCTGTCCATTACAGGGAAGATAAGGTGGAAGGCCATAAATGCGGCTTGGATGTGGAACTGGCAGAAGAAAATAATCATGTGCATCTTTTGAGGGATGCTATCAATAACGGGGAAATTTCCGAGGCCGAATTGGATGTGATCGCATACCATGTGGTGGACTGTTTTTATAAGATTCATGACGGATATGAGGTTCCGGAGGTGGATCTGGCAGCGCACCATGCACTGGCAAAGCGAGCGGCTCTGGAAAGCGCAGTGCTTCTGGAAAATGACGGGATACTTCCTCTGGACGCTGAGAAAGTGGGAAGCCTTGCAGTGATAGGGGCTTTTGCAAAAAGCCCGTGTTATATGGGCGGCGGCTCCGGACATATGAACGGACATACGTTGGATATTCCCTACGATGAGATCGTAAAACTGACGGGAGAGGAAAAGATTTCCTATGCTGCAGGATATCAGATCAACGCCGGATTTCCGCCGGAGGATACACCGAGGGATGATCTGATAGCGGAGGCCGCGGAAACGGCAGGGGAGGCAGATATGATTATTCTGTTTACCGGCTACCCGTATGGCGTCGAGAGCGAGGGATATGACCGCACCGACCTGTTCCTTCCGAAGAGTCAGAGAGAACTGCTGGATGCGGTTCTGGCGGTCAATCAAAATGTGATCCTTGTGGTAAATACAGGAGCGCCTGTAGATATTTCCGCGTATAATAAGAAAGTAAAGGCCGTGCTTCAGGGCGGCTACGCGGGGGAGGCTTCCGGCAGTGCGGCGGTAGATATTCTGTTCGGACTGGCGGAACCGGGCGGACGTCTCCCTGAGACTTATCCCTGCCGTCTGGAGGACACGCCGGCTTATCTGAGTTTTCCGTCTTATCCGGACACGGTTCCGAATGTGACATATGGGGAGGGAATTTACATCGGTTATCGCTGGTATGACGCGAAAAATCTGGATGTGGAATATCCTTTCGGATACGGGCTGTCTTACACAGACTTTGAATACAGCGATATCCGTCTGGATAAGAGCCGGATGGATAAACAGGATACGCTGACGGTGACTTTCCGGGTAAAAAATACAGGCTTCCGCGCCGGTTCGGATGTGGCACAGGTATATGTGCGGGATGTGGAATCCACGATGAACCGTCCGGTGAAGGAACTGAGAGGATTCCGGAAAGTCCGCCTTGCACCCGGGGAGGAGCAGGATGTTTCGATCACACTGAACCGCCGCGCTTTTGAATATTACACGCCGGTTCTGCATAAATGGGTAGTGGAAGACGGAGATTTTGAGATCATGGTCGGACGCAGTTCCCGGGATATCGTATTGACAGAAACTGTCCATGTGGCATCGGATGAAAAAGTAAAATATTTCAGTTCCCAGATGCAGATCGGACATTTCACTGCCGATCCGGCGTTCAGGGATGCGATCGCTGATGAGACACAGGCTGTCCGGGATTTCTTTGATGAAAAGAAAAATCCGCTGCTTCCGCTTTGCCGGGCAATTCCGTTCGGGCAGTTTGCGGACGTGGATCTGGGGCAGGGCCCGATGACGACGGATCAGATTCAGGGGATCGTTAATAAGATGAATCATCCGGAATCCTGAGTGATGCTTGAAAATGAGAGAGGAGGGTCATGAACCGGATCCGCTCTGGAAACAGCTGCATATAACCTATCACGCCTGCCATGAAATGGAGACGGGGGAATGTTCTACCATGTCTTACTGGGATGATCATGAGGCATGGATCAGTTTTATCATGCTGCAGTCAGGCCATGGGTTAAAGCCTAAAAATTATGAGATCGTAAAAAAGGAATATGATCGCGAAACTGTAATGCCGGTGTGGGATGGAGAGCCGGCTTATGAGCTGATGCCGACGACATGGCCGATCACGGATGCGGGATTTCATGATGACTGGATGGTTCGAAAGAGAGCATACTGGAGTCTGTTGTCCGGAGCTTTCGGGTATACATACGGGCATGCGTCTGTCTGGTGCACCGTATCCGAAAAGGAAAAAAATGCCGTTTCTTTTGTCGGGTGGTATGAGGCTCTTCATTCGAAGGGAAGCGAGCAGATCCGCTATCTTCACCGTTTTATGGAATCTCTGTCTATCTGTACCTGCATACCGTGCCAGGATGTTTTGCTGGAACAAAATTCCAGGCCGGAGGACATATTGGATCTGCATGTACAGGCGGCAAAAGACATAAATGGAAGATTCATCTGTGTTTATTTCCCGAGCGGCGGAACAGAGCGCCTGGATATAGAAGAATTTGCAAAGGAAAAGGGAACACTTTATCTGTGGTGGTATAATCCGCGGGACGGGCGGTTCTATTCGGAAAAGATGGAAGAGGCTGAAAAACCGGAAAAACGGGAAACGGACGGAAGGATATTACAGGTTTCGTCTCCCGAACAGGGACCGGGGAAAGATTGGATATTACTGGTCATGAACAGGGAGGGGGAAAGGCCGATCCGCGAATCGGAGTACTATGAATTTTCGGAAGAAGCGGAGGAAAAGAAAGTGTTTGAATGGTAACACGCTCGAATCCCGCACCGGGCGAGAGTGTAAAATAAAGTGTGTAAGTTACCGGTAACAAAAAAACTTACACACTTTACTTGACAAACCCCACCGGGCAAGGAATGATGGTCACTTCTCTTTATAATACAACATGCAATGGCAGTAGCCCTCAAAATCGGGATCAGCAATCTGTTCCCTGAATTCTTTACAGATGCATTTATTATCTTCTTTGATTTCTCTCCGACAGGGACAGTAACCGTCCCTGTCTTTTAACTGCTGTTTGATGATTGAGACAATTTCTTTGTCTTCATTTAATCTTACTCTGCTCATTTGATGATTAGTCCTTTCATAAGAGTGAATCTATTTTATCAAATTTGACTGCCGAATCCTGGATGATCTGTCTGTTTCCGATTACCGTAATTTTTGCATTTTGGATATAATCTTCCATATATGGGACAAGGGATTTGATATCTTCCAGTGTGGCAGAGATGATCTGTTTGCGGATGGAAATTGTCTGTTCCCTTGATATGTGGCAGAGATCGGCCTGTATCTGAGTCATCCCTTTCATGTAAGGCGTTTTCGGGTGGTCGAGCCTGTTCATCGTTCCGACGATGTATTGCCGGAGTTCACGGTCGGTCAGCTCAAGATCGCGGATAAATCGGATCACATTTTTACAGCAGCTTATTGTTTCATCCAGTCGGGGATCCCGGAAGGAGGTTATGGATACCTCACCTGAGAATTCGAAATCTGCCGAACAGCCGTATGCACCTCCAAGAACCCGTATATTCTGCCACAGGTATTCCGTGGACAGGAGATGTTCGAGAATGAGGAAAAAGCCGCGTTTTTCCATGGCCTGTTTATTCAGTTTGCCGCAGAGCGCCGCATACTGTACCTGGGAAAGAGAACAGTAAGCTCTGTTTTTTGCAGAACGCAGAATGATACCGGAGTTCAGGCTGCAGGTTTGTGTCTGGTGTTCTGAGAGCAGATGCTTAAAATCCGCGATAAAGCCCACGGCGTCATCTAAAAATGTCCGTTCACCAATGTACGAGTATTTCCAACAGTCCGGATTTAGGAGTGCAGTCCGGATCGCATTGAGAGCACAGGTAAGCGTTTCTTTTTCTTCCTCAAAATGTTCAGTCACTCCGGATAAAAACTGATAAAAGGAATATCCCTGCAATATGTCTTCCCAGGCATATAATTCCGAAAAAGAAGAAAGCCCGATTTTCTTTGCTGTCATGTCGGCGGATTCTGTCATTTCCCGCGTGTATTCTGCCTTTAAGGAAAGCAGCATATCATAGAGATGTTTGTGATCCGTAAAATCTGTGCCGAGCAGGATTTCTCTGTTGATATCAGAGGTTTTTTCCGCGTTTTGATAGAGGAACCGGCTGTGCCAGAACATATATGGAACAACTTCTCCCCCATTTTGTGAGGCGTCCATGATCTGCAGGCTGTGATAGATGCCTCCGGTGTGTTTGTCGATCAGGGCAGATATTTCCTCATATGAGTGCAGTCCGGTCGACATCGAACCGAAAGCTTCGAGGAAGATCCGGAAATATGGAAGCAGGCTGTCATCTAAATATCTCAGGTCAAACATAAAATCAAAATATGCAATGCCGTTTGTGTTTTTCTCCTGATAAAAAATGCCGTCAATCATTTCCGTTGGCGCAGTATCCGGTTCCGCAGACAGATCACTGCGGTCCAATACAGGGATACGGCATGCAAGATCGGCGTCGTCTGCGGAATTCTGATAAGAATGGAGGGCCTTATCATCTGCGTACAGCACGTCAAAGTCTTCATGGCTGAGATTCTCATTGCACCGGGTCCGGAGCAGTTCCCCCTCTTTTTCGGCAAAGGAGGGATCCGGGATCATTGTTACAAATGCCCGGTGTGGATTATCAATAAAGTGTTTTTTAATAAATTGTTCAAAATAATCTGTTTTGGCAAGTTCCCTTAATTCCCGGATGGTATCGCATAATTCAAGCTGCCCAAGGGGATCTTTTTCACCGTACAGCATTCCGGGAAGCATTTGGAGCGCATAGGCAATTCCTTTCGGAAAAGATCCTAAATCTCCTTCACGCTGCCGGAACTCAATACTGCTGATAGCGGAATCCAGCTTCTCTTTGCTGATACCGTTTTGGACAAGGCCGAGCAGTGTGCTGTCGATGATATCTCTGAAGTTCTGTTTCCGGTTTTCCGGGCAGTATGCACCTGCAAAACCAAAGTAGGGAAATTTAATCCTGTCATTCAACAGGGAATAAAAGTCCTCTCCGATACCTGCCTGAAGCATTTTCTCACGGATATACGCCCCCTGGGAGGAACAGAGTATCCGGTCGAGTACCTGTATTGTCAGCGACAAAAGAGGAGTATGCTCCTGCGGCAGCGTGAAGCTGTATGAAAAATAATATCCGTTATTGCAGTTCTTTTCATCATCGACGGGATATGGAGCCGATTGTTCCGTCTCTGTTCCGATTTGTGCAGGATCAGGGATGAGACAGCATTTTCCCTTTTTAAGGCCGGATAAGTATTTTTCGTCAATATGGGCAAGGGTTTTTTCCGTGTCTATATTTCCGTAGAGGAATATGATGCAGTTTGACGGATTGTAATGCCGGTGATAATAGTCACACAATTCGCCATATGTTAAATCAACAATGTCTGTCGGAAGGCCGCCGGATTCATACCGGTAGGGGGAAGCCGGATAAAGGGCTTTCGTGACGGTATGCTCCAGGAGAAATTCGGCGGAACCTGTCATCCCCAGCATTTCATTATATACAACCCCGTTGTACCCAAGAACTGCGCATCCTCCGAATCTATTTCATAATGCCAGCCCTCCTGAAGAAAAATTTCTTTCTTTTGGGGCAGGAGAGGGTGAAATACGGCGTCCAGATACACATCCATCAGATTTTGAAAATCCCGTTCATTTGTACTGGCCGCTGGAAAAAGAGTAAAATCACTGGATGTCATCGCGTTAAGGAAAGTATACATGCTGCCTTTCATCATCTGTACAAAAGGATCTTTCAGCGGATATTTTTCGGAACCGCAGAAAACGGAATGCTCAATAATATGGGGGATTCCCTTATCATTTTCGGCAGGAGTACAAAAGGCAATACTGACAGCTCTCTGGTTATCGTCGGCGGGAATGACGACGATTCTGGCACCGCTCCTGTCGTGGCTGTATATTTTTGCCGTGCAATTAATATCTTTGATATATTTACTCTCATTTTCCGTGTAATTCAGCATGGTTATTCCTCGATCATATCTTCATCATCTTCGTAGGCTGACAGATCCAGATCTTTGTCATAAAAATCTGGCGTGATGTCATTGTCTGCAATGAGTTTGTCGAAGGCCGTTTCAAACTGGCTGACAAATTCATCGCTGAGACTTCCGCTGTAAAAGAAAGCAAAGCGGCCGGCCAGGGCGTTGAATGGCTGGATAAAACCGCCTGCTTCTGTCATCTCATATGTCTTATTCGTCTTGATCTCGTTATATATTTCTTCTGTCTTCTCTGAAGTTGAATCAGCATCAAAATAGAAAATCACAACGTATGCGTCGTCAAAGTCGTCCATATAGCTTACGCAGGCAGTTATCCCGTCAGGAAGCTCCGTTCCCGTCTGTATGTAGGCATAGTCATCGTTTGTAAATACGCCTTCATTTTTAAAATAGGAGAGGATGTCGTTTTCATCCCAGTCTGCGAATTCTTTATCCGTTTCAGCGGATGAAGAAGTGTTGTCTGAGTTACCCACATGTACTGCGGAGCAGCCTGTCAGGCCGAATACAACTGCTGCTGTTGTTAATAAAATTGCTAAAATCTTTTTCATCTTAATTCCTCCATTTCATTATTTTTAATATAGAATTCCGGCAAGTCTGCTGCGGATGTCGTCACCGTCGACATAACCGACGTCATGGAAGCATACTTTTCCGTCTTTGTAATAATACAGGTCAGGGATAGCGTCAATCTGAAATTCTTCTGCACGTCCGGGGCATTTATCTACATCTACCTTGACTATGTTGATAAAGGGAAATTCATCTTCCAGTTCTTCCAGTTCCTTCTGGAGCATTTTGCAGGGCACACAGTCAGAGCCGAAGAAGTCCACAAGGACTACGCCGTTTTTTACCAGTTCCTCATAAGTTTCGTCTGTTGCATAAATCATGATCATTCCTCCACAAAAGTAATTTGTTCTTTAATATAGTTGATAAGAAAATCCCAGTCAAGCTCCTCGGCTTTCTCAAAAGTGATCGAGGCAGGGGCAATGCCGTGGCTGGCAGCCAGAAACAGTGATGTTGCGATTTCGCGTTCTGCCTCTGTTTTTAAGAGTGCATATAGTTCGTCTTTTGTACTGCAGTCCATAAATTCATTCAATTCTTCCGGGGTAACTTCGTCAATGGATTTATGAAATGTTTCTTCTACCGACAGCAAGATATCATCCAGTAACATATGATAGATCTCATTCAATTCATTTTCATCGAATTCCCAGTCGCTGTGAGTGAGAACATAGTCGATCAGTATTTCCATTGTATCAAATGTGGCGTTGCTCTCTGCTTCCTGGATATAATCGGAGATGATCTTTTGACGGTATTGCTGTACGGTTTCAATCCCCTCCATGCTGTCCATGGACTGTACGGCTTCCTTTACCATATCGTCTGTGGGCTCCGGAAAAATGGTTCTTGTCGCCTTGTCAATTTCAACGGCGACTTTATTTCCGTCGACTTCTGCAGTAAATTTGCTGCCTGCACTGCGTCCAATGAGCTGGTTTTCCAGTTCCCTGCTAAAAAGGCCGCTTCCTACTGTCACCGGAATATGGGATTTGTTGAATTTTTCGGTATTTCCGGAGAGGGTAAGGATCACGACATCACCTTTTGCCACCTCTGATACCGGAATCATCTTCTTATATTTCCGGGACAAATGCTTCATTTTTCTGTCAATGTATTCCTGCGGGCAGGAAATGTTGATCGTTTTATTGAGTTCTGCTGTTTTAAAATCAACAAGTGTATTGATAGATGATTTCATTTTTTACTCCTCCTATGCTGAAATTAATTCTCTCAGTGTTTTGCTGTTTTCCATAACCTCATTTGTTCTTCCGCTTGCTTCTATGACGCCGTTATTTATGACAATGACGTTGTCTGCATTTTTTAGCATGGACAGGTCATGGGAGATAATAATGATCGTTTTGTCATTTAAAGTGTCAAACAGAGATGCATGTACGGCTGCTTCTGACTGTACATCCATATTGCAGGTGGCTTCATCGAGAAGTATATAGGATGGATCGGGGAGCAGCGCTCTCGCAATGGCAAGCCGTTGTTTTTGTCCGGCAGAGAGATTTTCTCCGCCTTCGCCGATATCAAAATCGTAATTTCCCGCTAATTCATGAATAAATCCGTCTGCACAGGCGAGCTTTGCCGCAGTTTCTATTTCAGCATCTGTTACCTCCCGGAACATGCCGTAGGTGATATTTTCCTTTATGGTGCCGCTGAAGAGCTGGGGGTCCTGAAGGACGTATCCGAAACTTTTGCGCCATTCATCGAGATTGATATGCTCTGCATCAATCCCGCCGAATTTAATAGTGCCGCTGACTGGGGTATAAAACCGCTCGATCAGCTTGAACAGTGTTGTTTTGCCGGAGCCGTTTGGTCCGACGATCATGGTGACTTTACCCTTTGGAATCCGGAAGCTGGCGTTTTTAATGATCATATGATCTTCATATGCAAAGCTTACATTCTCAAATATGATATCTTCATCTTCTCTGTTCATGGTGACGCTTCGTTTACAGGTCTCTTCCTTTTCGTCCATCATATTGGCAACATAGAAAAGATTTCCGTTGTAGTACATAAAAGAAGAGTACAGGCTTGGGAGCGAACTTATAGATTGATAAGCCACAAGTATATATGACTGGAACGCTGCAAGATCACTCAATGAAATACTTCCTGCACGGACAAGCGCTGCACCGGATATAAATACGAGAATGGTTATTACGTCATTGAGCGAGCCGGAAACAAAACTGTTCAGCAGGGTTATGACAGACTGATAAATTTCGGCCCGGTACATATCGTCAATGGATTTTCGACCAAGTTCTTTTTCCGCTTCCTGAGTGTGCATCTGTTTGATCTGCCGGAAATATCCCAAATGTTCCGCCATATAAGCTGTCAGATCCGAGGTGGCTTTCCTCCCCCGCCTTTCCCGGAGGAACAGAAGCCTGCCATCGAGCCATGTGCTGAATATGATGTACACGACAATGACGGGAAGGATGAACATCAGGCTTTTGCTTATTGCGGACATGGAGGATATGCTCATGACCGTGGATGCAATACCGGTAAGGAAACCGACAATTTCCAGAAGGAGTCCGTTGGCATAGGTACAGTCATCTACGATCCAGGATACCATTTTGGAAGCATTTTTCTCGTAGGATTTCACCGGCATATGCAGTGCATGGCTTATCATTTTGTTCTGCAGATTTTTTGTTATTTCGGCGGAAGCATAGAATTCCGGGACTGCAGCTACGATGGAGACAAGACAGGTCAGCAGGGAAAAACCGATGTAGCCCCATAAAACACTGTTTCCGCTGCCGATATCTCCGGTCTGGAGCCGGCTTTCGTAGGGAATGTATAAAAGCCCTATTTTTGTAACAATGATTCCTAAAATAACCTGCAATATGTATAAATGCCATGGAACACGTATTTTTGTAAATACGCTGAAGGTGCGTTTCCACATGCCCTTTTGTTCATTTTTTATTGTCAATTTTGCACCTTCTTTCTCTTGAATTCCTGCAAAAACGTACTCTCAAGCATTACTTCATCCACAGTTCCTTCGCTTTCTGTCACGCCGTCATGGATGATAACTACATGATCCGCGATGGATAACACGGCAGGCGTGTGTGCGATGATGATGATCGTCCTTTCCTTTGCAAGCCCGGACAGGATATCCATAGTTTCTTTTGTGGATATCGCATCCATCGAGGCAACCGGTTCGTCAAGGATAAGGTAAGGCGCATCTGACAGCAGGGCTCTTGTCATGGCAAGTTTCTGGCGCTGGCCTCCGGAAAGGTTTCCGCCATATTCTTCAAGGACAGAGTCAAGACCGTCCGGAAGATCCCGGATAAAATCGGAGGCGTTGACCATTTTGAGAACCTCAAAAATCCGGTCATCGGGGATATTGCCGCTGCCATAACAGATATTTTCTCTGATCGTACCGGAAAAAAGCATCGTATTTTGCGAGACAACAGAAAAATTTTTCCGATAGTCATGCAGCGCATAGTCGTAAACGGATCTTCCGTCTATCGTAATGGAGCCGCTTTCAATGTCGTAGAGGCGGAAGAGCAGGTTTGATATAGTTGTTTTTCCGCATCCGCTGACGCCTAGAAGGGCGTTTACCGAGTTGTGACGGAAGGTACAGTTTAAATCTGATAAAATGGTCTTATCTTCAACATATCCGAATTTTACGTTTTTCAATTTAATATCGCCTTTTAAACGGCCGCATAATTCTCCTGCCGTGTTTTCTTCCGGAGCGTCCATGATCTCGCAGAGCTTATCTGCGCCGCCCTGAATAACCTTTACATTATTCCAGAGCATTGTCAGGTCGGTCACTGCACTCATAAATATACCGGAAAAAAGGAAGAAGGCAACCCATGCGCGTTTCGTGATGGATTCGCTGTGGAGAAGCGCCGCACCGACAAGGGTGATCAGGAGGGACTGAACTAACTGGACGGATATTTCCGCCAGATTTTTGCCCTGTGAGAACCAACTGCTTCTGATGTTGATCTTATAAAGTCTCTCTGTCAGCTCTGCACCGCGTTTTTCTTCGTAATCTTCTTTTGCAAATGCCTTGGCAAGAGAGATATTTGTTACCATTTCGGCCAGTCTCTGGGTGAGGGAGGCGTTGACGTAGGAGTCTCTTTCTGATAATGAAAAATTTACTCTGCCGAAGATAAATGCCATGAACAGGATAACCGGGATAAAGGCAAGCATAATGACCGATAGGCGCCAGTCATAATTGAATACTTTCAGAAAGATTGCCGTCATAGTATAGATCCCGCTTGCAAGGGGAACAGCAAACATCATAACTGTGTTGTCGATGACAGTGGAGTTATTTACAATCCTGTACATGGCATCCCGGGGATTTTCATCTTTAAAATAGCTCATGGGGAGGCGCATAACTTTTTCCAGCATAACCTGCCGCATGTTTCTGTTCATTCTTGCACTGGTCAGCCCTTTTACAAAAGTCGTCAAGTTTGTTCCAAGAAGATTGACCAGAATGCAGATCGCCAATGTTGTGACAAGACGAACGCTTGTATCTCCTGCGAACAGCTGTGCCGTATAATCCGTGACATTGACTCCAAGCTGGATAAATCCGATATCAAGTATCAAATAACAGATGAGCCAGAGCCAGGGCAGATGGCATTTGGGAAAAATCTTGATAAAGCGCAGCCAGGTTCCCTTTTTCTGTTTGACCGTTATTTTATCACGGCTGTCCTTTTTTTCATTTATCTGTAACAAAATATTCACCTCTAGATCTGCAATAGACTGAATAAATTATAAATTAACAAAAAAAGAAGGGGGTGTCGGATAATACCGATTTTTAACCCCTGACATGCAGGGAAGAGGCA
>CAZJSI010000090.1:0-12085 GCA_964548675.1 uncultured Eubacterium sp. | reverse complement strand
TCCGCATGGCAAATGACGGATGGGAGCAGGGATGGCATGAGAGAAACGGCGGAAATCTTTCCTACCGTGTGAAAGATACGGAAGTGGAATCCGTAAAGGAAAATTTTGAGCCGAAGGAATGGCAGCCGATCGGTACGACGGTGCCGGATCTGGCGGGAGAATATTTCCTCGTGACGGGGAGCGGCAAATATTTCCGCAACGTGATCATCAAACCGGAGGATTCCATCTGCATGATCGAGCTGGACGAAAAGGGTGAAAATTACCGCATTGTCTGGGGATTGGTAAACGGCGGCCGCCCGACTTCCGAGCTTCCGTCCCATCTGATGAATCATGAGGTGAAGAAACTGGCAACAGGCGGAAAATACCGTGTGATCTATCATGCGCATACGACGAATGTGATCGCTCTGACTTTTGTACTCCCGCTGACGGATGAAGTATTTACGAGAGAATTGTGGGAGATGGCTACCGAGTGTCCGGTTGTATTTCCATCCGGCATCGGCGTTGTTCCATGGATGGTTCCGGGCGGCAGAGAGATCGCGGTGGAGACAAGCAAGCTGATGAAAGAATACGATGTGGCGATCTGGGCGCATCACGGCATGTTCGCAGCGGGAGAGGATTTTGATCTGACCTTCGGACTGATGCATACGGTAGAAAAATCTGCGGAGATCCTTGTGAAAATGCGTTCTATGCAACCGGAAAAACGTCAGACGATCACACCGGACCAGTTCAGAGATCTGGCAAGGGATTTTAAGGTGACATTACCGGAAAAATTTTTATATGAAAAATAGAAAGCAGCTTGCTGCGGTTCGGGGCATCTTCAAAAGCACCGAAAAATCTTGAGTACGGCGGAACTTTTTGAGATAATAGAAAGAAAAAAGAAGGAGAAAAAACTATGGCAAACAGATTTGTATTGAATGAGACATCCTACCATGGAGCGGGGGCGATTCAGGAAATTGCGACCGAGGCAGTCGGACGGGGATTTTCAAAAGCCCTTGTATGCTCTGACCCTGATCTGATTCAGTTTGGGGTGACAAAAAAGGTGACGGATGTACTGGATGGGGCAGGCCTTGGTTATGAGATCTATTCCAACATCAAAGCAAACCCGACAATTGAAAACGTGCAGCTCGGAGTAAAGGCGTTTCAGGACGCTCAGGCGGATTACATTATCGCGATCGGCGGCGGTTCTTCCATGGATACGGCAAAGGGAATCGGCATCGTGATCGCAAATCCGGACTTTGCGGATATCAGAAGCCTGGAGGGCGTTGCACCGACAAAAAATAAGTCGGTTCCGATCTTTGCAGTTCCGACTACGGCAGGAACGGCCGCAGAGGTTACGATCAATTATGTCATCACCGATGTGGAGAAAAACCGCAAGATGGTGTGCGTGGACCCGAAAGACATTCCCGTTGTGGCCTTTGTAGACCCGGAGATGATGTCCTCCATGCCGAAAGGGCTGACCGCAGCTACCGGAATGGACGCCCTGACACATGCGATCGAGGGATACATCACCGCTGGAGCGTGGGAATTATCCGATATGTTCCACATCAAAGCCATCGAGATCATTGCAAGAAGTCTCCGGGATGCGGTAAACAACACGCCGGAGGGCCGTGAGGGAATGGCTCTCGGACAGTATGTGGCAGGAATGGGATTCTCCAACGTAGGTCTTGGGATCGTTCACTCTATGGCTCATCCCCTCGGGGCGCTGTATGACACCCCTCACGGCGTTGCCAATGCGATCATTCTGCCGACCGTTATGGAGTATAATGCGGAAGCAACCGGTGAGAAATACCGTGAAATCGCGAGAGCGATGGGCGTGGAGGGCGTAGACGCCATGACGCAGGAAGAGTACCGCAAGGCTGCGATCGATGCGGTAAGACAGTTGTCACAGGACGTGGGAATCCCCGCCGACTTGAAAGAAATTGTAAAGAAAGAGGATATTCCGTTCCTTGCGCAGTCTGCGTATGATGATGCATGCAGACCGGGCAACCCGAAAGAGACAAGTGTGGAAGATATCACAAAATTGTATGAGTCTCTGATCTGATCAAGCTGATAGATTTCCAATAAAACCATAGACAGCCCCCGATTCCCGTGACAGGGAGTCGGGGGCTCTTTCTGCCATAAAAATGTGTTCATAAAAAGCCGATTTTAAAGAGATATAATGCCGTATTTTGCCGGAAAATATCATGATATCATATCTTCATCAAAAACATATTAAAGGAGGATGTTATGAGTAAAAAAGAAAGGATGGTCAGCATACCGGGTAAATTTTCAATCGGTTTTGGCGTCTTTGGACAGGCGCTGCTGACAGGGATTGTAACAAGTTACATTACATATTTTGGCACAGATGTGCTGGGTGTGGCGGCACTTGCATTGAGCAATATCCTGCTTGTTTCCAAATTATTTGATGGTGTGACTGATATTTTAATGGGATTTGTTCTGGATAAGACCAGGAGTAAACATGGCAAGGCACGGCCATGGATCGCGAGGGCAGTGATCCCGTTTGGCCTGTTTTCCGTACTTTTATTTGCTGTTCCGCAAAGCTTTAGTACCGGCGTACAGCTTGCATGGATTTTTATTTTCTATAATCTGTATGCTGTTGCATATACAGCGCTTGGTATTGCGATGAACACATTGAATATCCGCCTGACAAGGAACATGAAGGAAGTAAATACCCTGAGTACGGTTCTGATGTTTGGCATGATTCTGGGAAATGTTGTGATCAATGCGATCGCAGTAGGCGTATTAACCGCATTAAGCGGAAGCGATTCCTTTACCCAGGGTGCATTTATTAAACTGACATTTATTTTGGCTGTTGTATGTACAGCGGGCGGATTGGCTACTTTCTTCACAACAAAGGAATTGCCGGATGAGAAAGCGGATGGAACAGCAGCTCAAAAAGAACCGGTTTTGAAAGGTCTGGGGAGTCTGTTAAAAAATAAATACTGGATCATGCAGGTACTGAATACATTTTTTATCTATTTTGGTCTAAATGCCCGTCTTGCCGCAATGATCTATTATGGCATTTACGTGCTGGGCAACCCTGCATTGATCACCGTACTGGTAATCGCAGATAATATCCCGAGCCTGATCTCCATGCCGATCGCATTGAAGCTGAGCAATAAATTTGGCAAGAGAAGAGTTTCACTGATCGGTCTGTGTTGTACGATGATCGGTTTTGCAATCATGTTCCTGAATATTCACAATATAACACTCTTTGTGATTGGTCTAGTGATCCGGGGTATTTTCTTTGCACCGGTACAGGGCGTGGGAAATTCCTTTATTGTGGACAGTGTTGCCTACGGAGAATGGAAAACCGGCGTGAAAGCGGAGGGTATGGCATTCAGTGCGGTAAGCTTTGCCAACAAGGTCAGCAGCGGTCTGGCAAGCGTAATCGTGGGATGGGTGCTTACCTGGACAGGATATGTGGCAAACGCTGCACAACAGACAACGACAGCCACAAACGGGATCATCTTCCTGTATATTGGCGTTACACTCATATGTACGATCGGACAGATCATTGTCTTTGCATTATATGATCTGGACGGAAAGATTGACGGCATACGTGCCGATCTCGCAAAACGAAATTAAGCTTTGCCAATGTTTTTATATCTGATGCTGTTTGCGGTATTGCAGCGGCGTGGTTCCGTAGGTTTTTTTGAAAGCGCGGATGAAAAATGTCACGTCGCCATACCCGACGGCATCGGATATATTTTGCACCGACATTTGTGTATTTTCCAGATAGTCGCAGGCATTCTGCAGGCGCACCTGCTGTAATGTCTGGATAATGGTTGAGTTTGTGTGGGCTTTAAATACGCGGCTTAAATAGGAACGGCTGATATAAAAGTGCTCCGCGATATCTTCAACAGAAGTAGTCCGGTAATTTTCGTGGATATAGGACAAAATCTGCGGAATATATCCGATCCCCGAGGAAGCGTATTTGGAAAAGCGGAGACTGTCCGAACAATCTCTCTGCAGGTAGGTAAAAACAAGACCGAGCATGAGATGGGTAGTTCTCTGGCTGTATGGCTTTTCCTCACATAATTCCAGCATCATCCCCAGCAGAAAACTCTGAATGGCCTCACTGTTATGGGTGTCGAACAGCAGAAAATTCTGTGTGGAATTTTCATAGAGGGTATAAATAAAAAAGTCAAACAGGGCGTGATTTCCCGCTATCAGCTCTGTCAATGTGCGCTTCATCGTACTGGTGCGGATCAGTATGTTGATGACAATGCTGTCGTCAAAGACGGAGATGGCGTGTTCCA
Organism: uncultured Eubacterium sp.; assembly: GCA_964548675.1. Taxonomy (GTDB): domain Bacteria; phylum Bacillota; class Clostridia; order Lachnospirales; family Lachnospiraceae; genus Eubacterium_I. The sequence continues at coordinate 7,823 of CAZJSI010000090.1, read as the reverse complement.
GTCCGGGAGGAATAATGCACAGGGAACCTTCTGTCAGGGTGATCTCCTCTGTGAGATGGGAATCACTGAAATAAAATGTTTGTCTGCAGTTCCCGCGAAAAACATATGCAATCTCGATAAACGTATGCGTGTGTTTCAGTGGCGGAAAGTAGCGGGGATGCTTCCGGATGGAAATGTCCTGCGCTTTTTGCAGCCAGACCATATCGGAAAATTTTGTGTTCATATTGGGATTTTCAGGGATAGGCGGGGTGTCGGCGGCATCCAGATTGTGAAAGGCGCTGTTGACCGTATTGTCCAGCCCATGATGTTTTTGGATGATCTGAAAAAAGGTTTTCTCTGTTACCGGGTAATTATGTGTCCGGTAATATTCACGAAAATCAGATTCAATCGGTGTGTAATCTTCCATCCAACGGATGATATCGGCACGGTTCATATAGTTTTCCTCCCCGAAAAGTTGTATATTAGATGAGAGATGCCTCCCACATCTACAGGTGGCGAGCCCTGAATAATCATAGCAGAAAAAAGGAGTTGAAGCAAATATCATGCTTGTTCAAAATGTAAAAATTAATGGAATGAAAAATCCGGTTGGATTTCTGTGGGGCGGAATATGCTGTTCCTGGGAAGTAAGCCGGACGAATAGCAAAAAACAGTCATATGTGAAGATTGAAGTGAGCGATGCGGAAAACTTTCAGCATGTCTTATATAGAAAAGAGGGGAAAGAGTTAAAGCAGGGCGGTGAGATGCTCGACATTTCCTGCCAGCCCCGCACGATTTATTATGTGCGTGTGACAGTGACCGGAGATTTGGGGGATGAGGCTGTCAGCGAACCCGCTTTCTTTGAGACGGGAAAAATGGATGAGCCCTGGGCTGCAAAGTTTATCGCGGCGGAAAAAGGGGATAACTGCCATCCGGTAATGCAGCGCAGATTCCGGGTATCCAAAGAAGTAAAAAGTGCCCGCCTGTATGCGGCGGGGGCGGGATTGTTTGAAGCAAATATGAATGGGAAAAAACTCGGAGATGAGTATTTGACACCTTATATTAACAATTATGAGGATCATCTTCAGGTTATTACGTTTTCGGCGGAGGAATTGTTACAGGGAGAAAATGTGCTGGAAATTTGTCTGGGAAAAGGCTGGTATATGGGCAGATTCGGCATGCCTCCGGGAGAGAATACCTATGGCAGCCGTATGGCTGTGATCGCAGAGCTTCACTTGTTATATGAAGACGGTCAAAAAGAAGTTATTGCGACAGATGAAAATTGGAACTATTATCCCTCTGATATCATAGAATCGGGCATTTATGATGGGGAATGGATTGACCGGACCGCAGGAGAAGAAAGGATGTCGATGCTCCGTCCGGCGGATGTACTGTGCCATCCGGAAAAACAGGAGGAAACACGGGCGTTAAATATCTCCCACCTGGTTGACCGGAGCAGCCTTCCGATCCGTGTGCATGAAATTCTTCCGGTTCAGGAAATTCTGGATACTCTGAATGGAGATATTGTGCTGGATTTTGGCCAGAATTTTGCCGGATTTGTAGAAATGCATGTAAAGCAGCCGCGGGGAACAAAAATTGTTCTGGAATTCGGGGAGATCATGCAGAACAGCAATTTTTACAATGGTAATTACCGGACGGCGAATTCTCAGTTTGTATACATATCAAATGGAGAAGAGGAGACAGTCCGTCCCCATTTTACCTACTTTGGATTCCGCTATGTCCGGGTGAGCGGTTGGAAAGGAAGTATCAGAAAAGAAGATTTTAAGGGGCTGGTATTGTATTCAGAGTTGGAGCGGACCGGATATCTGGAAACCTCAAATGCTATGGTAAACCGTCTGTATGAAAATACACTGTGGGGCTTGAAATCCAATTTTATGGATCTGCCGACAGATTGCCCTCAGCGTGACGAGCGCCTGGGCTGGACCGGGGATGCGCAGGTGTTTGCACCAACTGCAAGCTATCACATGGATACCCGTGCTTTTTATCATAAGTTTCTGCAGGATCTGCGTGAGGAACAGATCATTTTGGGCGGCAGGATGCCGAACTACCTGCCGAATCCGAGGCATGATCAGACAGCCGGAAGCATCTGGGGAGATGCCGCGGCGCTGATTCCCGATACATTATACAGGTATTACGGGGATTTGGAGGAGATGAAGAATTTTTATCCCCTCATGAAAGACTGGGTGGATTCCGTTGACAGGCAGGATGAAGCCAGGGGAAAGAAATATCTGTTTGATTTTGCCTTTTCTTTCGGTGACTGGCTTGCGTTAGACGGTATGACGCCATCCAGTTTTAAGGGAAATACAAACGACGATTTCTTATCTTCCATGTATTACTGCCGATCGGTGCAGATCGTAAAGGAAATGGCCGAACGTCTGCATAGATCAGAAGATGCAGCACATTATGCAGAGTTGGAATCCAGGATCACAAAGGCAATTTTTGAAGAGTTTTTTACTGTTACCGGACGTCTCGCCATCGATACCCAGGCGGCATATGTCTGCACACTGAATTTTGGAATCTGCCCTGACCGGGAAAAAGTCCTGGGACAATTCAGGGAGCGCTTGAAAAAGGATGGTTTCCAACTGCGCTGCGGATTTGCGGGAGCGCCGCTTTTATGCACTGTCCTGGCGGACAACGGAATGGCGGAACAGGCATATGACTTCCTGTTAAATGAGAACTTTCCAGGCTGGCTGTACTGTGTGAAGCTTGGGGCAACGACAGTTTGGGAACGGTGGAATTCCGTTCTCCCGGACGGGAAAATAAATCCGGCCGGTATGAATTCCCTGAACCATTATTCCTACGGTTCGGTTGCGGAATTTTTATATAAACATGTCGGCGGCATTCAGGCAATGGAGCCCGGGTTTGCCAGGGCACGTATTGCGCCGAAGCCAGATGTACGTTTGTCCTCTGTAAACTGCCGTTACCATTCCGTGAACGGAATGTATCGGTGTGAATATGAGATTTTACCGGATGGACAGATGAAAGTACATATCGAGATCCCCTTTAACTGCCAGGCGCAGGTGGAGCTTCCGGCATATGCGGGCGGTGCGCAGATACTGGATGCGGGTAGTTATGATTATCTGTACAGGCCTGTCATAAATTACCGGAAACCTTATCATTTGGGAACAACGCTGGGCAGATTGTCAAAGGACGCCAATGCAATGAAAATTTTGGAGAAATATGCTCCGGTTTATGCGGGTATGGCGGCATCCGGCGAGGTGGATGCGTGCTCGAACACGTTATTGGAATTGTCTTTTAATGATTTTATCCCCCGTGATCCGGAAAAAGTAAAACAGGCGATGAGAGAGATAGAAGAACTTACGGTACAGCTATAAAAGCTTTTGCATGATAAGAGGAGAAAGCGGCAGCGAGAATATTTCATATTTTTCAAACAGGGCAGATCATTGAGATTTTGAATCTTTGAATGATCTGCCCTGTTTTTGATTTCATAATGGAAAAGCTGTGCGATTGAGGTTTTTGATCGCGGGATATTGAGAAGTATACTTTTCCTATTTTTACAGCACGGACTGATAATACCGGATATCCGCTCTCAGACAGTCGATCCGTTCGCCGTTATAGCTGTACTCCCGCTCTACGATATAGGCCTGACAGCCCTTTGTGTCGGCAAGGTCGGCCAGTACTTTCCAGTCTACCAGTCCCTCTCCGGCAGGACAATTGATCCTCTGACTGCGTTCCATCTCCGCTTTCTGCTCTTCGTTAAATGTGGGGTGTCCGTCTTCATCGAAAACCATATCCGCAGGATTCCATTGGGATAATACCCCGACGACAGAGCCGCTCTCTTTGATATGGATCAATTTCACCCGATCCCCGTATTTTTCGATAAAGTCGATCGGCGATTCGCCCGCCGCAGCGACCCATCCGGCGTCCACTTCAAGACTTAAATAATCCGGATCGGTGTTCGAAAGGAGAAGTTCCAGGATATTTTTATCCCCGTATTTTTTGAATTCCTGGGTGTGATTGTGATAGGTCAGCGTCAGCCCCTGTTCCCGGCATTGTTTTCCGATATCGTTTAACCGGGATGCGTAGTCGAGCACGGCGGTTTCGTCCGGCAGATATTCCATGCCGATTCCGATAAATTTTAACCCCAGCGCTTTTGCGTAGGGGATCATGGATATGATCTTGTCCGTATCCGCATGCAGTGAGATCGCTTCCAACCCGTATTCATCCAGGTATTGTTTCATAGTGGCCGGATCTGTGGCAAAATTCGGTCCGAAAAGTTCCACTCCGGCAAAGCCCATTTCGGAAGCTGCTTTTAAGTTTTCTTTTGTTTTTGCCGGGTCAAATTCCCCAAAGGAATACATTTGCAGATAAATTTTTCTCATATTTTATTGTCCTCCATAGTATTTGAAGTTATTATAACAAATGGAACGGCTTTTTTCTATAAGATGTGAAAACGTTTTCCAGGGTTGTAACTTTTCGAACATTATGTTAAAATTTCATTAATTTATTTAAGAGATCAGGAGGAAGCTTAGGTGAGCAAAGTAGCAATTGTGACAGACAGTAACAGCGGAATTACGCAGGATCAGGCAAAAGAGATGGGAATCCGTGTTATGCCGATGCCTTTTTATATTAATGAAGAAATGCTTCTGGAAGATATTGATCTGACCCAGGAGCAGTTTTATGAGAGACTGAAAGATGGTTCGGACATCCATACATCCACTCCGATCCTGACAAATTTCACGGAGCTCTGGGACGAACTTTTACAGGATTATGACGAGATCATCCATATTCCGATGTCCAGCGGGCTTTCCAGCACCTGTTCCACGGCTGCTATGCTGGCGCAGGATTATGACGGAAAAGTGTTTGTCGTGGACAATCAGCGTATTTCTGTTACGCAGCGTCAGTCCGTTCTGGATGCGATGATGCTGGCGGAGGCCGGAAAGACCGGTCAGGAAATATATGACAAATTGATGGAAAATAAAATGGAATCCAGTATCTATATTATGCTGGATACGCTCTATTATCTGAAGAAAGGCGGGCGTATCACTCCGGCGGCGGCAGCGCTGGGGACACTGTTGAAATTAAAGCCGGTGCTTCAGATCCAGGGAGAAAAGCTGGATGCCTTTGCAAAGGCGAGAACGGTGAAACAGGGTAAGGCGATCATGATCAAGCAGATCAAAGATGACTGTGAGAAACGTTTCGGCTCCGCCGACGGAACCGGCGTTCATATTTCCATGGCATATACTTATGATCTGGCGGCAGCGGAGGAGTTCAGGAAAGAGGTTCAGGCGGTATTTCCGAATCATGACATTGTGCTGAATCCGCTCTCACTGAGCGTGGCCTGCCATATCGGACCGGGAGCGCTGGCGGTGACGGCTACAAAGTCGATCACAGTGGATTAGGAGATATAGGAAAAAGACAGTAAGATTTGTGCGCGGACAAACCTTACTGTTTTTTTGGCGCAGATATGAAATAAATATCAATGAAAAAGAAATAAGTATCAATAAAATAAATATAGGAGATATGAAATAAGTATCAGCGAAATAAGTATAGGAGATATGAAATAAATATTAGCGAAATAAATACAAGAGGTATGAGATGGATTTTGATAAATTAAAGAAAATAAGAAATATGGGATTTATAAAAGAAATCGGTTTTGTGATCACGGATATCAGAGAGGGATATGCAAAGGGGGAGATGGAATTAAAGCCAATGCATGCAAATCCGATCGGTTCCACCCACGGAGGAGTGATTTTTTCCATTGCCGACACGGTCGGCGGAGCGGCTGCGAGCAGCCGCGGCAGATTTGTCACCACGGTCTCCGGAAATATCAATTATCTGAGTCCGGCGATGAACTGCAGGAAGCTGATCGGAGAATCCCGGGAGATAAAAGTGGGGAAAAAGATGTGTGTATATGAGGTGACGATCACCAATGAACTGGACAAGGTGATTGCCGTGGCAACAATGACATTTTTTTATCTTGATAACAAAGTAAAACTGGCAGGAAGTGACAAATAAGATATGAATCTCAATCTGGAGTACTATAAAGTATTTTATTATGTCGGGAAATATAACAGTATTACGCTGGCGGCGGAAAAACTTGCCCTGTCCCAGCCGGCAGTCAGCCAGTCGATACGCCATCTGGAGGAATCCATCGGGACGCCCCTGTTTGTCCGCACGGCAAAGGGGATGCGTCTGACGGCGGAGGGCGCGGTGCTGTATCCCTATGTGGCGAGGGGATATGAGTATATACGCCTCGGGGAGCGTAAGCTGCGGGAGCAGATGAATCTGGAGACGGGAGAGATACGGATCGGCGCCAGCGATATGACGCTGCAGTTTTATCTGCTGGATCATCTGGAAAAATTTCATGAGCGGTATCCCAAAATTAAGGTGCGTGTGACTAATGCGCCTACACCGGAGACGCTGCAGCATCTTCAGGATGGCAAAATTGATTTTGGCGTGGTGACAGAGCCGGTTTTGGAGGATGCCAATCTCACATTAAAAAAAGTCCGTGATATCCGTGATATCTTTGTGGCAGGGGAGAAGTACGACAGTTTCCGCGGCCGGGAAATGAGATTAAAAGAGCTGGAAAGATTTCCGTTTATCTGCCTGGAGGGAGAGACTTCTTCCAGGACTTACGTGGAAACTTATCTGAGAAAGTTTCAGGTGGAGCTGCATCCGGAGTTTGAACTGGCCACCAGCGATATGCTCCTTCAGTTTGCGAAGCGGGGGCTTGGAATTGCCAGCGTGGTGGAGGACTTTGCAAGGGCAGACCTGGAGCAGGGGATATTATTCCGCCTGAATCTGGAGCGGGAGATCCCGCCGCGTGCAATGTATGTGGTCACCAATGACAGAATTCCGGTTCCGTCTTCCGCGAAATACCTGTTGGCAATGTTGGAACCCTGGAAATAGACATAAGTGGAAATTATGCGGAATATAACAAATATTGATTTTACTTATGGAGACTTTTCGTGTATAATCAGAAAGTAAAACAGGTATAGTTACAGGCAGGTTTTACAGTATTTATGTTCCGGCGGACAGGCCGGGGCGTACTTGGAAACCTGCCTGTTTTGATTCCAAAAGGAGGAAACTTAAAATGGTAAAAGCAGTTGTTGGAGCAAACTGGGGCGATGAGGGAAAAGGTAAGATTACCGATATGCTTGCAAAGGAAGCGGATATCATCGTTCGTTTTCAGGGTGGTGCAAATGCCGGCCATACGATCGTAAATAATTATGGTAAATTTGCGTTGCACACACTCCCGTCAGGATGTTTTTATGGCCATACAACAAGTATTATCGGAAATGGTGTGGCGTTGAATATCCCGGTACTTTTCAAAGAAATTCAGGATATTATTGATAAAGGTGTGCCTGCGCCGAAGATCCTTGTATCTGACCGTGCACAGATGGTGATGCCATATCACATTCTGTTTGACCAGTATGAGGAAGAACGTCTCGGTGGAAAATCCTTTGGTTCTACCAAATCCGGTATTGCACCGTTTTATTCTGATAAATATGCAAAGATCGGTTTTCAGGTGAGTGAGTTATTTGATGAAGAACTGCTGAAAGAAAAAGTAGTGCGTATTGCTGAGACGAAAAATGTCCTGTTGGAGCATTTATATCACAAACCGTTGATCGATCCGGACGAGCTGCTTGAAACACTGCATGAATATAGAGATATGGTAGCTCCTTATGTCTGCGATGTATCCGCTTATCTCTGGAATGCCATCAAAGAAGGTAAGGAAATTCTGCTGGAGGGTCAGCTCGGAACATTAAAGGATCCGGATCACGGTATTTATCCGATGGTTACTTCTTCTTCCACGCTGGCTGCTTACGGCGCTATCGGAGCAGGTATTCCGCCATATGAGA
>CAZJSI010000089.1:0-12179 GCA_964548675.1 uncultured Eubacterium sp. | reverse complement strand
GAGGAAGAACGCAGATTTCTGGAGCCGCCGAAAGCGGACGAAATATATCAGATGAATAATAAATATTTTAGGAGGATATGTGATGCGTGAGAAAATTTTGACATTTATAGAGAAGAACAGCCGGATTGACATTAACGAACTGGCTATTATTTTGGGAGAGGATGAATTGGCGGTTGCGAATGAACTGGCAGCGATGGAAGAGGAACATGTGATCTGTGGTTATCACACGCTGATTAACTGGGATAAAACATCGATCGAGAAAGTGACAGCGTTGATCGAGGTGAGCGTTACTCCTCAGAGAGGACAGGGGTTTGACAAGATCGCAGAGCGCATTTACAACTATCCGGAGGTGAATGCGGTGTACCTGATCTCCGGCAGCTATGACCTGCTGGTGACGATCGAGGGACGTACTCTGAGGGAGGCTGCTCAGTTTGTATCAGATAAGCTGTCTCCTCTGGAATCTGTTCTGAGCACAAAGACCAACTTCATTCTGAAAAAATATAAAGACCATGGTACGATCATGGCAGAGAAAGCAAAAGATGAAAGGATGCTGATGACACCATGAGAAATCCATTATCGAAAGTAATTACTGAAATAGAGCCTTCCGGCATCCGCAAATTTTTTGATATTGTCAGCGAGATGAAAGATGCGATCTCCCTCGGCGTGGGAGAACCGGATTTTGACACTCCCTGGCATATCCGCGACGAGGGTATCTATTCCCTGGAAAAAGGAAGGACCTTTTATACATCCAACGCCGGATTAAAGGAATTAAAGATTGAAATCACCAAATTCCTGAAAAGAAAATATGGCCTGGAATATGATTATAACCATGAGACGATCGTCACAGTCGGAGGCAGTGAGGCAATTGACATTGCCATGAGAGCAATGCTTGATCCGGGAGACGAGGTGCTGATTCCACAGCCGAGCTATGTATCCTACCTGCCCTGCGCAAAGCTGGCAAACGGCGTTCCGGTGGTGATCGAGCTGAAAGCGGAGAATCAGTTCCGCCTGACAAGAGCCGAACTGGAAGCGGCTGTTACGCCGAAGACAAAAATTCTGGTACTGCCATTTCCAAATAATCCGACGGGCGCTATTATGGAGAGGAAAGATCTGGAGGATCTGGTAGATGTGATCGTGGCAAATGACCTGTATGTCATCACGGATGAGATTTATTCAGAACTGACTTACAGTGAGGAGGGACATGTATCCATCGCATCTATGCCGGGAATGCGTGACCGTACCGTTTATATCAATGGATTTTCCAAATCACATGCGATGACAGGATGGCGTCTCGGCTATGCATGCGGCCCTCAGGTTATCATTGAGCAGATGTTAAAGATTCACCAGTTTGCGATCATGTGTGCACCCACAACCAGCCAGTATGCGGCTGTTTCCGCACTGAAAAACGGTGATGAGGATGTGGCGAAAATGAGGGATGAGTATAACGGCAGACGCCGTTATGTGCTTCACCGTTTCCGGGGAATGGGGTTGGAGTGCTTTGAGCCTTTTGGCGCATTTTATGCATTTCCAAGTATTCAGGAGTTTGACATGAGTTCGGACGAATTTGCGACCAGATTTCTCGAGGAAGAAAAGGTTGCGGTCGTACCGGGAACCGCATTTGGTTCATGCGGAGAGGGATTTTTGCGTATTTCCTATGCATATTCGCTGGAAGCTTTGAAAGAGGCTTTAGATCGTCTGGAACATTTTGTAAATAAGCTGAGAGAGGAAAAAGAGGATTAGCTTATGGCAAAGTTGAATATCGTATTATATGAACCGGAAATTCCCGCAAACACGGGAAATATCGGAAGGACCTGCGTGGCCACGGGAACCCGGCTTCATCTCATTGAGCCTCTCGGATTTCGGATCAATGAAAAAGAGCTCCGGCGTGCGGGGATGGATTACTGGAAAGACCTGGATGTGACAACCTATGTGAATTACCAGGAATTTCTGGATAAAAACCCCGACGCCAAAATTTACATGGCCACAACAAAGGGCCAGAATGTATATACGGATGTTTCCTACGAAGAGGACTGCTACATTATGTTCGGGAAAGAAAGCGCCGGGATTCCGGAAGAAATACTGGCGCATAATAAGGACAGATGCGTCCGGATACCGATGCTCGAGGATATCCGTTCATTAAATCTGGCAAATTCGGTTGCGGTTGTGTTATATGAGGCGCTGCGGCAGAATCATTTTTCGCAGATGCAGTTGATGGGACATTTGACAAAATTTGAGGACTATATCTGCTGAGAGGACAGAGGCACGGCCGATATGGCTTTCGTCAGAATTGCGGCAGGTGCGCCGGCCGCACTTGAAAGGAGAGTGCATAGATGTCGTTTATAAAGGCAAAGAAATTGAAACATGAATTTGTGCGCCGGGATGAACAGGGTGAAGTCTGTGGTGTGATCAAGGCTCTTGACGGGGTTGACATTGAGGTGGAACAGGGGCAGTTTGTGGCCGTTTTAGGCCACAACGGTTCCGGGAAATCCACCTTTGCGAAGCATTTGAATGTGCTGCTGTTCCCGAGTGAGGGAACTTTATGGGTGGACGGAAAAGACGCCGCTGTTCCGGAAAATACATGGGAGATCCGCCAGTCGGCGGGAATGATCTTCCAGAATCCGGATAATCAGATCGTAGCCGGAGTAGTGGAGGAGGATGTGGCATTTGGACCGGAGAACATCGGAGTCCCTACAGAGGAGATTTGGACCCGCGTAGCCGAGAGCCTGGAAGCGGTCGGGATGACGGCTTACCGGTATCATTCTCCGAATAAACTGTCCGGCGGGCAGAAGCAGCGTGTGGCAATTGCCGGAGTGGTGGCAATGCAGCCAAAATGTATCATTATGGATGAGCCAACTGCGATGCTGGATCCGAATGGCCGGAGGGAAGTGTTGAAAACAGTCCGCCGGCTGAATCAGGAAAAGGGAGTCACGGTCATTTTGATCACCCATTATATGGAAGAGGTAGTGGATGCGGACCAGGTCTTTGTCATGGATAACGGCCATGTGGTTATGCAGGGAACGCCGAAAAACATTTTTTCCCGGGTGGAAGAGTTAGAACAGTATGGTCTGGATGTGCCTCAGATCACAAGGCTTGCCTATGAGTTAAAGCAGGAGGGGCTCGCCCTGCCGGATGGCATACTGGACAGACAGGAACTGGTGGAGGCAATATGTCAATTAAGATCGAACAAGTAAATTATATCTATGCAGCCGGTACGGCCTATGAGATTCAGGCGTTGAAGGATATTGATCTGGAGATTGGCGACGGCGAGTTTGTCGGAATCATCGGGCACACCGGTTCCGGAAAGTCTACGTTGATTCAGTTGTTGAACGGCCTGCTTCGTGCTTCATCCGGCCATATTTATCATGATGGCCAGGATATTTACGGGCATGATTTTTCGCTGAGAAAACTGCGGGGAAAGGTTGGCCTGGTATTTCAATATCCGGAATATCAGCTTTTTGAGACCAGTGTGCTGAAGGATGTGGCGTTTGGTCCCAAAAACCAGGGATTTTCCGAGACGGAAGCCGAACAGAAGGCAAAAGATGCATTGATAAGGGTGAAATTGCCGGAAAAATATTGGATGGCGTCGCCTTTTGAACTGTCCGGAGGGCAGAAACGGCGTGCGGCGATCGCCGGCGTCATCGCAATGGAGCCGAAAGTACTGATTTTGGATGAACCGACGGCGGGGCTGGACCCGCAGGGGCGGGATGAATTGTTTGAACTGATCCGGGAGCTGCACGGGAAAATGCATATGACAGTGCTGCTCGTCTCCCACAGTATGGAGGATGTGGCTCAATATGTGAGCCGCATTGTCGTGATGAATCATGGAAGTGTTATGCTGGATGGAACGCCGGGAGAAGTATTTTCCCATGTGGAAGAACTGGAAGCTGCGGGGCTGGCGGTTCCCCAGGTAACTTACCTGATGAAGGACTTAAGGCGGGCAGGTTTTTCGGTGAGTGATTCTGTGACAACGATCGAGGAAGCAAAGGAAGAGATTTTGAAGTTATGTTAAAAGATATTACACTGGGACAATATTATCCTGCGGAATCCGTGATACATAAGCTGGATCCGAGGGTGAAATTATTTTCAACAATTTTATATATTGTATCCCTTTTTCTGTTTCGCAATATCATAGGATTTGCGGTGGTGACGGTTTTTCTCATTTTAGTCATCGGATTGTCAAAAGTGCCTTTTTCCTTTATGCTGAAAGGAGTGAAAGCAATCTGGGTGCTGATCCTGATCACCGCGTTCTGCAATCTGTTTTTTACGCAGGGAGGAGAAATGCTGGTGGAATGGAAATTTATCCACATTACCTCGCTTGGCCTGCACAATACGGTATTCTTTACGATCCGTCTGATCTATCTGGTAGTGGGAACATCCGTGATGACGCTGACGACTACGCCGAATAAGCTGACCGATGGTATGGAAGAGGGATTGAAACCTTTGTCAAAACTGGGAGTTCCGGTGCACGAGATCGCAATGATGATGTCCATTGCGCTCCGGTTTATTCCAATCCTGGCAGAAGAAGCGGATAAGATCAAGAAAGCCCAGATGGCGAGAGGAGCCAATTTTGAAGAGGGGGGACTGCTCCAGAAAGCAAAAAGCCTGATTCCGATTCTGGTGCCGCTGTTTGTTTCTGCATTCCGCAGGGCAAATGACCTGGCCCTTGCCATGGAGGCACGCTGCTACCGGGGGAGTGTCGGAAGAACAAAGATGAAGCCGCTGAAATATGTGGCGGCGGACTACAGGGCATATGTATTTATATTTGTATATCTGGCAGTTATTATTTTGCTGCGTGTTTTTACCGGAAGTATGATGTAAAACATACTCCGGTATTGTCATATCGGGGAGTTTGAAGTATGCGAGGCGTACTTAAGTATTTTGGAGGAGAACGCCCGGATATTATTTCCAGCAGGGAAAACGGGAGGTATTATGAAACGTGTAAAGCTGATCGTTGCCTATGACGGCACAAATTATTGTGGGTGGCAGATACAGCCCAACGGGATTACAATAGAGGAAGTTTTAAATAAAGCTCTGAGCAGTCTGCTTCGGGAGGAGATCAGAGTAACCGGAGCGAGTCGTACCGATTCCGGCGTTCATTCCCTTGGGAATGTGGCCGTTTTTGACACCGATACCCGCATCCCTGCGGAGAAAATATCCTATGCGCTGAACCAGCGCCTGCCAGCGGATATTGTTGTGCAGCATTCCTGCGAGGTGGAGCCGGACTGGCATCCAAGACGTTGCAGCAGCCGCAAGACTTATGAGTACCGGATTTTAAACCGGAGATTTCCGATGCCGACGAGGCGTCTGGACACGTATTTTGTGCATTATGATCTGGACGTGGAAAAAATGCGGCAGGCGGCAGTAATGCTGGAGGGAACACATGATTTTAAAAGTTTCTGTTCCGTGAATACTCCTGTGGAGGATACTGTGCGCACGATCTATTCCTGTGCAGTTGAGCGGGGTCAGGATATCATCACGATCCGGGTGGTCGGAAGCGGTTTCCTCTATAATATGGTGCGCATCATTGCGGGGACGTTGATCCAGGTTGGGCTGGGACGTATAAGAGCAGAGGATATTTCAGACATTCTGGCAGCGAAAAAACGGGAAGCGGCGGGACCGACGGCTCCGGCGCATGGACTGACGATGATCGGGATTGAGTATGAGGAAGAAAAAGAGCGGAGCTGTATGAATGGTATGTCATTACGGAATGATGCGGCAGAATTATAATTAAAACTAAAACAAGAAAACAGAATCACTTATTTCACAAAAGTCTGCTTTTCCTATTTAATGATTTTTAAGGATAGGAAAAAGGAGGCTTTTTGTATGAATTGGGAGATACTTTATCAGGAAAAGCGAAAGACACCTGCGGAAGCAATTATGGAAAATATACATAGGGGAGACGGAATTTATACTGGCGGAACGAATCAACCGAACGCCGTATTAAATGAACTGTTTCGTACTGTAGATCAGGGTTCTTTGGATCATATTAAACTGTATATGCACAGTCCGTGTAATCCGGGATTGGAACTCGCGAATTATTCTTTTACAGAGGAACAGCTGCGCATGCAGTCCTTTTTTATGAATTCACCCGATCGTGCATTGGTCGCCTTAAAGAACTGCAGTTTTGTTCCATTACAGTACGGTATGTTGGATCGTTATGTTGAATCCATTCATCCGGAAGTGGCAATCGTGCTTATGACTCCGCCGGATGAGGAAGGTTATCTAAATATCGGACCTTCCGGATATACTCCGGCTGCGCTCAAACGTGCAGACCGTATCATTGCACAGGTAACATCCACGATGCCATATGTCAACGGTACATGCCATAGATATCATGTCAGTGAATTGGCTGCGGTCGTAGAGCAGGAGGAGGAGCTGGCGTATCTTTTGAAAGATCCGGCAGCATCTCCAACCGAGGAAAAAATTGCGGAGCATATACTGGAATATATTCCTGACGGAGCCTGCATTCAGTTAGGAATCGGTGGTATCGCTAATGCGGTCGGCTACGGGCTTCGTTCCAGGAAACATCTGGGGGTTCATACGGAGGTTTTGACGGAATCTATCGTGGAACTTATAGAATCAGGAGCCGTTGATAACAGCCGTAAATCCGTATTCCCGGGGCAGACGGCTATTGGATTTGTGTTCGGCACCAGGCGCCAGTATGAATTTATTGACCACAATAGGGATCTGATCTTTGCCGGTTTCGATGAGATTGTAAACATTGACCGGATCGCTTCCATTGACAATATGATCTCGATCAATGCGGCCGTATCGGTGGATCTGACCGGGCAGGTTTGCGCCGAGAGTATCGGGCACAGGCAGTATTCAGGAACGGGCGGACAGCTTGATTTCGTGAGAGGGGCGTCCCGTTCGAGAGACGGTGCATCTTTTATAGCGATCCCTTCTACGGTAAAGACAAAAAACGGAGTACGGTCACGTATCGTTTTTGAAATGAATCCGGGAAGTATCATCACCACTCCGCGAACCGATGTCCAGTATGTGGCGACAGAGTTTGGCGTGGCAAAACTGCAGTTTGAAGATGTGCCGACCAGAGTGAAACGTTTGATCGCGATTGCGCATCCGGATTTCCGGGATGAGTTAAAGGCACAGGCAAAAGCAGGGGGAATTTTATATTAGAAAAAACTTGACAATGCAATGAGAGGAGGTTTTGTTTATGAGATGGATCAAGGCTGAAGATGGACAGAATTATATTGCACCGATGCATTTTGGCGGGGAATTTCGGTCGAAAATCGATGAATCTATTGAGGGAAATTTACACTTGCAGCTGAATATCTCACATATTCAGCCGAATGGCGGATGCAAATCACACGCATTTCCGCCTTACATGAAGAACGTGGTCTATTATCTTTTGGAAGGCCGGCTTGAAATCACAACTGAGAGCAGAAGTTTCCAGATGAATCAAGGAGATTGTGTGTTTTGGGATGCAGGGGAAAGCAGATCCATGTTGAATAAATATGATACCGTAGCAAAATTATTGGTAGTTATATTAAAATAAAAGGGGGAATGAAAAATGGCTGATGGAAATGTTATGGCGAAAAACGCTAAAAGTAACTTTAGTAAACGTGGATGGCTGTTGATCATCTATATGATCTGTGCGTATTTTTGTTTCGGCGGATTGACTACAGATGGCATGAACACAGTAATTCCGGCAATGGCGGGAGCATACGAATGGAATTCCGCAATTCTGTATACATTAAATACAGTCGGCGGTTGGGTATCCGTACCATTATCAATTCTGTTTGGTATTCTGGCTGAGAAAAAAAGCACAAAACATGTATATGTATTGTGCTTTACAGTGGTTCTTGCCGGATGGTACATCATGATGAATGCAGGCACAATAGCAATGTATGGTCTTGGCGTTATCCTTATCCAGGGCTTTGCAGTCGGAGCAATCTGGGTCGTACCGGGTAACTTGGGAACTGACTGGTTCCCGACCAAAAAGGGCTTGTTTATGGGCTGGGTCACTATTGGCGTAAATCTTGCAACTGCATTCTGGAATCAGATTTTTAACATTTTAGTAAATGCAAACGGCCTGAAAATGGGCGCTAATTACTATGGCATTGTATTTATAATCGTGTTTGCAGTAGGTATTTTTGTAGTAAAATCCACACCGGAAGAAGTGGGTGAATATCCGGATAATGATCGCTCCATGACGGCTGAAAAACGTGATGCAATGAACAAACTCGGAAAAGCTTACGAAAAGACTTCTTCGTGGACTATCGGCAAGCTGTTAAAAACGCCAATTGTTTGGAAGATCGGCGTTGCATTTGGCATCATTATGTTGTTGACTATGGGTACCTTATCCCAGTTGGTTCCGACGATCATGTCTTACGGATATGATACGCAGTCTGCATTGAACATGATGACAGTCTGTGCATTCATAGGCATTGTCGGTTCCTATTTCTTCGGATGGCTCGATGCCAGGATTGGCACCAAGAAAGCTTCCATTTTCTTAGGCGGATGGTCTATCTTGTCAGTATTATTCCTGGCTATCCCGGGTTCATGGACGATTTATCCGGCAGTATTCTTCCTTGGTGCATTTATCGGGGCATCTAATAACCTGATTGCTTCTTTTACATCCACTATATTCGGCCGTTATGATTTTACCCGTGCATGGACTATCGTACTTCCGATCACGGTTGTTATCCGTTCCTGCGGATATGCAATGATCAGTTGGATTGCTGCTATCACCGGTACTTACAATGTAGCTTATGCGATATTGACCATACTTGCTATTATTGCATTGGTGATTATCGCAACGACCAGCGACAAGTGCATCGGACGCAATGAAGTGGATGAAGAAGAAATCCAGAAATACTTCAACGGAACAAAATAGAACAGTTTTTTCTTAACAGAGATTTGCCGCTGCCAGAAGTATATGCTTCCGGCAGCGGTCGTTTATGTTCCACACAATATGCAGGGGAATGTATAATCGTCAGTGGTAAAAACGGAAAAGCTGTGATAAGATAAACGCGTAAAGTCCGGCGGTACGATATCAAGTGAGAGGGGAGATTTTTATATGAAGATCAGACAGCTTCATTATTTTATGGCGATTGCAGAATATTTAAATTACAGAACAGCATCTGATGCGGCCGATGTGTCTCCATCATTGTTATCCCAGCAGATGGTAAGCCTGGAGGAGGAGCTTGGCGTCCCGCTGTTTACGCGCAATAAAAAGAGCGTTGCACTGACTCCGGCCGGTGAAGAATTGAAACGTGCATTTCCGGAATTGGAAAAATCCCTGAAAGAAACGATGGGCATTCTGCACCGTATGCAGGAATCTCGGGTGGAAGTCCATGCGCTGCATGTCGGTTATGAGAATTTTTTTGTTCGGAATATCATTTTGGCATTTGACGGGTTACTGAAAGAAAGACATCCGGATATTCAGGGGATCTATAAGCAGTATACGTTAAAGGAACTGTTCCGTGAACTGGAAAGTGGCAGAATCGATTTGGCGTTTGCAGTGCTTCCCTCGGATCTGGTGACGGATGAAATGCAGGTGCGTCTGATTCGGGAAGAAGAGTTGGTCATGGTTGTGCATAAGAATCTGTATGAGCGTTATTGTGGGAAAGATATCTGGCAGATCGCAAAATATAAGCCGTTGTGTGGATATGTGTATAATCTGTTTGGAACCGATATAATCAAGGATCTGCATAAGCAGAGCGGTATACGGCCGAAGCTGAAACTCTGTGAAGATATCGATGAAATGTTGACATATGTAGAGAGCGGTATGGGCTATACAATTCTGCCGCGTATTTATATCGAGAGCAGACGAAACGAAGGATTGGTTACGATTTGTGAACTGCCGGATGTTGAAGGTAAAAAGCTATGTCTGACGTTGGTTCACCGCAATGATCTTTTTGAAAAAAGTATGCCGGAGCTCGAAGCGATTGTTCGGCAGATTGCACCGGGCAAACCGAAGTGTGCTTCGTGCAATATCAGGTATTGTACGTTACATTAATTGTATCTGCATGTATCATATGCTATGCGAGAGCGGAATTATAAAAAAAAGTGTGCGAAAGTGACATAAAACCTAATTTCACATATGAATTGCAAAAAGTTAATCTAGGATTAGCCGGATGATCTTTTTCCTTTTGCCCGTGGAAACATCTGGCAAAAGAAGTGGTTTATGCGTAATGTGAACCATATAAATACAATGCAATGGGAGGAGAAATTAAATTATGTCAATTGTAGAAAAAAACGCAAAAGCACCGTATGTGGAATTGCCGAAATTTGAAGAGTACAAAGAGTGGTTTGGACCATATTTTGAGCTTCGCAGAGAAGATGGGATCCTGGAAGTAACCATGCAGAATAATGGCGGAAAAATGTACTGGTCAGGTGGAGCACACCGCGCAATGAGCGAACTTACCAGAATTATTTCTCTCGACCACGAAAACGAAGTATTGATCTGGACCCATAAAGGACCGGAATGGATGCAGGATACAGACCCGCACGGATGGGAGCGTTACGATGCAGAGCGTTTTGAACACCAGTATTTTGATGATACCAATCTGATCAAAAACATGGTATTCGATCTGGAAATTCCGACGATTGGCGCTATGCAGGGTCCGGGTTTCCATTGGGATTCTGTTTTGTTATGTGATATCACACTGGCAAGCGAAGACTGCCGTTGGGATGATTTTCATTTCCAGTATGGCCTGGTTCCGGGCGATGGTATGTTCATGATCATGCAGCATTTCCTCGGAACCAAAAGGGCAGCTTATCTGGCTTATACTTCCAGACAATGGACTGCCCGGCAGGCTCTGGAATGGGGATGGATCAGTGAAATCACCCCGAAAGGAAAAACTTTGGATCGTGCATGGGAGCTGGCTCGCCTGATCAAATCCCGTCCGTATGAAGTACGTACGATCACCTCTCATCTGATCAAACGCCCACTTCAGAAACTGATGATGGAAGATCTAAAACTTCACACTGTATCTGAGCAATATTCTACTCTTATTATGCGCGCAAAGAACGAGATCGGCGCAGGCAAGAAACAGATGGATGAGAAGGACGCTTCTGTTTATATGCATTGGAGATATGATCATGATGTAAAGGATATGCTAGAGCCGCAGACAGTAGATACCTGGGATTATCTGGATAAGACGGAAAAATGGCTGAAAGAGAAAGAAGATAGCAAGTCATAGATTTTTGCGATGAAGGGAGAAGCAGGCTATGGGAAAGGAATATCAGGATTCTTTTATAGAGACCGTATCACAGTTGGAGCTGATGCAATTGAAATATTTTGTTTCTGTTGCAGAGAATTTAAATTTCAGCCGTGCCGCAGAAGAATTATATGTGACACAACCGCTTTTGTCCCAGCAAATTTCTGCTTTGGAAAAGACCTTGAATGTGAAACTGATAGAGCGAACGACCAAATCAGTCAGTTTGACTCCTTACGGAGCCTATTTTTTGAAGCAGGCAAAGCAGATATTGCAGCAATCGGAGAAGACGGTCGAACGTCTGCGCACCATTTCCAATATGATCGTAAAGTCTGAGATGCTCGAAATTGCCTGTGATACGCTTGTAGAACGGTCGATTTTAACAAGCTGTCTGTATTCCTTGGGAGATAATTATCCGAAACTGGATGTGACGGTGCGAAAGCTGTGCTTCCCGGATGTTTTACACGCAGTGAAACAAAAAAATGTTCCGCTTGGATTTACTTTTTGCAGTCCTCATCATCCTCTGACAGGGGTTAATACAAAAATACTTTTGCAGGATGAATACATTCTGTTGGCAGCGCGTCCGAAAGAACTGATCTGGGATTTTAAAGATATGCTCAGACGTATTGATGGCAAGCCGGTTATGGTTCCGAACCGCGATGCCAGAATGCTGACGGTGACGAAGAATTTTCTGAAACAGTTTGGCATACAGTCACAGCCGCTGTTTTATCATAACATCGAGGATCTGTGTGTATCGGTGGAAACCGGATTTGGATTTACCATTATTCCGAAACGAAAATTTCGCTATTATATCAATTCAAATGTGTTATCCTACAGTCTTGGAATCTATGAGGGCGGTACGTTAAATTATGTCGCCTGTTGGACGGGAGAACTGGAGGATCCTCATATAAATTATCTGCTGAATTATTTTAAGAATTAGCAAGGGGTTGTCGGGAAATAGTTAACCTCAAACAGGGGTCATTGTGACTGGACCAG
>CAZJSI010000088.1:0-12228 GCA_964548675.1 uncultured Eubacterium sp. | reverse complement strand
GATCATGGCGAGACGTATGACTTTTGAGGGGGCGGATGTCCAGGTTGTCGCCGAATTGATGCCCTATTCCGGCGGATTAAAGAGAAATATCGTTCAATGTCTGGATGATTATGGTATTCCGCTGAAATTAAGCCATACCGTTGTGGATATCCGCGGAAAAGAGCGGGTGGAGGGCGTTACCATTGCAAAAGTAGATGAAAATCTGAAGCCGATTCCGGGCACAGAGATTGATTACGAGTGCGACACACTGCTTCTTTCCTGCGGTCTGATCCCGGAAAACGAGCTGTCCGACAAACTGGGGGTTCAGATTCATCCGGTTACTTCCGGCCCGGTTGTAAATGAGAGCCTGGAAACAAATGTGGAAGGCGTATTTGCCTGCGGCAACGTACTCCATGTACATGATCTGGTAGATTATGTGTCAGAGGAAGCAAACAATGCAGGGACCTTTGCAGCAGAATATGTGAAGGGACAGATGCCGACAGCCGGAAAAGAAATCACATTCCGTCCGGAAGGCGGCGTTCGTTATACGGTTCCGGCCGTATTGAGCGTGGATCGTATGCAGGAGAAACAGATTGTCCGTTTCCGTGTGGGCAATGTTTACAGAGACAGTTACTTATGTGTGTATTATGATGATAAGTGCATGATGCGTATGAAAAAACGCGTTATGGCGCCGGGAGAGATGGAACAGATCATTCTTCAGAAAGCAAAGCTTCAGGAATATGGCGACATTTCTTCAATCAAAATCTGTATTGAACAGGAGGAAGCATGATGGAACAGAAAGAATTAATCTGTATCGGATGTCCGCTGGGCTGTAACCTGACCGTTCAGATGGAGGGCGAAAAGGTCGTATCTGTCAGCGGAAACA
The DNA here is from genome assembly GCA_964548675.1 of uncultured Eubacterium sp. GTDB lineage: Bacteria > Bacillota > Clostridia > Lachnospirales > Lachnospiraceae > Eubacterium_I. Next base: position 11,363 of record CAZJSI010000088.1, on the reverse strand, counting down.
CATGTAAACGCGGAGATGATTATGCGAGAAAAGAAATGACGGATCCGAGGAGGATCGTGACTTCCACTGTCCGTGTGACGGGAGGCGGGCTGCCTGTCGTTTCTGTTAAGACTGCCTCAGATATCCCGAAAAATAAAATCGCGGAATGTCTTGCGCAGTTGAAAGATGTGGAAGCTGCCGCGCCGGTAAAGATTGGCGATGTCGTTTTGGAAAATGCGGCGGGAACAGGGGTACCGTTTGTGGCGACGAAGGATGTCAGATAAGAGTGCGAAAGTAAACGTGCTGCCGGCACTTTTTGATTTTACGATTGGATAGAAAAAAGGAGAGAAGGATTATGCATAAATATGTTATGGCATTGGACCAGGGGACGACCAGTTCCAGAAGTATTTTGTTCGACAGGACCGGAAATATCTGCGGGATGGCTCAGAAGGAATTGACGCAGATCTACCCGCAGCCGGGATGGGTAGAGCAAAATCCGAGGGAAATCTGGTCTTCGCAGCTATCTGTTCTGGCAGAAGCGATCGCGGTGACAGGGGCAACGCCGGACGAAATTGCCGGAATCGGTATCACAAACCAGCGTGAGACGACGATCGTGTGGAACCGTCATACGGGGGTTCCGGTTTATAATGCGATTGTCTGGCAGTGCCGCCGGACCGCTGAGCGCATCGATGAGCTCCGAAAAGAAGGATTTGATGAATTGATCCGGGAACGTACCGGATTGATCGCGGACGCCTATTTCAGCGCCAGCAAGATTGAGTGGATACTGGAAAACGTGGAGGGAGCCCGGGAGAAGGCAGAGGCCGGAGAACTTCTGTTTGGAACGGTAGATACCTGGCTGATATGGAATCTGACCGGAGGAAAAATGCATGTGACAGACTATACCAATGCTTCCAGAACGATGCTCTTTGATATACATAAATGCTGTTGGGATAAAGAAATTCTTGCAAAATTCAACATACCGGAGTCAATGCTTCCGGAAGTGAAGCCGTCCAGTTGTATTTACGGCTATACTGATCCGTCGGTTCTCAGCGGCAATATACCGGTGTGCGGGGCAGCGGGAGATCAGCAGGCTGCTCTGTTCGGACAGTGCTGTTTTGAAAAAGGCGATGTAAAGACGACTTATGGAACAGGATGCTTCCTGCTGATGAATACGGGAACAGAACCGATTTCTTCCAGAAACGGGCTGCTTACTACTATTGCTGCAACCGCCGGGGAACAGGTGGAATATGCCCTGGAGGGCAGTGTATTCGTGGCAGGCGCGGCGATCCAGTGGCTGAGGGACGAGATGCGTATGATCAAGGATGCCCGCCAGTCCGAAGAATACGCGGATGAGGTGTGGAATACAAATGATGTATATGTTGTCCCTGCGTTTGCCGGACTGGGCGCGCCGTATTGGAATCCCTATGCGAGAGGCACAATTGTGGGAATCACCCGCGGATGCAAAAAAGAGCATTTTATCCGGGCAACATTAGAGTCTCTTGCATATCAGGCGTGTGATGTCATTTGCGCTATGGAGGAGGATGCCAATGTAAAACTGACTTCTCTGAAAGTAGACGGAGGAGCCAGCGCTAACAATCTGTTGATGAAATTCCAGGCAGATATTATGGGAGCTGCCGTGCATCGTCCGAAATGTATTGAGACGACAGCGCTGGGAGCCGCTTACCTGGCGGGACTGGCAGCAGGGTACTGGAAAGACAAAGAGGAGATCCGCAAAAACTGGAACCTTGGAAGAAAATTCGAGGCAACTATGGAAGCGGACGAGAGAAAACGGTTATTGAAAGGCTGGAAACGGGCAGTCCGTTGTGCACTTGCCTGGGCAAATGACGAGGAATAAAACGGCTGTTGTTCTAAAACTACAGGAAACGGCATAAAGAAAAAATTTATGATATTTCCTAAATAAAAAAATCTGCACCGATGTCATAACAATCATTTGGTGCAGATTTTTGATATCAAGGGAAATATGTGCTGGATACAAGAAAATTATGCGCAGCACACTTTCATTCTGTCAGTCTATTTTCCGTAAAATTCATTGATTCCGTCAAAGAATGCCTGAATATTTTCCCATGGGGAAAGCGGTGGGATATCGCATCCGGATGAAGGGACAAAGTTCGGATGGAAACTGCATTTTTCCATCAGTTCAATCGTGGAAGCTTTTACGGATTCCGGCGTGCCGTTGCGGAATTGTCCCGCAGGATCGACATTTCCCATGACAACAATGTTGGACGGAATTTTTGGCATCATGTCGGCCATGTCAATAGCATTTCCGAAATGAAGCATACGGCAGCCGTTTTCGGCAATGGAGCTGATCTGCTGGACTGTGCAGTTACCACAGTTGTGATAACCTACGAGGAAATCCTCTGTCTGCGTTGCCGCAACAATTTTTTTCACGTATTCGCAGGAAAATTCTTCTTCCAGGGCGGGAGAGAGAAGTCCGGCGAGGGGCTCTGCCATCAGTACGCCGTTTGCGCCGACCGCCTTGTAAGCGTTGATATAGTTGATCAGGAATTCGCTTGCTTTTTCCAGGACGGTATGTACCATGTCCGGCTCGTCATAACAGTAGATCATTGCTTCGGTCACGTCCATCAGTCTTCCGGCAAGGGAGAAAGGGCCGATAACACCTGCGAATACAGGGCGGTCCTGAATCAATTTGACGGATCTTTCAATAGCATCAATATAAATCTGTGTACGTCCGGCGCCGATCTCCGGTACTTTTAACGCATCCGCATCCTCCTCGGAATTCACAATGCTTCCGGTTACGGTAGGTACTTCGTCATCAGAAAAATGTACCGTGGAGCCAAACGCTTCCGCTTCCAGAGATAAATCCATCATGCTGACAGAGGCGGCTGCTTCCGGGGTGGAATCTGCAATGATCTTCATTGCCTGTGCCTGCAGGTCGCTGGAGGAAATTAACTCTTTTACAGTAATTCCCATTTTCTGAATGGCAGGGAAGGACAGTATGAGAAATCCCTTTTTCTGCTCCGCTGAAAGTATTTCATCAACCCAATTCATCATATTACGTTTCATATAATACAGTTCTCCTTTTTCATTATTTATATAAATTTTGATCGTGAATCGAACCTGTCTTAATAGTTAAGCATATTATATGGGAAGAATTTTGTGTTTTCTAAAAGGAATCCATATAGAATTTGTAATAATTTTGTACAATCCCCGCGCCGGGATTCACGGGCGAACCCTTAATTTAAAATAGCATGGGCGAAGCGCCTGTCTGCTTCAGATATTATGCACGAAATTTTACTTTTTCAATATATTAAAACAGGGAAAAATGTGAGAAGGAGTATAGGATGCAGTTGACCGGAACAGGACTTGCAGCGTTCGCTTTGTCAAAGTTGGGAACGCCCTATTTTTACGGCGCAAAGATAACATATGGGGTTTTGACAGAAAAGTTCATGTGCGAGATGCATCGGAAGTTCCCGGAATTGGTGGATGACAATTATCTGAAAAGAGCCCGGGAACAGAAACAGGTGGGAAAAGTCAATGTGGACTGTTCCGGGTTGATCGGAGCCTACCGCGGAAGGGAGCGCAGTTCATCCCAGCTTTATTCCACGGCTTATGTGCGCTTCCCGGTGGAGAAAATTGCAGATTTTGCAGTGGGGACTGTACTGTGGAAACCGGGACATGTGGGAATATATGTAGGAAAACAAAACAGAAATATGTGCTGTGTGGAAGCAAAATGTATCAATTATGGAACAATTATGTCAAAAGTGGAGGATACAGACTGGAAAGCCGGATTGATCTTCTCAGATATGAAGTATGAATATGAAAGAAAAATTTTGGGCACATGGAAGGGGGAAAATCCCTATATGGAGCCGGTATTTCCGGTCATGCATCCAAAGGAAGCCGCAAGGTGCAGGGGCATGAAAGTGATTACTTATGGAGAGGGTGTGCGCTGGCTGCAGTGGGAATTGAAAGAAGCGGGATACACGCTGAAGATTGACGGCGTATTTGGAGAGGAGACGGGAGCGGCAGTTACGGCTTTTCAGACATCCTGCGAACTGACTCCGGACGGCGTCGCAGATAAAACTGTCAGAGACAACCTGACGATTGCCGGCTGAGATCAGGATACGCCCGCGGTTCCGGCGAAAAAATCCTGTGAATGTAATATAATCTTAATGAAATCTTAATTGACTTTCCATGAGAAATCCGATAAACTAGCGTCAACAAAAGGGAGTAGCAACGCGAAAGCGTTTCGAAATCGTCAGGACGGCATGGAAATGCCCGGTTAGAATTCAACTTGAATGAGATGTTTTTCAAGTTGGCGCGGTATTCGTCAGAACTGAATGGAAACATTCGATTTTCTTTATTACCCGCGCAAAATGCAAGACTTTTGTCAGACAGATAAGTGTGGCAAAAGTCTTTTTTTAATCATTGAAGAGCCTGACAGACATTCCCGCACTTATCAAAAAAGATAGGAGATGATAAGATGATCAGTTTGTTGTTAATTTTATTTTTTGCATGGCTTATATTGACGATAGTTTTTGCAATTATAGGAGCCATTGTAAAACTCAGCCTGAAACTGATATTCGGATGTCCGATTATCGGTGCGATCATTATTTTGTTGATCGTCATGGCAATTTTATAAAGTTTCCGGAAAGACACGAAGGCGATAAGAAAAAAGGAGTAAATTGAGATGAAAAAGGCAAAACATAAAAAAACCAAAAAACAGAGTGCAAGTGTAGTTCAGGACAGCAGTCACAGTATGAGATCGGTAAAAATGAAATCCGTTCTGGCCGGAGCGATTGCAGCTGCGGCAGATTATTTCTGGTTCCGGTTCTCATCGCAGCAGCGATGACCGTGGCCGGCGTCACAGGAGCCAAAATGTTTCACACATCTCTGCCATGTCAGCGGCTGAAGGCGAAGTTCAGGAGAAAGGCTATCAGGCAAGTTTCCCGTCATTGATCAATGTGGATGGCGAGCCGACTTATATTATGGTTCTGAAGGACGCCAGCGGCCTTGTAAAACTGTATGCAGCCGTTAATGTGGAGCAGTATAATCTGGTAGCGACGGCGGCTGCACAGAAGGATTGTATTGCAAAATACCGTACACTCATCGGAACTGCTGAAAATGCGGACAATGAGGCCGATGAATCGGGAAACGGGCCGGAACCGGCGGAAGAACCGTTGGAGGCAACCGGTGAGAGCGATATTGTCATTGCCGATATCAGGGAAATCGTGATCGACGGAAACACATATCTGTATCTGGTCACAGAGGATCAGCAGATATATCGTGCAAAGGCGGCGGAGCATGAGGAAATGCTTCTGCTGAAAACCGGAGATGCGGTGCATATTTCCTATCATGAGAAGGAAATTATTTCCTGTGACCGTTAACTGAAAAAATTGTATAGGCAGGCTGAAAAGCGTAAAAGGGCAGAGCATTTCCAAATGGAATGTTTTTGCCCTTTTATGCTAAAAAAGTGAAAGTTGTGAAGCATGTTTTTCTTATATTTGGTGCAAATTTACAAAATTTTTTATAAAGTTGAAATATCTCTTTATATATGTAAAAATTTCATGTATAATATTTGAGTTGTTAGACAACTGATCTAAGGAGGAAAAATCAAACATTATGAAAAAAGTAGAAGATTACGTCAGAAGTATTCCCGACTTCCCGGAGAAAGGAATTATTTTCAGAGATATTACCACTGTATTGCAGGATCCGGATGGGTTAAAGCTTGCGATAGATAATATGAAAGGATGTCTTGACGGCGTGGATTTTGATGTAGTTGTCGGCGCGGAATCCAGAGGATTTATTTTCGGGGCGCCGATCGCCTACGAGATGGGAAAAGGATTTGTGCTGGTGCGCAAAAAAGGCAAACTTCCGTGTGAGACAGTTTCGCAGAAATATGATCTGGAATATGGCGCTGCCGAGATAGAGATGCACAAGGATTCCATTAAACCAGGACAGAAAGTTGTCGTTGTGGACGACCTGATCGCCACAGGCGGAACGATCGAGGCGGCGATCAAACTGATCGAGAGCCTTGGCGGTGAAGTGGTGAAAGTGATTTTTCTGATGGAGCTTGCAGGGTTAAAAGGAAGAGAAAAACTTGCGGGATATGATGTGGAGGCAGTGATCACTTACCCGGGCAACTGAGACAAGTATACATATCAGATGTGAAACAGGGCCGCCTGCATGGGCGGGATTGAATTTACACAAGAGGTCATGTGGCGCATGACGGGATAAAAGGGAGAAGTTATGGCAGAACTTGTTCTTGAGATGAAAAAAATCACAAAGACATTCGGTTCCGTGACTGCCAACAAAGACGTGGATCTGAAGCTTTACGCCGGCGAGATCCACGCACTGCTTGGCGAAAATGGCGCGGGAAAAAGTACATTGATGAATATACTGACCGGAATCTATAAGCCGGACGGCGGTGAGATTTATTATAGGGGGAAAAAGGTGACGATCCGATCCCCAAAGCATGCTGTAAATATGGGAATCGGTATGGTACATCAGCATTTCCGGCTGATTCCGACTCTGACCGTTGCGGAGAATGTATCTCTCTATTCGGAAAAACACAGTTTTTTTCTGAAACCAAAGGAGATGGAAAAGGAAATTGATGAGTGTTCCCGGAAATTCAATCTTGCGGTGGACGCATCGGCAAAGGTCTGGCAGCTTTCTGTTGGGGAACAGCAGAGGGTGGAGATCGTAAAATTGTTATACCGCGGCGCAGAAATCCTTATTCTGGACGAGCCGTCGGCAGTCCTGACTCCCCAGGAGGCGGAGGAAATGTTTAAGACCCTCCGTAAAATGGCAGATCAGGGCAAAGTAGTCATTGTTATTTCTCATAAAATGCATGAGGTCATGGAAAATGCAAATCGTATCACTGTCTTGAAAGGCGGCATGGTGGAAGATACGATGGAGGCGAAAGACGCGACAGTGGAGCGTCTGACCAGAGCGGTCGTAGGTGAGCGCAGACAGGAAGAGCACGTTCATAACAGGCAGGAACTGAAAGAAAAAGCCGTCCTGAAGCTGGAACATGTGACAGCGGAGAATGATAAAGGGCTTCCTGCCATCCGGGATGTCTCGCTGGATATCCGGGAGGGGGAAATTTTTGGAATTGCCGGGGTTGCGGGCAATGGACAGCGAGAACTGGCGGAACTGATCTCCGGACTCCGGCCGGTGAAAGCGGGAACTGTAGTTTTGAACGGCGAAAATGTGACCTCTGTTTCGATCAAACAGCGGATTCGCGCTGGCATCTCATTTATACCGGATGACCGTCTCCATGTGGGACTGGTGCCGGGAATGAATCTGAAAGAGAATGCTATTTTAAAGGAATTTGATACAATAAAATATAGTAAACACGGTATTATCAGGAGTCAGGCAATGGAAGATGCGGCAAAGGACTTTGTGGAAAGGCATGACATCAAACATGGCGGAATGGATCTGCCGGTCGGTCTGATGTCCGGGGGAAATCAGCAGAAGCTTCTGATCGCCCGGGAGGTGGACGGAGAGCCAAAGCTTATTGTGGCGTCTTATCCGGTGCGGGGACTGGATATCGGTGCGGCGGAGGCTATTCGTGAGATCTTGCTTGACCAGAGCAGTAAGGGGACATCCGTGCTTCTCATTTCCGAGGAACTGGAGGAGATCTTTAAAATGTGCGACAGGGTCGGCGTGTTGTGTAACGGCGAGCTGATGGGCGTGCGCAGGATAAGTGAGACGGATTTCAACGAGATCGGCCTGATGATGTCCGGAGAGAGATCGGAGGTGAAGGAAAATGCGTAATTGGCGTTTTGTGAAGCGGACCGATGTGACGATGCTTCGCAGAATTTTAAATCCGATCCTCTTTGTCCTTTTGGCATTGGTTTTCTGCGGCATTTTTTTGCTGGTTTTGGGACATAACCCTTTTGCCGTATATGAAAAGATGCTGCAGTCCATCGTGTCTGTAAAGGGATTGCAGAAAAGTATCGTGGCGGGACTGCCGTTAGTCTTTACCGGCCTTGCGGTGGCATTCGGATACCGGATGAATCTGAACAATATCGGTGCGGACGGGCAGTATGCTTTTGGCTCTATTCTGTGTATCTGGTTTGCCCTCTACGGGCCGGATATGCCGGCGGCGCCGAAACTGATCATTATGTTTGTGCTTGCAATGGCTGGCGGCGCTTTTGTCGCGCTTCTCGCTGCGATCCCAAAAGCATTGTGGAATGTAAATGAGACGATTCTTACGATGATGCTGAATTATGTGGCGATCTATGTGCTCAATTACCTGATGTATGGCCCGTGGAAGGAGCCGAAGCAAATGGTGGCGCAGACGGCAATGATATCCGAAAAATATTATCTGCCGGATATTGGAAATACAGGTATCAACTCGGCCCTGATCATTGCAGTTGCAATTGCGGCTGCTCTTTATTTCTTCCACAAAAAGACGACAAAGGGCTTTGAGATGGAAGTCATTCGCAGGAGTCCGATGGCAGCTACCTATGCGGGGATGAATGTGAAGAAAAATATTATTTTTGTTCTGGCAGTCAGCGGTGCGATCGCGGGACTGGCAGGATTTGCCCAGGTAGGCGGGATCATTCACCGGGTGCAGGCGGATATGCCGAACAATGCAGGATATACGGGTATCGTTATCGCATATCTGGCGGGGCTGAACCCCCTTGTAGTTGTCATTGTCGGAATTTTGTTCGGAGCATTGCAGATCAGTGCGGTGGCGGTTCAGATCACCGGGGTTCCGTCCCAGATTGCTACGATGATCCAGGGAAGTATCATGTTGTTTGTGATCGCGGGAGAATTTTTTAACCGCTACAGACTTGTACATATCGGAAAACAGGCTGCCGAAGCGGCAGAGGAGAAAGGCGGTGCAAATTAATGACAACTGCATTATTGGTATCCATTATTTCGACTGCGATCATTTATGCGGTATCCGTTCTCTATGCGGCGATCGGGGAGATCTTTTCCCAGCGTGCAGGCGTGATGAATCTTGGACTTGAGGGAATTATGCTGATGGGAGCCGTATCCGGTTATCTGGTGGCTGTCCATAAGCAGAATCTCGGGCTGGCGATGCTGACAGTCATACTCGTGGGAGCGGCGCTTGGCCTTGTGTTTGCGTTTTTGACAGTTACGCTCCAGGCGGATCAGACAGTTGCCGGAATGGCGATGCTTACATTTGGTACGGGATTAAGCGGTTTTATCGGCAAGGAAGTCAGCGGGGTCAATGCGAATTTAAAATTTGAGCAGTTTGATATTCCCATACTTTCCGATATACCGATCATCGGCCAGAGCTTTTTCCACCAGGATATCCTGGTGTATGCAATGTACATTATTGTGCCGCTCTCCATGATCTATATTTATAAAACACGGCCGGGCATGCTCCTGCGTTCTCTCGGAGAAAATCCGGCAACATTGGACAGCGCAGGTTACAATGTATTTGCACTTCGCTATGCGTATGTGATCTTTGGGTGTGCGATGACTGCGGTCAGCGGAGCGTGCGTTTCTCTGTCCTACACGAATTTCTGGAGTGACGGTATGACAAGCGGAAAGGGATGGATCGCGGTAGCGTTGGTCGTATTTGCATCCTGGAATCCCATTGTGGCAGTGTTTGGTGCACTGCTGTTTGGCGCCATCAGCGTTATCGGTATCGATATCCAGATGTATGCCACCGGTATTCCGTCTCAGTTTTTCTCGGCGCTGCCTTATGTGGCGACGATCGTAGCTTTGATCTTTACTACCGGAAATTTCCGGAAGAAGCGGTCAAGCGCTCCGGCTGCGCTGTGTATTCCATATGACCGTGAAGAACGTTAGCAAATGCGAAAGCGTGCAGATACATCATGTCAATGTGTGTGAGGAGTATCGCATGGCAGAATGCATTTCTATATAAACTTTAGGAGGAAAAAAGTATGAAAAAGAGAGTTTTAAGTGTATTACTCATCGCCGTTATGGCGGTGGCGGGACTTGCCGGCTGCGGCGGCTCAGACAAGGGCGGCAGTGATGCGGATCTGTCCGCAGGCGCAGAGACAGAAGCCGGCGATGATGGAGAAGAAGCGGGCGGCGGTTACAATCTGATCTCCCAGGATCTGCTCGGAAGCGAACCGGCAGCAGATGCGGACTTTTCCGATATGAAGATCGGTGAGATTGAGTCCTACATTGTTACTGACGGCGGTTGGTGCCAGGCGACACATCAGGGTATCCTGACAGCTATGAGTGAACTTGGCATCCCGGAGGAGAACCTGATTGTTCTGGAATCCATCGATGATACGGATCAGGCTACTGTCCAGGCCGCAGCGGAACAGCTGATCAGTGAGGGATGTACCCTGGTCATCGGCGCATCTACAGGATATGCATCTTTCCTGCCGGAGCTTGCGGCAGAGTATCCGGAAGTGACATTTGCTCAGTGGGGCAACAAGGTAGACGGACTGATCGGTTATGAGATCAGAAGTTATGAGGGTATGTTCCTTGCAGGTTATGCAAGTGAGCTGATGTCCACAGAAAATCCGCAGCTCGGTTTTTCCGCTTCCTATGATGAGTTTTCTGTAAGAACTGCGATCAATGCTTATGCGCTGGGTGCAAAATATGCAAATCCGGAAGCGACAGTAAAAGTAGCCTGTGCAGATTCCTGGTATGATATCGATAAAGAGACACAGTGTGCACAGTCCCTGATCGATGCAGGTATCAAATACATGGGTATGGAGGCTTCCTCCCCGGCAATTCCGGAAACCTGTGAGAAAAACGGCGCTTTTGTAGTGGGATATCACAATGATATGTCCGAACTGGCTCCGGATGCTGTGCTTGTATCCTTTACATGGAATTTCGCTCCGATCTTCAAACAGATCATGATCTCCGTAAATGACGGTACTGCAACGGCAAATGACTTCTATTACTGGGGCGGCGAGTGCTCCAAGCTGACAGACTTTGCTTCTTTCGTGCCGGACGATGTAAAAACGGCGGTAGAAGAGGCAAAGGGCAAGATTGAGTCCGGCGAGATCCAGATTTACGGCGGCGAGCTGAAAGACGATGAGGGTAATGTACTTGTAAACGAAGGCGAAGTGATGGATGACGAGTCTATCCTTCTTCAGGAGTTCTTTGTAGAAAATGTAGATTGCGCGTGGTAAGAAATTGAGAAAATAGAATAGTTAAAAGGCGACTTTGAAAAGTCGGAAATAGAAGACTTTCGGATGAGAAGAATTCATTATAATAGCCCGTCGGTGTGACCACTGGTGATGGTCAGATCAAGCTGTCGAGAGTCTTGGCGGTGAGGTGTTAAAGTGATTTTCCTTATGGAACTGGTTGGATTAAGCAGACAGGAAAAGCTTGTTGGATATGATGCGCCTTATCCAGGAAAATAAATATATATTAATACCTCAAACTTCCCACATCGTATGATGTGATGAACCTTGAAAAATCAATACTTTAAC
>CAZJSI010000087.1:0-12416 GCA_964548675.1 uncultured Eubacterium sp. | reverse complement strand
CTCAGTATAACAGGGAGGTGAGAATCATGCGGAAAATGTTTATGTTGTGTGGGAATTTGATATCAGCCAGTGCAGCTACGTTATCTATGATAGAGCAGGGGGAATATAGAAATGAAAAAAAGAATTATATCAAGTACAGTATTGGCAGCAATGGCAATCGTTTGTGGCCTGGCAATATCGCGGGGGTCGGTTGCCCAAGCGGATGTCTCCGAGATAAACAGTTTCAATAATTACTTGTCAGGGGTTGAAACGATGAAAGAGGATAATATAGAAAATTATTATTCTGCGGAAGGAAATATGTTAAGCCGGATTGACAGTGATCAGTTGGAGGAAATTTTTGAAGTAGGAGAGAATATTATAATAACTGCCCAGGAAGTGGAACAATATGAGGCTTTTTATGAATTAAATGGTTCTGATACGCCAAATCAGGACGCCATAGCATATGCGGAGGAGAGAAATGCGTTATATGCGGCAGCCATTGAGAATGGGTATGGTGTAACGGATCAGGAAATACAGGACTATGTAAATGAGCTGAAAAGTATTTTGAAATCATCTATGACAGAAGATGAGTTTTTAGGTATTGTACAGAATTTTGAATCTGAGGAAAAGTATTGGGAATATGAATGTAAAGTATATACAATAGATCTTCCGATTCAAAACTATGTAAAATCGTTGGAAGAGGCTTATAGGAATGAATCGGGAATAGAGGATGATGCTATTTTTGAAGAAGCCTGGAGCGAACAGTTTGAGAGAATAAAGAAAGCGTTGGTAGAAAAACAAAACTATATTTCATCGGATGAAGTTTTTTAGAATCAGATGTTTGCGCGTCATGACGCACTTTGTTGGGAGACAGGCGTGGTTTCCGGAATTTTGGCTATTGCAGTATATGTAATAGTTACATTTGCTATCAAATTGAGATATGATCTCGCAGCTACAGCAGCGGGATTAGACAGGGAGTAATGGTTGGTCTCTATCATTACTTCTTGTTTTTTTGGAAAAAATCATAATGTCAGCGAAAAAATCTTACTCAGGAGCAAAAAATCTTAAGATAACAAATAAAACTGGACAAGAAAAAGATAAAAAGTGACCCCGATTTGATTAAAAAATTTATATTTCAGAAACGTTTGGTTTGCTATACTTTTGGTATTAGAAGAAGAAAAGGAGAGGCTGATTATGAGGGAATTAGATACACAGATCTGTGTCATTGCGGGCGGTCCTTCCGGTCTGGCCGCTGCCTGCCAGGCAGCGGAAGATGGCGCAGAAGTCGTTGTTTTGGAAAAGATGGCTTCCGTGGGCGGAGCTGCGAATATGGGCATGGGACCGCTGGGGATCGGCACCAGGTATCAGAAAGAACAGATGATTGATATCAGTGTAGAAAAGGCGTTTAACATGTTTATGGAATATACCCATTATAATGTGGATGCCCGACTGTTGAAACGCTATTTTGACCAGTCTGCTGAGACGATTGAATGGCTGGAGGATATGGGCGTGGAATTCGAGGGGGCTTACCGTTATTTCCCGAAATCCGAGGCTACGTGGCATATTGTAAAGACGCAGCAGAAGATTGGCCCACGCGCAGCATCCATTATGAATACGGCAATGTACAATCATGCATTGGAGCTTGGAGTGCAGGTGCTGACCGAGACTCCGGCGAAAGAAATTATTATGGAAGATGGAAAAGTAGCCGGTGTGCTGGCGACAGACAAGGACGGACAGGAAGTAAAGGTAAACTGCAAAGCCGCGATTATCTGTACGGGTGGAGCCGGAAATAGTCCGGAATTTATCAAAGAGCATACAGGATATATATTTGGGGAAGATATGTTCAACTTTTCCATTCCCGGCCTGGCAGGAGACGGAATCAAAATGGCCTGGGCGGCAGGTGCGGCAAAGACGCAGGTCCGCATTGAGCAGGCGGCAGGCGTCGAGCAGGCGGACGGGCTTCCGCCAAGTGTCTCGAACGTATTTTTCCAACCGAATTTGCTGGTAAATGCACAGGGAAAACGATTTATGAATGAAGATCACATGCAAAATACGACGTTTCTGTCTAATGCGGTTTCTCATCAGAAACGGCGCAGAGGGTATATCATTATTGATTCTTCTATTCTCCGCTATTACAGAAAACATGGCGTGGATGTGGTAAGTATGGTGCGAATCGATCCGAAGATTGATGACTTTGACGACGGTATCAGGATTGTTAAGGATGAGGAGAGAAGCGCATTTGCAATCGCTGATACTATCGAGGAACTGGCAGAAAAAATGGGCATCGATGTGGACAATCTGTTGGACACCGTGGATGACTACAACGATTATTGCGACAGTGTGGATGAAGAATTTTTCAAGGACAAGAAATATATGCGTCCGATCGTGAAGGCACCATTTTACTGTGCTTCCATCGTGCCGAGCGGTTACGGTACGGTCGGCGGCATCAAGATCAACGAAAACTGTGAGGTTATTGATGATGAATTTGATCCGATTCCGGGATTGTATGCTGCAGGTGCAGATTCCTGTAATCTGTACGATGACAGCTATATGTTCCTGCTTCCGGGCAATTCCATGGGATATGCGGTAAATTCCGGAAGAATTGCGGGAATGGAAGCTGCCGAATATATAGAGGATGAAGATTAGATACGTAATAGATGAGGACGAATAAGAGCTAGAATAATGATTGGAGGAGATAATATGGCAGGAAGACAGATTTTTAATCCTGACGGATTTAAAAATGTGGAGGAAGATGGAAAAATTGTAGGATATCAGTTTCAATTTAAGGCGCAATATTACAGAGGATTTACCCTGTCGATCGTGCGGGATATCCGGGTAAATGTGGATGGTGAAGATGCGGCCCGCGAAGATATCCGTTTTACTGTAAACGGCGAGACATTTACCCTGGAAGAGATGCGCACAGTGATCGATTCCGATTATCGCTGGGAGTTTGGCGATTATGCGGCCGTTACAGTCCTGAAAGAAGGCGGACTGGCAAAGGGCGGCCATCATATAAAGGCAATGCAGATTATTGCACCGTCTTATATGCCGTTCCAGTCAGAAATATTGTGTGAAACAGATTTTGTGATCAAATAGGGGGGATCGATATGAGCTACGACATTAAGAGAAGTGTTTCTTTGTACAGTTATCAGGATGAATATTATGATGGAAAATTAGATCTGGAAGGGTGTCTTCGCGAGACCGCAAAGACAGGCGCGACAGGCGTGGAGCTTCTGGCAGAACAGATGATCCGCAGATTCCCTCTTCCGATCGAGACACAGGAATTCCGGGATCAGTGGTTTGGATGGCTGAAAAAATATAATCTGGAGCCGTCCTGTTATGATGCTTTTCTGGAGAATCATATTTATGACAACCGCACATTGACCTTGAGAGAGCAGGTCAATATGATGAACAGGGATATCCGCCTGGCGTCTATGCTCGGATTTAAGAATCTGCGTACACTTGTTTCCACACCGATGGATGTCATTGAGGGAAGCCTGGACTATGCGGCAGAAATGGATGTAAAGATCGGACTTGAGGTACATGCGCCGTTTTCTTTGAACTCCGGATGGGCAGACGGCTATATGGAGATGATACATAAGACCGGAACAAAGCATTTTGGATTTATCCCCGACATGGGAATCTTCTGTAAAAATATTCCGGATGTGCTGAGAGATAAAGCGAGAAGAATGGGAGCGTCCGAGGAGTGCATCAAAATCGTAGATGACGCCTATGCCCGGAGAATAGAGAAAGGATTTGTAAAAATTAAATACGATCTGAATCTTTTAAAGGCGAACATGGAGTACCGCATGGCGAACGGCATGAAGGAAATGATGGAAGCAGTTGAGAAGGCTGGCGGCGGTCCGGCAGATATGATGTATGCGGGAAGCTCCTTCACTTATTCCTGGTCTGATCCCCAGGATATTGTTGACAATATCGAGTATATCTATCATACTCATGCTAAGTTCTACAATGTCAGTGAGGATTATGTGGAGACGGCCGTGGCGATCCCGGAAGTGATCGAAGCGTTTAAGAAAGCCGGGTACAAGGGATATTTAAGTTCTGAATACGAGGGCGGCGAACATCTCCGTGCGGATATGGAAGTGGACAGCATCGAGCAGGTGCGCCGTCATCAGGAAGCGATGAGAAGAGCGATCGAGGGATAACAGATGGTTAAGATTCATGGAGTTACAGATATCAATATTGAGTGGATGGAGCAGATACCGGAGCGTTTCCGGCATAAAAATCTCCGCTATCTGTTTCTGATCTGTACGATTACTTTTCTGGCGATTGCTTTCTGGAACGGGATGCTTGGATTTGTCCTCTTTGCAATTCCCACCTTTATCGTGTTTCTGGTGATGAACGCGAACCGAAGTACGGATTATGAATTCCACTATTATGATGAGGAGTTCCAGATCGTTCAGGTGAAGAGTAAGAGACGCCGGAAACGGGTATTCCGCTGCAATGTGGACCGGATCGAATACATGGTAGACCGCCTTGACAAGGAGGCAAAACCTCATGAATTTTTTGATGAGGACAGGGAAGACAGGGTAAGCACGATTTTTGTCAACGGTGATAAAGGCAGGGAAGCCGCAGCGTTTGAGATGGACGGCAGGTTTCGTAAAATACTGGAGGTAACCGGGAAGATTAGATAATATAAATGCGGCAGGCAGTGAGATCTTATCAGATTCCACTGCCTGTCTTTTATATGCAGATCATATCATGTTCTGTGTATTTTTCTAATTTAACGCCGTATCGCTCTGACAAAATCTGCTGATAAATTTCTGATGCCCGGATATCCAACTGCCAGAGCTTTCTTCCGGAATGGCTGAGCAGATCCTGATTTTTCACAGGATTGTACAGGATAGGAACCGCACTGTTTTTGATCAGATGCAGGAGCATCGGTTCTGCTTCCTGACGGCAGCCCAAAATATGAGCATAGAGTGCATAATCGCTCAGGCTGCAAAGCGTGAATTTGGGCCTGGTAATTCTCAAGATCATACGATATAGGATCTGGCAGATGTCATCGTAGGAATGTCTGTCCGTTGTCAGCAGCCGGGCAAAAGAGGAAAAATCCCTGAAATCTTCCATATGCTGTGCGATGTTTGCGGCGATCGTGTGGGTACAGCCCCAGATCGTTTCCGGCCGATGGGAGCTGTGCAGCAGGTAATTTCTCAACAGCCCGGAAAAATCATTGTGTTTCGGGCGGGGCTCCGTGGACGGATGAGGTTCCGGAAGATCTGGCGATCCGGATCCTGCCGCTCCGGTAAAGGAACTTTCAAAGGTATGATTTATGAGCAGAGTTTCGATCGGGCTGTAACAGTATTTGATGGATTTTAAATATTCCACTGTGTGATTGTTATCCTGGTTTTGGAGGATCTTCCCTGCCCCTGCTATTTTCTCCTCCATTACATTTGCCCGGGCTTCCCAGAAAGAGTACCCTTTTTTCATGCAGGCGTAAATATGATCTTTAAACTGCTGATCGGTGACAAGCAGATTCATAGTCAGCCGGTGAAGTATGGAAGGATCATCTGCATTGCAGGGCAGACAGAGCGTGCATGGAATATTCAATTTTGTCAGCAGCGAGACAGCGCTGAATGCGTACAGGTCGATATCACAGAGACAGGTATAGACCGGTTTTTCTATGACCAGATCCACGCCGTGGGAAAGCGCCCATTTTGTCCGGGTGATCTTATCCGCCGGGGCAGGCCCATAGGGAGAAAAATCACCGTTTGTCAGTGCCAACAGGTAGTCACAGGATGATTCCTTTCGGACTTTCCAGATAAAATCAGCGTGTGGGGCATCTTGTCGGCTGAGATCATCAATAAGAACTGCAATTTTCATAAAGTACCCCCTCCTTTTCATTTTTAGAAACGCTGGTCTGATCAGCATTTTCTTAGTATTTTATCAGGAAGGCATAATCAGCATCTAGTTTATATTTAGTTTCTCTTTTTATTTTGGACCTTTTTAAATTGATAAATTTTCGCAAATATGAAAAATTTTGGCCTAAATCTTAAAGAAAATAGTACAAAATTAAGATTTTTTGGATTCAGATTAAAATTTGAACTGATTTTCAGATGAAGAAAGTCAAAAAATCGGGAGATGAAATTTGGAATTTTTGTTATATTAATAACAACATTCCGGTACTGTGGCAGACATGCTGAAGTGTACTTGAATTAAAATCAGAAAAATAAGGAGGGGTCGCTATGCAATTTCAGGCATTTAACAAGATTCTGATCGGCGAGCAGAAGATTCGGAAATATCAGGTCGAGGGAATCACAATGGGGTATGAATTTCAGATCAGATATCCGTCTTACAGAGGTACCTTTTTGAGCTGTATCGAAAAATTGGACATTTATATGGATGGGGAACTGGTGGATCCGAGACATATTTATTTTAAATTAAATGGAAAAGAGTACACGATCGATGAGCTGAAAGATCAGTACAAGGCATATTGGTTCGTACTGGATTATGCTACGATCACGGTGTTGTCGGATGAAGAGCTGAGTGTGGGTGAACATGAGCTGACGGTTGATATGTACCATCGTATTCCTTATGCAGGGTATAACGGAACGTATCTGGGGCTTCCGAGCAAAGTGACAAAAACGCTGATCTACGAATAGGAGGGAATCTAAAATGGCAAATATTAAACTTGGTCTGACTTTATACAGCTTTTCAAGCGAATACATAAATTTTAAATTATCGTTGGAGGAGATTTTAAAAAAGGCGAGTGAGATGGGATATAAGGGAATTGAAGTGATTCCGGCCCAGATGTGCCCGACTTATCCTTTTGTGACAGATGAATGGATCGGGGAACTGAAAGCCCTGATGAAAAAGTATGACCTGGAACCGGTATGCTGGAGCGCATATCTGGATATGGGGCTTGCCACAGGCAGAGACCTGACGGAGGAGGAGATCATTCAGTATACGCTTAATGATCTGATCTATGCAAAAAAAGCAGGATTTCCGATCGTCCGCTCCCAGTTTTCCATCACACCGGAAATTTTTGTAAAAATGATCCCGTATTGTAAAAAGCTGGATATGAAGCTGACGATTGAAATGCATCATCCTCATTTCCCGAAACATGAATTGTGGCAGCAGTATGTTGAAATTTGCCGCGGCGTGGGAAAAGGGTATCTGGGAATTGTACCGGATTTCGGTATATTTATCAACACGCCTCATAAGCTCTGGTGCGATCAGGCGGTCGAGATGGGATTCCGCCCGGAGGAGTTCAAACAGTTGGTGGAACTTCATAAAGAGGGAATATCCTTAGCGGAGGCGTCTGAAAAGCTTGCTCTGGATGAAAATGAGAAGCAGATTGCGGCAAGTATGTATGAGGAATTTGAAACACGCTGCAATCCGGTGGAGATCAAGGATATTGTGGACGTGGCGTTTTACATGCATGGAAAGTTCTATTATGCCGAAGAGGGAGAAAACGACTGGTCTATTCCGTATGATGACATTTTAAATGCTGTTGCGGAGACAGATTATGACGGGTTTATTGCCTGCGAATATGAAGGACATCATTTTACAGATGAGATTCCGGCAGAACAGCAGCTTGGCAGATATGTGGCAATGTGCCATCGCATTTTGGGTGAATAATTTTGAGACCAGGTTAAAAACTATACTGAAAAAAGGTGAAAAGACATTAAAATACAGGTGGATTTTTGTCCATATTAACCGTTAATATGATAATATCAGAGAAATAAGAAAAATATGACTAAAATGATTGAGGAAAAGGTGATATAATGGGCAATTTTTTCAGCATGGAGAATCCGATTTTTGAGGCGCTGTATAAAATAGCGGAATGTGTTTTTCTGAGTATATTGTGGATTATTTTCTGTATTCCGCTTTTTACAATAGGCGCATCCACAACGGCATTTTATTATACCGTTCAGAAATGCCTGAAGAATGACAGGGGATATGTTTTTTCCTGCTTTTGGGACAGTTTTAAGAAAAATTTTAAGACTGCATCGATCATCAATATTTTCTTTCTGATTGTTGCCTTTATTGGGATTACGGATATTTCAGTCCTGGATTATCTGGAAGAGAACGGCGTGGTCGGCGGAGGAGGGCAGATCTTCTTTAAAGTGTTGCTGTTTGTGGCCGGATTGTATGCAGTCTGGATCTATTCCTCGCTGGCGCGATTTGAGAATACGTGGAAACAGGTCATGAAAAATGCGCTTCTTATGGCGACAGGACATTGGCCGACGACCCTGATCATGGCAGCTTTGTTGGGATTTACCGTGGTGATCATATATCTGGTTCCGATCGCGATCTTCATTATGCCGACGGTGTGCATCTGGCTGATCAGTATGTTTACGGAGAAAGTTTTCCGCCTTTATATGAAAGAGGAGGATAAACGGCTGGATGACGAGTTGAATATGGTTTACCACAACGATTATGGCGATCCGGAGAAGAATAACGGGGAAAAACGCGGAAAGAACAAAAAAAGACATTAAAAAAGCAGATATAATAGAAAATTTGAGGTAATAAAAAGACTCAAAAAAGAAAAAGGACAAAAATGATCACTGATTGCAACATTTTGCGAAATGAATTTTTGTCCTTTTTTTTCTATAATTATATCAGATGGGAGTTCAATCTCCATCTAATATACGCTTGGCGAAGAATGCACAGGGATTCGTTTATGTATTATGTCAGCGGAGGCTGACCCGAATCCTGCGCAAGACTCGCGAGCGAGTCTTGAATAAATGAGGGGGTGGTTTCAATTGCAGAAAGATATGACGCAGGGGAATCCGTTCCGAATGATTCTGTGGTTTGCGGTTCCTCTGTTTATTGGTAGTGTGTTTCAGCTTTTTTACAATATGGTAGATTCCATTGTGGTAGGAAAGTATGTGGGGGAACAGGCGCTGGCTGCGGTCGGTGCGTGCAGCTCACCCTACTCCTTTGTGTCATCGCTTATACTTGGATTTACAAACGGGGCGTCGGTGATCGTTGCCCAGACTTATGGGTCCGGCAGTCAGGGAAATGTGCGCAAGGCATATATCACGTCTGTGAAAGTGATTCTGCTCACAGGCATTGTTTTTACTGTTGTAGGGATTGTTGTCACCAGGCCGCTTCTGATAATAATGCAGACGCCGGCAGATGTCATTGAGGATTCGGCGTCGTATATGACGATCATGTGTATCGGAATTCTTGCCACCTGCCTGTACAATGGAATGGCTTCTTTTTTAAGGGCGGTGGGAAATTCCATCATACCGCTTGTGAGTTTGATCCTGTCCAGCGTGATCAATGTAATATTAGATCTGATATTTGTGCTTGCCGCGGGAATGAGTGTAAAAGGCGTGGCGATCGCAACCTTGATCGCGCAGTTGATTTCCGGAATTTACTGCTGGATCTATGTGCGCAGAAAAATGCCGTATCTGAGGTTTCAACTGTCAGAATTTAAGATGGACGGCGACATGACTAAAGAAATGATCCGGATCGGGCTTCCGGCAGCTTTTTCCACATCGGTAGTGACCCTTTCCACCATGTTTATCCAACGGGCGGTGAATGTTTACGGGTCAACAGTTATGGCGGCTTATACCGCCGGTCTCAGGACAGAACAGATCTGTATGTGTCTCGCTTTTTCCATCGGTACGGCCACGGGTATTTTTTGCGGTCAGAATATTGGCGCCAATAAACAGGACCGGGTGATCCGGGGGCTTCATGCGGGAATTATCATCAGCCTGATCTATACGCTTGTCATGGGGAGCGTAATGTTTTTTGGCGCGGGAGCGATCCTGAGGCTTTTTACTACATCGGAAAAGGTCGTGGAGATCGGTACATTGATGGTGCGCATTACAGCGGCATTTTCACCGGCGCTGGGATTTGTTTTCTGTTTCCAGCATTTTCTCAGGAATGTATCAGATGTAAAACCTACGGTCTGGATGAGCTTTTCTGAGATTACTGCCCGGGGCGTGCTGCCCTTTATCTTTTCGGCTTTTTGGGGATATCAGGGAATCTGGTGGGCAACTCCGATCGGATGGTCGGGTTCGCTGCTGATCGGTTTCCTGCGATACAAGTCGGGAAAGTGGAAAGAAATGGCAAAGCTGCAGATGGAGACTGACCAGGTACCGGCGGGACAAGGAGATAATCAGGTGGAACAGATATCCGTGCAGGAAAAAGACAATGAACCGAAACAGATATCAATGCAGTAAAAAGATAATGTACCGGAATAGTTGTCAACAGAGCATCAAATTTAAAGAAATACCGGATGAATCAGTATTTTCTTAAAAATGTATATAGAAAGGGTAAAAGTATGAAAATTTTAGCAGTGTCCTTTGGACGAAAAATGAAAAATTGTGACATTGTTGCCATTCATGCATTGATGGCGGCAAAAGAGGCAGGCGCTGAGGTAAAGTTCATCAATACGATGGATATGAATATTCAGCATTGCCGCGGATGTGGAGCATGTTCTGCGGGACGTGACCGCGGAAAACAGATCAAATGTATCATTAAAGACGATTATCTGGAGTTGGAGGAAGCGATTCTGGATGCGGACGGTGTGATCGTAGCTGCACCGATCTATGCACTGGGACCGACCGGACAGATGAAAAATTATGATGACCGTTTTGGTGCGGCCCATGATCTTGCATCGGCTACGGAAGAGCAGAAAAAACGTATCGCAGAGGGAATGGAGCTTTTGGATGAG
Source organism: uncultured Eubacterium sp. (assembly GCA_964548675.1). Classification (GTDB taxonomy): domain Bacteria; phylum Bacillota; class Clostridia; order Lachnospirales; family Lachnospiraceae; genus Eubacterium_I. The sequence continues at coordinate 1,783 of CAZJSI010000087.1, read as the reverse complement.
CGCATTTTCAAGGATAAATATGTGGCTTATATTTCCGTGGGCGGCTGCCATACACCGAACTGGGTATCTCTGGGACTTCCGAACTTTTACATGTTTGGCATGTCAACCTGTTGGCATGTAGTGGGGCAGATCGATGCCTATGATATGGGACACAGAGTAAACCCGGTGCTGGACAAACCGTTTATGGACAAAGTTGCCGCTCTTGGAAAACATCTGGTGGAATCCGTTGGCAAGCCAAAAGAGGAAATTGAATGGATGGGTGATGAAGGAGTATGTCCGGTATGTCACAACCGCTTTATCTCGATCGGATTGGACAATTCCACGACAGTAGAATGTCCGATGTGCGGAATCGAAGGTGAGCTGACAATCGAGAATGGCAAGATCAAGGTGACATTTTCCGATGAGCAGAAAGCCCGTGCAAGAAACACCTTGAAAGGTCTGTATGAACATCATTATGAGTTGAAAGATATGATGGATATTATTATCCCGACACTCCAGACCCGGGGAAATGAGATCAATGAATTGATGAAACCGTACAAAGAGTTTGAAAGTACATATTAAAAAATGTCTGGGAGAAAGGGTAATATGGATAATAAGGAAATCATAAGAGCATTTTATCAGGAGTTTTTTAATGATCATGACATCGAGTCTGCGAGAAAATATGTGAGAGAAGATTACATCCAGCATAATCCCGGCGTTGGACAGGGAAGAGACGCCCTGATGAAAGGCTTTTCGGAAAAATTCAAGGTGGAGCCGACTTTTCATCTGGAAATTAAAATGCTGATCGCGGAGGATGATAAGGTGGCCGTATACCTGAAAAATGTTGACCCGGAGGGAAATACGAAAGCGAGAGTGGTCGATATTTACCGGCTGGAGGATGGAATGCTTGCGGAGCATTGGGATGTGCTGATGCCGGTGTAGGGGAAAAGCTTTATGGTTAATTGCAGCCTTGTATGAGAAAGGGCCGACGCATTGTGCGCCGGCCCTTTTGTCCATGCTGCAATCATAATTTCTGCCATGTGGGCTATTTGTCGAACTGGTTTAGTAAAATTTATCCATACCGTTCTTTACGATAAGTTTCGGGCGTCATTCCCATTATCTGTTTGAATATTTTTCCAAAATAACTGGGACTCTCAAAACCGCACATCCGAGCAACCTCCATAACTTTCAGATTCGGATATTGTCCCAACAGAATGCGGGCATGGTTGATGCGGATGCCCATAAGATAATGCACGATCGTCTGCTGCATTGACTGTTTGAAGAGCGTGCACATATATTCTTTGGTGAGCTGTATCTGTTCAGCCAGATCATCCAGTGAAAAAGTATGCGCATAGTTTTCTTCCAGATAAGAGACGATCTGGCGGACAATTTCATTTCCCTGTGCAGGAATTGCTGTGTTGATCTGGTTGATACAGCAGGAGAGATCCAGTAAAAAAGCATAACATTCTTTAGAAAGCTCTAACTGTTTGTTTTTTGATTTTGTTTCATAGATCATATGTAATTTTTGAATATGCTCCTCAAAAATATCCGGATCAGAGAGATGATATACTCCGGATTCACACATTCCAAGTGTTTTCAGCAGCTCTGCGCATACTGGTCCCTGGAAGCCGAAAATATGCATCGTCCAGTCAGAGGTGAGCGCATGGTAGGCGTGGGGAATATGAGGATAGATCAGTAATCCCTGCCCTTTGTGCAAAATGGAAGTCCGGTGATCGATCATGATCTCACCGGAGCCCTCTGCGCAATAAAACCATTGAAAAATTGGTGTTCCATTGGGGCGCTG
>CAZJSI010000086.1:0-12545 GCA_964548675.1 uncultured Eubacterium sp. | reverse complement strand
AGAATAGTTCCATGTAGGGCCAGGCAAAAAACTCCATAGCCATCGCATGTGTCTCGGCCGCTTCGGATGTCAGACGGCATTTTTCACGGATCTTTTCATCACGTTTTAAATAATATTGAAAAGCGTGGCCGCCTTCATGACACATGATGTAAGCATTTTCGCTGGTGCCGTCAAAATTGGCAAAGATGAACGGCGAACGATATTTTTCAAAACTTGTCATGTATCCGCCGTCGCGTTTTCCAAGCCGGATTTCCACGTCATACAGGCCGTTGTCCAACAGGAAGTGAATAAATTCTGCTGTTTCCGGTGACAAGCGGGTATACATTTCACGGGTTGTTTCAAGGCAGGTCTCAATATCTTTGTCCGGTTTCGGGTTCCCGTTTATAAAAGAAATTCCCCGGTCATAATAGTACAGATGATCCAGGCCAAGGCGTTTCTTTCGCTGTTCCTCCAACTGTATCAGGAGAGGGACCAGATCATGTTTTACCTGTTCCCTGAAACGGCTCACATCCTCTGCCTTATAACCAATGCGGTCCATACGATAATAGCTCAGTTCCACAAAATTGGAAAATCCTAACAACTTTGCCTGCTCATTCCGGATTTTTACCAGTTGGCCATAGAGCTGTTCGAGTTCGTCTCTCTGGGATTCCCAGGAATCAGAAACAGCCAGGGAAGCCTGTTTTCTCTCTTCGCGGTCATCTGACTGCATCATTGGGGTCAGCAAAGTCCGCTTTAATGATTCACCATGCCAAAGTGCGGTGGCGTTAGAAACCAACTGATTGTGGCGATTGAGAAGTAAACTTTCTTCCTGAGTCAGGGGAATGAGACTGTCATTAAATCCGCGCAGATTGTTTTCCATTATGGTAATCGCCTGACGTCCCAGAGTTTTTTCCAGCCAGGAACGGTGCGGGGATTCCAACAGCATCCTGTCGAATTGATTGGACAGGTTTGAGAGCAGAGGACCGATTTCATCATAATATTCCTGCTCTGCGGAATAAAAGGGATCGTTGACATCCATATCATGGCGGACATAGCACAATTCCATGGAAGTCAGATCGGAGAGAATCTGATAATGCTGCTCAAGCACTTTCATGCGGGTTTCATCGTCAGAAGCGTTTTGAAAGTTTTCAAAAAGTTTCTGATATCTCTTCTCTATCTCTTCATATGAAATCCGCTGATAAGCCATATTTCGAAAATGCATATTTATTTTCCTCTTTCTAATAAAATAAGCAAACGCCCAAAACATGACCGTATTCACGTTTGCGCATATGACAAAAAGAAAAGAACGCCTCACTCTGCATCGAAGCGTTCCTTGTGTAATATTATACACAATAAATGAATTCTGGTCAAACGGTTACGCTCATTTTATTATGTAAATTTTGCATAAAAATAAATTTTTTTTGTGCCCTGTATATGAAATGCAACTGCCAGTTGACAAAATTTCAAGGCTGTTTGCTGGCTTCTCGGGCTGATTTGTGTCATACTATGTGCAAGAGAGAAAGATGCATGGAGGATAATAATATGGCGTTAGGAGAAAAAATCTATGAACTGAGAAAACAGAATGGGTGGTCTCAGGAAGAACTGGCAGAAAAATGTGAAGTATCGCGACAGTCCGTGTCAAAATGGGAGAGCGGCCAGTCGGTACCTGATTTAGATAAAATATTGATGCTCAGTGATATTTTTCAGGTGTCCACAGACTATTTGTTAAAAGAAAATTTAAAAAAAAGCCAGGTGGAGCCGGAGGACAGTGAGAATTGTTCGTGCGATGCAGCCGGGTATCCGGAACCGGAGGAGCCGGAGCCCGTTTACGAAAATGTGCGGTTGCTGACAGACCATGAGGTATATGATTACCTGGATATGATAGCGGTGAATGCACCGAAGATCGCAATGGGAGTTTTCCTGTGTATTGTATCCCCGATTGCCCTGATCCTTCTGGCGGTGTTCAGTGAGAGCGGTATTCTGTTATATGGAGGAAATTCTATTTCCAGGGCAGAGGATATCAGCGGAGGTATTGGATTGGTCATTTTGCTCGTGTTGGCTGCCATCGCGGTACTGTTGTTTATTCCTGCCGGAATGAAGATGGGGAGCTTTGAATATCTGGAAAAAGAGCCATTCGAGCTGGAGTCCGGATTGGAACGGGAAGTATGGAGAAGAAAAGAGGATTTTAAGCCTGTATTTACAAGAATGATCACTCTGGGAGTTATTTTGATCATTCTGGCAGTAATCCCGATTATTGTGGCGGGCTGCCTTGATGCGGGGGATTTTATTTGCGGGATTCTGGTGGCTGTTCTTCTGGGTCTGATCGCTATTGGAGTGTATCTGTGCGTATGGGCGGGAATGTATCATGACAGCTATCAGAAATTGCTGCAGGAGGAAGATTACAGCAGGAGAAGTAAAAAGGCAAGCGGCCTGATCGACAGAGTGGGATCTGTTTACTGGCCCTGCATCACGGTGATCTTTCTCGCATACAGTTTTATAACAGGAAAATGGGGATTCAGCTGGATCATATGGCCGATTGCCGGAGCTGGCTTTTCCATTGTCAGCGGGATCTGTAAAGCAATAAAGGGAAAGTAAAGGATTGTGCGGAGCAGGCTGCTGGCGGTACAATATGGAAAACAAAAGCAGGCGGGAAGAAGTTCCCGTCTGTTTTTGTTTCCCGGATAATTCAATTATTTATCACTCCCCGCCGTTTATAATTTTTCGGGGGTGTGTTATACTGAAGCATAACAGATGTGTTGGTTTGACAGGAGAAAAAAGATGGCGTTGACTTTTATATATGGAAATTCCGGCAGCGGAAAGTCCGGTTTTGTATTTGATAAAGTAATAAAGATGGCGGCAGCGGATGCAAACCGTAATTTTTATGTGGTCGTTCCCGAACAGTTTACAATGCAGACTCAGAAGGAGCTGGTGGAGCGTTCCGGCCGGCAGGTCATCATGAATATCGATGTGGTCAGCTTTGAAAGGCTTGCCTGCCGGATTTTTGATGAACTGGGAATCCGCAGTACGATCATGGAGGAGACGGGAAAGTGTCTGGTCCTGCGGCGGATCGCGGAGGAGAAGGCGAAGAATCTGACAGTTTTAAAGGGAAATATCCGGAAAATGGGATATATCGGTGAATTGAAATCCATGATCTCCGAGCTGATGCAGTACGATGTGTCTGCGGAAGAACTGGAACATTTTCTGATGAAATTAAATTCGGGATCAAACCTGTATTATAAGCTTTCGGATATACATGTGATGTATGAGGCTTTTGAAAATTATCTTTCAGGACGTCATGTGACAGCGGAAAAAGTGCTGGAAGTGCTGATGGATGCTGCTGCGGATTCCGCCCTTCTGCGGGATGCGGCGTTGGCGTTTGACGGTTTTACCGGATTTACCCCGGTGCAGATGAAGCTTCTGCACCGTTTGATGCATATTGTGGGAGAAATATATGTAACGGTCACATTGGATGTGCGGGAAGATCCGTTGAAAGATAAGGGAATTGAGGATCTGTTTTATATGAGCCGGAAGATGACGAGAGCGCTGACAAAGGCGGCCCGGGAGGAGCATTTTCCGATAGAGGAGCCGGTTTTTCTGGATCCGGTGCTTCACAGCCGGATGGGAGCAAATAACGTGCTGTTCCATCTGGAACAAAATCTGTTTCGTCCGAAGGTTCGGGCTTACAGAGAGGAAACCGCAGAAAAACTGGAAATATATTCTCTTGCAGCGCCACGGGAGGAACTCGCTTTTGCTGCGGCGAAAATCTGTCAGTTGATGAGGGAAAAGAAATATCGTTACCGTGAGTTTGCAATCGTCAGCAGTGATGTGGAAATGTATGCAAAATATGCAGGGGCAGTGTTTGATACATATGAGATTCCCTGTTTTGTAGATATGAAAAGTACGATCCTCTATCATCCCTGCATTGAGCTGATCCGCGCGGCGCTTGAGATTGCGGAAAAGAATTACTCTTATGAGAGTGTATTCCGGTATCTGCGCACCGGGTTGACCGGATTTTCAGAGGAAGAGACAGATATACTGGAAAATTATGTGATCGCAAAGGGAATCAGGGGGGCTTCCAGATGGAGCCGCAGGTTTTTGAAACCGGCAAGGCGGCACGGCAGGCTGAAAGCCAGTGAGGAAGAGATTCAGCAGGAACTTGCCGTTTTGGATAAACTGCGCGCCCGTCTATGGAAACAGACAAAACCATTGTATGAGGCATTTACGAAACGGGATGCCAATGTGCGGGAACAGACAATTGCATTGTATGAGTTTTTATGCAGCCTCTCTCTGGAACAGCAGCTTTCCCAAAAAAAGGAAGCGTTTGAGGCGAAGGGAGAGGAGGTTTTAGCCTCAGAATATCGTCAGATATACAAGATCGTGGTGGATCTTCTGGACAAAATGGTGGATCTGCTCGGAGATGAAGTTTTGTCTGTGCGGGACTACGGAGATGTCCTGGAAGCGGGCTTTTCTGCTGCGAAGGTGGGCTCCATCCCGCCGGGGGATGACTGTGTGATCCTGGGGGATATTGAGCGAACACGTCTCGAGGGAGTGAAAGTCTTATTTTTCCTCGGAGTGAATGACGGCCTTATCCCGAAAAGTGCGGGAAATGCAGGGATACTTTCGCAATATGACCGGGAACTGTTGGAAAAACAAAAGCTGGAACTTTCTCCTACCGCCAGGGAGCAGTCTTTTATTCAGCATTTTTATCTGTATCTGATGATGACGAAACCTTCGGATGCATTGTATCTGACTTACGCCCGCATGAACGCAGACGGGAAAGCTGCCCGTCCGTCTTATCTCATCGGGACTTTGAGAAAGCTGTTCCCAAAACTTGAGGTAAGGGAAGTGGATGAGAAAAAGCCTCTTCCGCCAGTGACGCAAAAGAGCAGTCTGGAAGTTTATCTGAACGGTCTGCTTCTGGCGAAAAAGGGAGAGATACTTCCGGAATGGAAGGCTTTGCACCAGTGGTTTATGAAAAATGGCATGTGGGAGACAGTGATCGGGAATCTGTTTGAGGCTGCTTTTACCACTTTTACAGGGGAGTCGCTGGAGTCTGATGTGGCGCGCCTGCTCTACGGCAGCGTGCTGACAAACTCCGTGACCCGTTTGGAACTGTTCGCGAAATGTGCCTATGCACATTTCCTGGAATATGGGCTGAAATTGTCCGAACGGGAGGAATACACCTTTGCATCTATGGATATGGGAAGCATGTTCCATGAAATTTTGCAGCGGTACTGTGTCCGTCTCGAGGAATCTTATGACTGGCTTTCCATCACGGAGGAGACGCAGGACACGCTGCTCCGGGAGGCAATGGAGGAGGCAGTGCTTGTCATGCCAAATGAATCGCTGTTTGAGTCGGCCCGCAGCGCTTATGTGCTGGAAAGAATCTTCCGGATCATGAAGCGGAGCATCTGGGCGCTGACGGAGCAGATTCGCCGTGGAAATTTCAAACCAGTGGGATATGAAGTGGATTTTATGCGAGTAAATGACCTAAAAGTGGAGGAAATGATATTACCGGACGCGAAAAAAATGCGTTTGGTGGGCCGAATTGACCGTATGGATACTTATGAGACAGAGCAGAGTATTTATGTGAGAGTCATTGATTATAAATCCGGAAACACATCGTTTCAGCTTTTGAACCTGTATTATGGACAGCAGCTTCAGCTTGTTGTGTATCTGAATGCGGCGATGGAAAAGCTGAAAAAGGAGCATCCGGATAAGGAAATCCTTCCGGCAGGAATTTTTTATTATCGTCTGGACGATCCGATGATTGAAGATGCAGATCAGAGTGAGGATGCCATAATGGAGGGGATCCTGGAGAAGCTTAGGTTGAACGGCCTCGTCAGCCTTGAACCGGAGGCGTATATGCATATGGACATTGGACTGACCGGCAAATCCAATGTGATTCCCCTGACCCTGAAAAAAGACGGAACCGTGAGCAGCAGAGGTACGTCCGGGGCGGGAAGAGTGGATTTTGCCCATCTGACATCCTTTGTGAATGAGCAGATCCGCCATGCTGCCGGACAGATCTTAGAGGGAGATATCGATGTCAGGCCTTTCGAACTGGATGGGAGGACAGGCTGCGATTACTGTCCTTACCGGAATGTGTGCGGATTTGACCTGAAAATTCCCGGTTACGGATATGACAGGAAGGAAAAGCTGAGGGAAGAGGATATCTGGAATCAGATCCGGGAAGAGGAGTTAAAGAGAGAAGATAAAATCCGGGAAGAGGAATTAAAGAGAGAAGATAAAGTCCGGAAAGAGGAGTTAAAGAGAGAAAACAAAATCCGGGAAGAGGAGGTGTGAAGATGAGTGTCAGTTGGACAGAGGAACAGAAGAAAGTTATTAACCTGAGAGACTGCAGTATGCTCGTCTCCGCCGCCGCAGGCTCGGGAAAAACGGCGGTTCTGGTAGAGCGCATTATTTCTATGGTCATGGATAAAGAACATCCGCTTGATATTGATCGCTTGCTGGTGGTAACTTTTACCAACGCTGCCGCATCGGAGATGCGGGAGCGTGTGGGAAAGGCAATCGAGCGGGCGTTGGAGGCGGATCCGTATGATACGCATCTGCAGCGCCAGTTGACTCTGGTACACAATGCGAAGATTACAACGATCGACAGTTTTTGTGTGGATGTGATCAAAAATCATTTTCACAAAATCGATCTGGAACCGGGATTCCGCATTGCGGATGAGGGTGAATTGAAATTGCTGCGGGAGGACGTCTGCGACCAGATGCTGGAGGAATTTTATGCATCCAAAGATCCGGCATTTTTGAAATTTGCGGACAGCTATTCCGGAGCAAAAAGTGACGAGCAGATCAAGACGATGATCCTGGGGCTCTATGACTATTCTGTCAGCTATCCGTGGCCGGAGGAGTGGCTTTCCGGGTGTGTAAAGCAGTACCGGGTATCGAATGAGACTGAACTGGAGGAGAAACCCTGGATCATTGATTTCCTGAAATATTTGCGGGTGCGCATAGATGATATGATAAGGCGGCATCGGGAACTTTACGCCCTGACAGGGGAGCAGGACGGGCCGTATATGTACGCCGCGTCCATTCAGGATGATCTGCGGCAGCTTGAGAAACTGCGCTTAAGCGAAAATCTTGTCCAGTGGCAGGAAAATTTCAGCCGTATCAAGTTCAAAATGATCGGAAACGCGAGAAAATATGAGGGGAGCGAGTTAAAAAAACAGGCTGTTATCGACGGGCGGGATCAGATGAAAAAGCAGATATCCCAGATGCAGAAAAACTATTTTTCCATGAATATCGATGAACAGGCAGGGCTGTTGGAAAAGACGGCAGAGATGGTGGAAATGCTGGTGAAGCTGACCCTTGCTTTTGCGGAGAAGTTTGGTGAGGAAAAGGCGAAAAAGAATATTCTGGATTTTTCTGATGTGGAACATAATGCACTGAATGTGCTGGTTGACCCTGAAACGAAGGAACTTACAGAGACGGCGGGGGAATATCAGGAACAGTTTGCGGAAGTGATGATTGATGAATATCAGGACAGCAATTATGTGCAGGAGACTCTTTTGACGGCGGTTTCCGGGCTGGCGTCCGGCAGGGAGAATATGTTCATGGTGGGCGATGTCAAGCAGAGCATTTACCGGTTTCGCCTGGCGCGTCCGGAACTTTTTATGGAAAAATATAATACCTTTTCGCTGGAGGGCGGGAGGAAGCAGAGGATCGATCTGCACAAGAATTTCCGGAGCCGGAATGAAGTGGTGGATGCGGTCAATGAGATATTTTATCATATCATGGGAAAAGATCTTGGAAATGTGGAATATGATCGGGAATCTGCACTCTATGCGGGGGCATCTTTTCCGGAGTATGAGGATGCTGCCTGCTGTCAGCCGGAATTTATTCTAGTACCCTCAGAGACCTCGGGGGAGGATAAAAAGCAGACGGAAGCGAGAGTGGCGGCGCAGCGTATCCGCAGACTGGTAAAGGATCAGGAGATTCCCGGTATTCAGTACAAGGATATTGTAATCCTTTTGCGTTCCCTGTCAGGATGGGCAGAGAGTTTTCAGAAGGTTTTTGAACAGGAAGGGATTCCGCTGATCGTGGCGTCCCAGACAGGATATTTTCTGGCGTCGGAGGTGCAGACAATACTTTCACTGCTTCGGGTGATGGATAACCCTCGTCAGGATATTCCGCTGGCAGCAGTGCTGAAATCTCCCATCGGAGGGTTTTCCTCGGAGGAACTATCCCGTGTGAAAGCGGCATTTCCGGACCGGGCTTTTTACCAGTGTGTATTTGAGTTTGCCGGGATGGAGAACGGTGAGAGTGAGTGCGGTAAGAATGTGGTAAATGAGATGGAAACCGACAACCCAAAAGGGCAGGAAGCACTCAGGCAGAAACTGATCTGTTTTCTGGAGCAGCTGCAGGATTTCAGAAGCCGTGTGCCCTATACGCCGATTCATCAGCTTTTGCAGGAAATTCTGGATGAAACCGGATACCGCAGGTATGTGACAGCGCTTCCCGCGGGGGAACAGCGCAGGGCGAATCTGGATATGCTTTTGGAAAAGGCGATTGCCTATGAGAAAACAAGCTATCACGGACTGTTCCATTTTGTGCGGTATATTGACAAGTTGATGAAATACGATGTTGATTACGGCGAGGCGGAGATCATCAGCGAACAGGAAAATGCGGTGCGCCTGATGAGTATCCACAAGAGTAAGGGACTGGAGTTCCCGGTGGTGTTTGTCTCCGGTATGGGAAAACAGTTCAACCAACAGGATTCTCGCAGTAATATGATCTTTCATCCGGAGTATGGCATCGGTTTGAAATGGTTTGACAGCGAAAAGCGGACGAAATCTGACACGCTGATCCGGCAGGTTTTTGCGTTGGAGGCGAAAAAGGAAAATCTGGGAGAGGAGCTTCGGATACTCTATGTGGCGCTGACCAGGGCAAAGGAAAAGCTGATCTTGACAGGAAGCGGAAAGGCGCCGGAGGAAGGAGCGTATCCTATCCTGGAATCAGAAAAAAAACTGGACTTTTCCGCACGGTTTGACGCAAAGTGCTATTGGGACTGGGTAATTCCTGCTCTCGGCGGTGCGTCCGGCCGGTATCCGATACAGGTTTGGAATCTGGATTTAAGGATTGCCGGGGAATTGGAACGGCAGATGACTTTGTCCCAGGCAAGGCATAATATTCTGGAAGCACTGGAACAGGTGGATTCATCTGTTTATGATGGAATAGACCGTCAGTTGAACTGGATTTATCCTTATGAGGGAAAGAGCCTGAAGAAGCAGAAAGTATCTGTTTCCGAATTGAAGCATCGGGCGATGGAGGAAGCATCGGAACTTTTGGAGGAGACGGAGGAACATACTCTGTTTCCAAACGAAGTACCGGTTCCTTATCTGCCGAAATTCATCGAAGCATCGGAGGAAAATGCCGGGGCCTTGTACGGGACTGCGGTACATCGTTTTCTGGAATGTTTTGATTTTTCCGGTCTGCCGGAACTGTCTTCCTGGAAAGAAGGCAAAGCGTTTTTGAAAAAACAGGTTGACGGATTGGCGAAGAAAGGCAGAATGGCAGAGGAGGATGCAAAACGGCTGAATCTGTATCAGTTATATCAGTTTTTTAAAACCGATACGGCACGCCGGATGCAAAAAAGCGCTTCTTACGGCCTGCTGACAAAAGAAAAGCCTTTTGTCATGTCTGTTCCGGCAGGGGATGTCTGGAAGGATGCGGATGCAGAAAGTACGGTGCTTGTACAGGGAATTATCGATGTGTTCTGGGAAGAGGACGGGGGAATCGTATTGTTGGACTACAAGACAGACCGGGTAAATGAGCCGGAGGAATTGATCAGGCGGTATCAAAAACAGCTTTCTCTGTATGCAAACGCTCTGGAACGGAATTTCCCGGATAAGTTTGTTAAGGAAATACTGATATATTCCTTTTGCCTGGAAATGTGTATTATATTGGATGAGAGATGACTCGAATCCCGCGTCAGGACTTAACGGTGAGTCTTGAATAGGAGAATAGAATAAAAAGGGGTTTAAGAAATCAGAATAAAAAGGAGTTTAAGAAGCATGAGGATTATTTTAGCCTCCGCGTCTCCGAGACGCCGGGAGTTACTGACACAGATGAACCTTACCTTTGAGGTCATACCGTCAAAGGGAGAGGAGGTTATTACAAAGCAGCGTCCCTCCGAGGCCGTGATGGAGCTTGCAGGGCAGAAAGCCGGGGAAATCGCCCGGCAGTTTGCGGATAAAACGTTTGCGGATAAAACAGAAGAACTTCCGAAAGAAGAAAAAGAGAACGGCGGCCGGTTTGCAGGAGAAACAGTCGGAACTCTGAAAGGAGAAGCGGCCGTACTTACGAGAGAGGACGTGGTGAACGGCGGCCGGGATATACTGGTGATCGGCGCTGACACCGTGGTGGTGAAAGATGGACAGATTCTTGGAAAACCAAAGGATGAGGCGGATGCAGTGCGGATGCTGACCATGCTTCAGGGAAGCACGCATCAGGTTTATACCGGAGTGTGCCTGATCAGAAGGAATGGCGGACAGGAAATCTGTCACAGCTTTTATGAGGCGACGGATGTAGAATTTTATCCGATGTCGGAAGAGGAAATTCGCCGCTACGTGGCGACAAAAGAACCGATGGATAAAGCCGGAGCTTACGGAATTCAGGGGAAATGCGCGGTGTATATCCGTGGGATAAAAGGTGATTACAATAATGTGGTCGGGCTGCCGGTTGCACGGTTGTACCATGAACTGGATAAAATTGGTTGCATAGGAAGAAAATAAAAGGTATACTAAGTGTGCGAAAGAGTGAACAGTGCAAGGTTAGGAGAATAATATGAGCCAATATGATGACATTTGTATTAAAACTTTTTTGAAAAATCAGCTTCAGCTTTTTCCGGAAACTGTGGCAGAGACGCCGGAGGAAGCAGAGGAATTTCTGGATATGTGCATGGCGGTAGTCTGCAAAAATATTAAGGAAGTCCGCGCATATTTTGACGAGTGCGGCGCAGACATTTCCGGTATGGGAAAAGCAGAGCTGGAGGCAGCCCAGGAAGTATTTCCGCTGCCGGACGGCAGATATTTGGTGGTAGATGCATAGTACACAGTACAACCGGCGAACCGCAGGCGTATATAAGGGAAGATGCCTGCAGAGCCTGCCGCAACGATGCATATATGAGGTACATTTGAGAAAGAATATACGTTTAGGAGAGGGCCATTGAGTACTAAAAATTTGAAAAAAAGTAAAAAAGACGGAGAATACCTGTCCGGCAGATTGAAATCCTGCAAGCGAGTCTTGAATTCCAAAATAAGAATTGCGGCAGTTACGCTTTCTGCATTTGGCGTGGCTGTTCTTACGGCAGGCTGCAACCCGCTGGACAGCCTGGGGGTCAGCAGCAGTTATGTGTTTCAGATAGGAAAAGGAAAATGCAGTCAGGAAGAAGCAAAAGTGATTTTGCTGAATTATCAGAAAGAATACGGAAATATTTACGGTATTGATATGTGGGCGCATGATTACGGCGAGGGACAGAGCCTTGAGGATTACGTGAAGGATCTGACATTGGCGCAGCTTGCCCAGGTATATACTTTGGATGTGATTGCGGAGGAACAGGAAGTAACGCTCAATGAGAAGGAGCAGGAGCTGGTTTCCCAGGCGGCGGATGAATATTACAGCGGGCTGGCGGAGGATGAGATTGCCTATATGGGACTTCAGAAGGATGACGCGGCTAAGCTGTATGAGCGTTATGTACTGGCACAGAAGCTTTACACAACGCTGACAGAGAGCGTGGAGCAGGAAGTCAGTGACGATGAGGCGCGGGTTATGCAGTTGAAGCAGATTTATACAACTGATGAGACGAAAGCGGCCAGTGCCTATGAACAGCTGCAGAATGACGGGGATTTTGATGCACTGGCCGCATCCAGCAATGAGGCGGAAAGCATCGATATCAATGTAAACCGCACTACGTTTCCGGAGGATGTGACAGAAAAGATTTTTGCACTGCAGGATGGCGGCGTCAGCGATGTCATTGCAGCGGATAACGGGTATTATATTTTTTATTGTGTGAGCGCATTTAATGCGGAACTGACCGAAGCGCACAAAGCAGACGTTTTGGAGCAGCGGATGGAAGATGCGGTGAACGGGGCTTATGAGACTTATACGAGCGAACTGGATTCTACCCTGGATGAGGATATCTGGCAGGGCGTGACGATCGACACTTCATTGAAGTTGGAGGGCAGTTCCTTTTTGGAGATTTACGATAAATATTTTGCGGAACAGTAGTGTTTTATCAGGCTTTCAGAAAATCTCCCTTTTTTAATCTGAGCACAACATCCGCCTGTTTTGCAAGTTCATTCGAATGGGTGACAACAATAACACATTTATTCATCTGGTGGGCACATTTCTTTAAAATTTCAGTAATCCCGGCTGCCGTGTCCTCATCCAGATTTCCGGTCGGTTCATCGGCGAGAATCAGATCTGCATCGGACGCCAATGCACGGGCAATGGCCACTCTCTGCTGTTGACCGCCGGAAAGCTTCAGCACATTTCTGTTTGCTTCTTCCCTAGTCAGCCCCAATCTCTCCAGAATGGGA
>CAZJSI010000085.1:0-12601 GCA_964548675.1 uncultured Eubacterium sp. | reverse complement strand
GATATCGGCAGAGCCGATGCATGCCTCGCAGCAAGAATGCTGAAGCATTCTTGAAGATAAATGATGGATTCAAAAAGGGGCTATCGCATTAAGAAAAGCATATACTGGATATAGCAGCAAATATCTATACTATATCCTGTATATCAGTGCTTAGTGCGACAGCCCCTTTCTTATTATTCTTCGTTTAATTTGTGAATATAAATACAATTCGGCTGCTCTATCCTGATCGGCTTTGTATCCTGCAGGAAATAATTTCCCTCATAATTCATACAATAAGTAAAAATTTCATCCGTCTCATGGCTCAGAACAACAAAATGCTTATTGTCCGGCATCACATCGATGGTCTTTGGATAATCCCCGCTTGCCTTGCAGTGACAGTTCTTTGTCAAAAGTCCGGTTTCCTGATCCACATCATAAATGATGACAGAGTTGATCCCTGCATTTGACACAAACAGATGCTTCCCATCCGGTGAAAATTCAATTCCGGACGCCGCTGCCCGCTGATCTTCTCCAACTTCAATCGTGCTGATCTTCTGAATCGGATCATAGATATCTTTCTCCAACTGCAGAGAAGATACGTCATATACATAAACCACATTTTCAATTTCACACAATACGTAAGCGTATTTGCCCTGATGATCAAAACGGATCATTCTCGGCCCGCTGTCCAGTTCACACCGCGTAATGTCCTCCAGAACGAGCTTTCCCTTTTCGTAATCGATCTTATAATTTTTAATCTGATCCAGGCCGCTGTCAACGGCGCAGACAACCTTCTGGTCGGGAGCCACTTTCACACAGGTCACATGGGGCATGGAACTTCTGTCTGTCATGTTGATCCCGATTCCCTTATGGAAAATTCCATCTGCGATCTCACCGATCGTTCCGTCCTCATTCAAATGCATCATCGTCACGCGGCCGTCATGATATCCCGCCACAAACAGATAACGATCCTGGTCGTCCACATCCAGATAGCACCCACGCATACCGCCTGTCCACATGGAATTCATCGGTTCCAGATCTCCGTCCGGCAGAATCCTGAATGACTGTACTCCCTGGTCCGCTATGGAATACAGATATTTCCCGCTCGTTGAAACGATAAGATCAGACGGATTGTTGATCGGAATCACCTTTCTCTCCGACATATTCCATTTTTCAGGATCTATATCAAAGATATGGATGCCCAGACTGCTTCCGTGCGTATAGGTACCTACATACGCCACATAACGTTCTTTTCCCATGACTATTCCTCCTCTTTTCTTCGCAAAATATCATAGATTTCCACTCTATGACCGCATTTTGCCGCTTGCCGATCACATGAACATGCCGGCTCGCTTTCGCTTATTTTGTCATATATATCCAATGGCTGACCGAGGTCAACATACAAAACCTGCTTCGGATGCGGTGCAGATTCCATTTCTTCTCCGTCCTCATTTACAATTCGGCGGACAGTCACCTCGATATTGTCACCATTTGGTTTCATTACTTCAATCAGTTCCCCTACCGAAAACTTGTTGCGCTGTTCGATCCGGTACAAACCGTTTCCATCACAGCCGCCAACAATTCCGAGATAGGTATATTCTTTCACATAAGTGTTGTTGTCATAAATCTGAGCCGTCTCATCCGGCTTTCCAAAGAAAAATCCCGTGGTAAACTGGCGGTAAGTACAGTTGGAAATCTGATCCAGATACCAGTCCATATTCTGCCGGTACAACTCAGGAGATTCCAGATAATCATCAATGGCTTTACGGTAAGTCCGGGCTACAGTCGCCACATAGAGCGCTGTTTTCATGCGTCCCTCAATCTTAAAGCTGTCAATGCCGCTCTCCACCAGCTCCGGTATATGTTCGATCATACACAGATCCTTAGAGTTAAAAATATAAGTTCCCCGCTCATTCTCATAAACTGGCATATATTCTCCGGGGCGGGTTTCCTCCACGATCGCATATTTCCAACGGCAGGGATGAGTACACGCCCCCCTGTTCGCATCTCTCCCGGTAAAATAATTACTGAGCAGACAACGCCCCGAATAAGAAATACACATAGCTCCGTGGATAAAAGTCTCCATCTCCAGTTCTTCCGGAATTTGTGCACGGATCTCTCTCAATTCCTTCATGGAAAGCTCCCGGGCAGTTACCACACGCTTTGCTCCCAGTGAATGCCAGAAAAGATATGTCCCATAGTTGGTGTTATTAGCCTGTGTACTGATATGGATATCTATCTCCGGACAAACCTCCCGGGCGATCATAAATACTCCCGGATCAGATATGATCAATGCGTCGGGGCGAATCTCCTTTAATTCCTTAAAATAGTCTCTGACCCCTGCCAGATCATCATTGTGTGCCAGAATATTTGCCGTAATATATACTTTCACACCGTGCCCATGGGCAAATGCGATGCCTTCCCGTATCTCATCCATGGAAAAGTTCTTTGCCTTGGCGCGAAGCCCAAAGGCCTCCCCGCCGATATAAACCGCATCTGCGCCAAAAACCACTGCTACTTTTAAAACTTCCAGGCTGCTCGCCGGAATTAACAATTCAGGGCGTTTCATATATAAACTCCTTATTTCAAAAAACTTTTACTTTTTCACACTCACGGTTACTCCGTCTCCCACCGGAAGCACCGACGTTGTGAGCTGTTCATGATGAGTCAGTTCATACAGGTACGATCGCATTCGCTTGTGTATGGTCCTGTTTCTCCGGGTTACCGCAAACCGCGACTCTATAATATCTCCATCCTGAAGTACATTATCTGATACAAGAATACCACCCGGTGCAAGCAGACGCAAGACATTCTCAAAAAAATGAATATATTGTCCCTTTGCAGCATCCATAAATATGAAGTCATAAGTGCCGGAGAGTTCCTTTAAAATCTCCGCCGCATCCCCTTCGATCAGGGTGATCTGCGATTCTCTCCCGGCGCGTTCAAAATTAGCCCGGGCAATCGGAATCCGCTTTTCGTAATTCTCGATCGTCGTAATATGGCCGCCTGCCGGATTATATTCCGCCATCAGCAGCGCAGAAAAGCCAACCGCAGTTCCCACTTCCAGAATCCGCTGCGGGCGCTTTATGGCCAGCAAAAGTTTTAAAAGGCTCTGCATTTCCCGTCGGATGACCGGCACATAACTTTCCTTTGCCTCTCTCTCAATCTGTTCCAACAAGGGTGTATTTCCCTCATTCAGGGAATTAATATAGGTTACAAATCTATCATCTACAATCATGTTCTTATCCTGCTGCTAATCATCAAACAGAACGCCCTCAAAGTCAAGACATTCAATGATCTCACGGCTGGCCATCTGTACAATTCTGCAGACAGCCACTTCAGACGCCAGATATTCCGAAATCAACGGATCCTTGTACAGATCCATATATTCCTGTTCAAGACGGTCCAACTCCACGAACAGATCGATCTGTTCTTTGCTGTTCTGCAAAAGATAATTTTTCTTTCTGAACTCCTGAAGCCGTGCATGTTTTTCAGGATACTGGCGAACTTCCGCACGCGCCTTCCGGTAACGCAGAACCGGCTCACTGCTTTGGATCGCAGCTTTCAATGCATCCAGATTTTTTCTCACTTCCATAATAGTTTCTACACTTCCATAATAATTGGTATGATCATCGGACGGCGTTTTGTCTTTTTCCAGACATACTCGCCGAGAGATTCCTTAATCTCGTTCTTAATTTTTCCCCAGTCCGTAATTCCACGCTCCGTAACAGCATACACCGTATCATTCAATACATGCTGCGCCTCATCCATCAGGCTCTCGGAACCGCGTACATATACAAATCCCCGGGATACGATATCCGGACCTGCAAGAAGCTGTCCGCTTCCCGCTTCCAGCGTCAGCACCACAATAATGATACCGTCCTCCGCCAGATGCTGGCGGTCGCGCATAACGATATTTCCCACATCGCCGACGCCCAGCCCGTCTACAAATACAGATCCGACCTGAACCTTTCCGACCACCTCGGCTCCGTCCTGATCTATCTCAAGAACATCACCGGAAGAGATCATCAAGATACGCTCTTTCTCCATTCCGAGCTCTTTGGCCACCTGAGCCTGCGCTTTACGGTGCTTAAATTCACCGTGGATCGGGATCGTATATTTCGGATGCAGCAGAGAGTAGATCAGTTTGATCTCTTCCTGACATGCATGGCCGGATACATGAGTATCCTGAAAAATAACATCCGCACTCTGCCGGTACAGGTCATTAATAATTTTTGAAACAGCCTTTTCGTTCCCCGGTATCGGATTCGAACTGAATACGATCAGATCATTCGGCTGGATCTTCACCTTCCGGTGAACGCCGTTTGCCATACGGGACAGAGCAGCCAGCGGCTCACCCTGACTTCCTGTAGTGATAAGCACCGTCTTCTCGTCCGGAAAATTTTTCAGCTGTTCAACATCGATCAACGTATTATCCGGAATATTCAAATATCCGAGTTCAGAAGCAATGGAAATAATATTTACCATGCTCCGGCCTTCCACTACTACTTTTCTGCCGAACTTATATGCAGTATTAATAATCTGCTGCACGCGGTCCACATTGGAAGCAAAAGTCGCGACGATAATCCTCTGGTGGGTATGGTCGCTGAAAATACTCTCAAATGTTTTCCCCACTTTTCTCTCAGACATGGTAAATCCGGGACGTTCCGCATTTGTACTGTCGCACATCAGCGCAAGCACGCCTTTTTTACCGATCTCTCCGAAACGCTGCAGATCAATGGCATCGCCATACACAGGCGTATAATCTACTTTGAAATCTCCGGTATGAACCACGGTTCCTGCCGGAGAATAAATCGCCAGTGCCGCCGCATCCTGAATACTGTGATTTGTCTTGATAAATTCCACGCGGAAGCACCCTAGATTGATATGCTGTCCGTACCTCACTACTTTCCGCTTCACCTTCGACAGCATATTGTGTTCGGCCAACTTGTGGTCAATAATACCGATCGTCAGCTTTGTCGCATAAATCGGCACATTGATCTCCCGCAGCACATATGGCAGGGCTCCAATATGATCCTCATGTCCGTGGGTAATAAAAAATCCCTTTACACGATCCACATTTTCCTGCAAATATGTGATATCCGGTATGCAAAGGTCGATACCATACATATCATCCTCCGGAAACGCCAGGCCGCAGTCCACAACAATAATACTGTCCTCATACTCGAAGGCAGTAATATTCATCCCGATGGCTTCCAGGCCGCCAAGGGGAATGATACGCAATTTTGAATTTTTTGTTTTTGACAAAAAATACACCTCCAAACTTTCTTTTTTCCGTTCATCTCATTTTCTGGTGCGGCAGGTCCTCCACCAGCCGCTAACATTCGATATCCACATCGTCAAGCATCTCTGCAAAGACTTTGGAGATAGCGTTCATCTCCACATCATCCTCCACCATTGCATAGACCACTTCATCATTTTCCGTCAGTATCTCTTTCAAAATGTACGCAACAGAATCCTCCTCTTCCTCCTCAGTCACAAGAAGATAAGTGATCCCGTTAATACATGTCTGTTCTAAAACGTATACTTCTAATTCATCCTGATTTTCCGAATCTCTAAAAATGATTTTTTCCATGATGTTTTTGTTTCCTTCCCGATACAACGCTATCCCTGCAAATGGTCCAGATAACCCTGCAATATAAAAACAGCAGCAAGCTTATCGACGTACTGCTTTCTGTCCTCCCTGCGGATACCGGCTTCCATCATTGTCCGATCCGCTTCCACAGTAGTGAGACGCTCATCCCAAAGTATAACTTCAAGACCGGTCCGCTTTTCCAGCATTTCTTTAAATTCCAGTGTTTTTTCACAGCGTTCCCCGATCGTGTTATTCATATTCTTCGGAAATCCAAGAATTATTTTTTCTACTTCGTATTCCGCACATAACTCATCTATACGCGCCAGTGTCTGACGCAGTTTATTTGGTGACTTTCTCCGAATGATCTCCATTCCCTGAGCAGTCAGAAACAAAGGGTCACTGACCGCAACCCCAACTGTTTTGGAACCGAAATCAAGACCCATTATTCTCATCGTATTCCTCTATTCCCAGGAGTGTTTTTTTACATAATCCTTCAATACTTCCTCCACCAGCTCGTCCCGCTCCACTTTCATGATCAGGCTGCGGGCATTTTTATAACTGGTAATGTATGTAGGATCTCCTGACATAATATAACCGACAATCTGGTTGATCGGATTATATCCTTTCTCTGCCATTGCCTTATAAACGATCTCGAGAACATCACCGACTTTCAATTCCGGTGCTTTCTCCACTTTAAAATATTGTGTACTGCTTAAGTCCTGCATAGCTGTCCCCTCATTCTACGATTAAAAAATAATTAACCTAATATCATTTATTCTAATATAAAATCCGGAAAAATTCAACCTCCATTATACGGTTTCCCAGATTTTCATCTGTTTTATGCCATACTTTTACATATTCCGGAGTAAAACCCTCGTAATATCTCACTCCATCTACAGCAACCGGTTCCTCAAATAACACTGAAACCTGCTTTCCTTCATACCACTTCACAAATTGTTCTTTCAGTTCTCCGGCAATCTTTATCAAAATGCCGCTGCGCTCCCCTTTGACGCTCTCAGGTATCTGTCCCGGCATGGACGCAGCTGCAGTGCCATTCCGTTTAGAATACTTAAATACATGGATCTCATAAAACGAAACTTTTTTCACAAAATCACATGTCTCCCGAAATTCTTCCTCTGTCTCCCCCGGGAAACCCACGATCACATCCGTAGTAAGCGCCGGATGTTCATAGTATTCCCGCAAAAGCCGGCATTTTTCCAGATATTCTTCCGGCGTATATCTGCGGTTCATCCGTTTTAAAACCGTCCCGCTTCCACTCTGCAGCGAAAGATGAAAATGAGGACATACCTTTTTTAATTTTACCAGTTCTTCCACAAATTCCCTGGTGATGATTCCCGGTTCCAGAGATCCCAGACGAATACGCCGGACGCCGTCAATCTCATGAATACTGCGAATCAGATCCAACAGACTGCAGCCCAGATCGATCCCATAGGAGCTCAGATGAATTCCCGTCAGAACAATCTCCTGAAACCCGTTTTCCGCCAGTTCCTTCGTCTCATTTACCACATCCTCAAGCCTGCGGCTGCGCACTCTTCCCCGGGCATAAGGGATTATGCAATAGCTGCAAAACTGATTACATCCGTCCTGTACTTTCAAAAACGCCCTCGTATGCTCTGTAGGATGACTGACCTTCAGTTCTTCGTATGGTTGATGAGGTTTATTGATATCTAAGACTTCCTCTTCCCTCCGGTGTTCTCTCTCATAGGCTGCCACCAGTTCCAACAGATCCTGTTTTTTGTTATTGCCGACTATAATATCAATGGAATTGTCTTTCTTCACCTGCTCCGTGGAAGTCTGCACATAGCAGCCCGCCGCCACCACGATGGCGTCCGGATTCATTTTCCGGGCTTTGTGTATCATCTGACGGGATTTGCGATCCGCAATATTTGTCACAGAACAGGTATTGATGACATACAGGTCCGCCTCCTCTCCAAAAGGCACGATTTCATATCCCGCCCGGACAAGCATCTGCTGCATGGCTTCCGTCTCATATGAATTTACTTTACAGCCAAGGCTGTGCAATGCTGCTTTTTTCATTCTTAAAACTCCTTGTTGCATATTGACTTTTCAGCGGAGAAAAGTTACTATAATTACCAGAATTAATATTTTTTATAAGGAGGGCTCTTATGAAAACAGTTCAAATTTCATTAAATTCTATTGACAAGGTAAAAAGTTTTGTCAATGCTATCACACAGTTCAATTTTGATTTTGACCTGATCTCAGGGAGATACGTCATCGATGCAAAATCAATCATGGGTATCTTCAGTCTGGATCTTTCAAAACCGATTGACCTTGCAATACATGCAAGTGATGCTAATTTAACTGAGATCATGGAAGTTTTAAAACCGTATCTCGTTTAATGCTCAGACAAATCTGCCCGCATCCGGATTTTCCCGATGCGGGTAAATTTATGCCTGCTCATCTGATATGACCCGCTTTTCTTCATCCCGGTCAACAAAAATGAAAGCGCTTCTCTTATTCCGCCTCTACCAGAATTGTCTCCGTTGTCCTGATTGCCGTATCCATCAGTTCATCGATCTTTTCGCTTAAGTTTCTCTCTGAACGTTTGATAATATTCAAATTCGGTTTTGTCACCGGATGTTTTGCCACAAAGATCGTACAGCAATCCTCAAACGGCTGGATCGATGTCTCATAAGTCTCAATTTTTTCCGAAACCGCTATAATATCATTTTTATCGAATCCGATCAACGGACGGTAAACCGGAAGCGTACACACTTCATTTGTCGCCGCCAGGGACTGCATAGTCTGGCTCGCCACCTGGCCGATGCTCTCTCCCGTGATCAATCCGAGACAACCGCTTTCTTTTGCGAAATGTTCCGCGATCTTCATCATATAACGTCGCATAATGATAGTAAGTTCATCATGCGGGCACTTATCATAAATATAGAGCTGGATGTCCGTAAAGTTCACAACATTCAATTTGATCGGGCCGCTGTAACGGGCTACGATCTTTGCCAGATCCACTACTTTCTGTTTTGCACGCTCGCTCGTATATGGCGGTGCATGGAAATAAGTCGCCTCTATCGTAACTCCGCGTTTTGCGATCATATATCCGGCAACAGGGCTGTCAATACCGCCGGAAAGAAGAAGCATTGCTTTCCCGCTGGTTCCCACCGGCATACCGCCCGGTCCCGGAATGATAATGGAATAAATATTGATCATACTGCGGATCTCAACATTCAGCATAATATCCGGGTTGTGGACATCTACGCTCATCTCCGGATAAGCGTCCAGGATCATCCCTCCCAATTCTGCGTTGATCTCCTGGGAATTTAAAGGGAAATTCTTTCTTGCTCTCCTGGAGTTTACTTTAAATGTTTTATTTTTATCCGGGTAAACATCATCCAGATATCTGATCACATCTTTTGCAAGCTGTTCAAATCCCTGATCCTCCACTCTCACCATCGGGCAGATGCCCACGATACCGAATACCCTGGACATGGCAAGCACTGCATCGTCATAATCATAATCTCCGAGAGCATCCACATAGATTCTTCCCTGCTCCCGCGTCACTTCAAATTCGCCCTCCACTGGTTTTAATGCATGGCTGATCTGTTTCATCAGGGCTTCCTCAAACACATAGCGGTTTTTTCCCTTAATGCCTATTTCACCATATTTTATCAAAAATGACTGAAACATCTGTATCCTCCTCTTAATGTCGTGTATATCTGCGCAGCATTGGCAGAATTTCCTCCAATACTGAATATGTGTAATCCAACTCTTCCTTTGTAGTATGCACACTGAAGCTGAAACGCAGTGTGGATTCCTGCTGCTCCAGTTTCAAACCGATGCTCTGCAAAGTACTGCTGTAGGACGGATGATTGGAAGAACATGCACTTCCCGCCGATACGTAAATCCGGCGGTCCTCCAATGCATGAAGCAGCACCTCACTGCGGACGCCAATAAAACTTGCGCTCAAAATATGGGGCGCACTGTCATGATCCGTCTTCCCGTTTATTTTGACATTTTCAAGACCGGCGAGCTTATCTGCAAAATAGGCCTTTAATTCATAGAGACGCTCCATTTTTCCATCCAGATCCTCATATGCTTCCTTCGCCGCTGCGCCCAGCCCGGCGATCCCCGGAACGTTGATCGTACCGGAACGCATTCCTTTCTGCTGGCCGCCGCCAAAGGAGATTGGTTTGATCTTCGTTTTTTCTTTTATATATAGGAAACCTACTCCCTTTGGGCCATGGATCTTGTGTCCGCTGACCGAGAGCAGATCAATTCCCATCTTTTTTGGCACAATTTTAAATTTGCCATAAGCCTGAATGGCGTCTACATGAAATAGCGTATTCGGATTTTTTTCATGGATCAGCTTTCCGGCTGCCTCAATCGGCTCCAACGCCCCGATCTCATTATTCACCATCATAATTGACACAAGGATTGTGTCTTCCCGGATACTCTGTGCCAGCTCTTCCAGGCTGATCACTCCATTTTTATCCACCTGTAAAAATGTGATCTCAAATCCTTCATCCTCCAGAAAGCGCATCGTATTTTTTACTGAGGCATGTTCCACCCGGGTCGTAATGATATGCTTTCCGGCGCGCTGATTTGCCATGGCTGTACCGATGATCGCCAGATTGTTGGATTCTGTTCCTCCGGATGTAAAATAAATCTCCTTATCCTGACATCGGAGTGTCTTCGCTATGACAGATGCGGCCTCTTTTACATACTTTTCCGCCTCCACACCTTTCATGTGCATGGACGACGGATTCCCATAATCCTCCGTCAACGCCCGAACCATCATATTCTTTGCTGTCTGGGAACAGCAGGTTGTCGCCGAATTGTCCAAATATGCTTCCATCTCAATCTTCCTCCATCTTCTGCTCCAGTTCCAACATCAGCATGGACATGGTACAGATTGCAGCTGTATCCGTGCGCAGAATCCGTTTTCCCAGGGACAAAATCTCCATGTCACCGCGAACTGCCTCAATCTCCTCATCGGCAAATCCGCCTTCCGGTCCGATCAGGACACTGACGGATGCTCCCGGAATCACTTTTTTTAAAGCCTGCGCAGTTGCCGACATTCCCCGTTCATTCTCATAAGGTACCAGACATAAATCGCATGTTCCGGCATAAGACACAGCCTCCTTGAAGTTCATAACCGGATGAATCCGTGGAATCATGCTCCGTTTTGACTGCTTTGCAGCGCTTTCGCTGATGGCCTGCCAACGTTTGACTTTATTTGCCGCTTTCTTTTCATCCAGCTTAACTACACAATATTTCATAGATACGGGGATGATCTCATAAACGCCCAGTTCTACCGCTTTCTGAATGACATACTCCATCCGGTCGCCCTTTGGCAGTGCCTGAAACAGATATATTGTCGACGGAAGCTCTGTGCTCGCTGCCTCATTCAGAATATCTGCCTGCACAAACTCATCCGCCACTTCCGCTATCTCGCAGTAAAAATCCTGGCCGGAAGTGCTGCTGACCCGGATCTTCTCTCCGGTTTTCATGCGGAGTACATTTTTGATGTGATTAACATCGCTTCCCGTGATCGTTATATATTCTTTTCCAATCTGACTGTCATCTATAAAAAACTGATGCATAAATTCCTCCGTCACAGTAAATACACTGCATCTGCTTTTCCTAATTTCTTTTTGCCGTAATGCTTACCCACTCACCCTGGTGAGTAATCTCCAATATTTCCATACCCGCCGTTTCGATCGCTTCCCGCACTTCATTTTCCTTAAAATCGATAATTCCGGAGGTGATAAACACGCCGCCCTTTTTCAGGCGTGCCGGAATCACCGGCGCCATCGGGATGATCACGTCCGCCAAAATATTGGCAACTACGATATCATATTTTTCCTCACCGACTTTTTTCTGTAATTCCGCATCATCGATCAGATTACCTACATAAAAATCGCCCTGATCTCTGCTCAGCTTATTTACCGCAAAATTTTCATATGTGGATGTAATACAATCATCGTCGATATCGGTTCCGGTCAGATGACCCGCTCCAAGCTTCAGGCTGACAATGGATAAAATCCCGCTGCCGCAGCCCACATCCAGCACCTCATCCCCCTGCTCCATATATTTTCGAAGCTGGCGGATACAAAGCTGCGTCGTCTCGTGTTTACCCGTTCCAAAGGAGATGCCCGGATCAATCTCGATCAGGATCTTGTCCTCATCCGCAGCATCTAACTCCTCCCATGTCGGTTTGATCAAAATATCATCTATCGTAAAAGAATGGAAAAATTCTTTCCAATTGTTTATCCAATCTACATCTTCCGTCTGGCTCTCTGAAATGGTCCCCTTTCCGACTTCCACGAATAAACGGAGTTCCTCGAGCCCTTCCTTCACCTGATTCAGTTTTTCCGTATGGTCTTCCTCCGAATCCAGATAAAAGCTGACATAACCGACTCCCTCATCCGGCGGAAGCTCCGGCAAAATATCGATAAACATCTTAGATGTATCAGATGCAGACAGGGGCACATTATCTTCCACCTCAATCCCCTCGATACCCAGATCTGCAAGCATACTGCTGATAAAATCCTCGGCTGCCGTCGTTGTCTCGATCGTATATTTATTCCATTTCATGACTATATTCTCCATTCTGTCTCATTTGCGCAAAATGCACATCAGACGGGAGAAATTCTCCCGTCTGATATCATAACCTAAAACCCTCCAATCGACAAGAGGGAAATATAAAAATACAGTCCGACAATTTTTTATTCGTTTATGCAATATGCATACCGCCATCAACGCAAAATGACTGTCCTGTCGTATGTCCTGACAAGTCAGAACAAAGCCACACAACCGCTCTTGCCACATCTCGGGTCTCACCCAGTTTTCCCATCGGAATCACGTGTTCTTTCAACAAATCCTCTTCTTTTGGATTTGAAGAAAGAGTATTACTCATCAACTTTGTTCCTGTCGTTGGTCCCGGACATACCACATTTACCCGGATACCCGCTTTTGCATTTTCCAGGGCAGCAAGCTGTGTCAGCGCAATGACACCCGCTTTGCTCGGCC
>CAZJSI010000084.1:0-12640 GCA_964548675.1 uncultured Eubacterium sp. | reverse complement strand
CTAATCCGAGAACAACAATTTTCAGTGTACTTACTTTCAAAAATGCTTCCGCGCTTGTGGACGCGCCGACAGAAGTACCAAGCAGGATAACAACGATATACATCAAAGCGTTGGACGCTGTCTCGGAAAGCTGTTTTACCACGCCGCACTCTCTGAACAGATTTCCAAGCATCAGCATACCTACCAGCGGCGCCGTTGTCGGAAGTATCAGACAAACAATGATCGTAACAACGATCGGGAACAGAATCGCCTCCAGCCTGGACACCTCGCGAAGCTGGTCCATGTGGATAGAACGTTCTTTTTTCGTTGTCAGTAATTTCATGATCGGCGGCTGAATGATCGGAACCAGTGACATATAAGAATATGCCGCCACCGCAATCGGTCCCATCAGATCATTTTGATGCAGTTTCCCTGCAAGGAAAATTGAGGTCGGTCCGTCCGCACCTCCGATAATGGACACTGCCGCCGCCGCTTCGCCGGAAAATCCAAATACGATTGCCAGCAGATATGCGGTAAAAATACCAAACTGCGCCGCAGCTCCCAACAGGAAACTGATCGGATTCGCGATCAGCGGACGGAAATCCGTCAACGCGCCTACCCCGAGAAAAATCAGGGATGGCAGGATAGACCACTCATCCAACAAGAAGAAATAGTGCAAAAGTCCGCCCACGCCGTTTTCCGCATCCTCTGCCGCCAGCATAATATCCGGATAAATATTGACCAGAAGCATACCAAACGCGATCGGCACAAGCAGCAAAGGCTCATAGCCCTTTTTAATTGCCAAATATAAGAATACACAGGCAACTGCGATCATCAGGTAGTTTCCCCATGTAAGGTTAGCGAAAGCTGTCTGATGAAGCAGATTTCCTATGGTTTCTGCAAGATTACCCATGTCAACCTCCATAACTGGACCATGATCCCGCAGGTCACGGTCACACTTCATCTCTCACCAATCACAGGTTTCTATTGGTGAGCCTACGCTCATTTAATTCATAGTTGCCAAAACTGCTCCGGATTCCACGCTCTCGCCCTTTGTCACCTCGATGCTTGCGATGGTTCCGTCTGCGGACGCCACAACCGGGGTCTCCATCTTCATGATCTCCAGGATCACGACCGGATCTCCGGCTTTTACGCTTGCTCCTACGGATGCCACAATATCTACTACTTTACCTGCTGCGCCGGCTGTAATAGCTACACTGCCCGCTGCCGCCGGTTTCGGTGCAGGCGCTGCCGCTCTCGGTGTGGGCGCTGCGGGTGCAGATGCCGGCGCGCCGTTTGTATTTTCCTCAACTGTTACATCATATACTTTTCCATTTACCGTAATGGTATAACTCTTCATTTCCGAAATCCTCCTTATTTGCGTCTCTTTATTGTCCGAACTCTGAAACTGTCCACAGGTATCTGCTCACTTGCCGCGATCGCCGCCGCTATCACTGCCGCCAGTTCCAGATCGTCTGTCTCATCCACTGCAAAAACCGGTTCCGCCACAGGAGCCTTTACCGGGGCTGCATCCAAAACCTCTTCCTTTTTTGCAAATTTTTTCTGAATCACCGGAATGATCCGAAAACAGTAGATGATCAATGCCATAACTATCAGCATTATAAATACGGTTCCCATACCAAGGATCGTATTAAATCCTGCCTCTATCAAAAGCTCTTTCATTTCCACTATCTTCCTTTCTGCCTACAGCATGGAAAATGCCATGATCAAATGCTTTCTCGTATCCTTCGGGGCGATAACTGTATCCACGCTGCCTCTGGCTGCTGCAGAATATACCGAATTCTGGCGTGCCTCATAAGCAGAAGCCTGGCGCTCCTTTGCAGCGGATTCTTCATCCGCAAACAGAATATTTGCCGCCTTCTCTGCTTCCATCATTCCAATCTTTACATTCTCCCATGCAAATACCACGTCCGCGCCGCTGATTGCTTTTGCATTCATTGCCACATAGGCGCTGCCATAAGTATCGCCGATGATCAGATTTACTTTAGCGCTCCAGCATTCCTGCAATGACTTTACAAGACGGCCGATTGCCTTTGGCATATCCCTTTCCGTGCTCTCCACAGCCTCAAATCCGTCTGCCGCTGTCACGGTGAGAACAGGGATTTCACGGATGCTGCAAAAATCAATAAATTCTGCCGCTTTCTCACATCCCCCTGCCGTCAGTCCCTTTGACAGCTCCGCTGTCTTTTCTCCGCTCTCATCATACAGAGCGGAAGCATTTCCGACTACGCCGACCCGGATCCCGTTCAGTTTCAGGAATCCTGTCACCATCTCCGGATGATAAGCCGGACGGATTTCCACAAATTTATCATCTGCGCATTCTCCCAGGAGTGCGCGTGTATCCTGAAGCTCCGCAGTTTTCTCAGACACATGGCGGTTCAGCTCATCCTCGCCGCAGCATCCGTAGTCATCATCTTCCAGCATCAGCACCAGCTCGCGGATCTTCTCCAGCGCCTCTTCCTCTGTCTCTAGTGCCTCTGCCTGTCCGGATACCTCATTTTGATAAGTTCCCGCCACAAAATTCCGTGCAAGATCTGCATTATCCAAAAGAGTATGAGGAGCATTTACGAACATCTGAGCATCCTTTGTCATAAATGCAAAATCGCTCAATGCCGGGATCACTGTCATTCCTCCCGCACAATTTCCAAAAATTCCACTGATCTGGGTTACACGGTCTGCGTATTCTACCTGCTTTGCAAGAATTTTACCGAACCCATCCAGCGCATCCACTGATTCCTGAAGACGAAATCCGCCGCAGTCTAACAGCCCGATGACCGGAGCCCCTGTTTTCGCTGCCAGATCATATAAATCTGCAATTTTCTTTGCGTGCATCTCGCCCATCGTACCGTTTAAAACATCCCGATTCTGGCTGTAAACAAAGACCGGGTTGCCCTCGATCTGACCATAACCGGTGATCACACCGTCGGACGGTTCAGCCTGATTCTTCAATGTAAAGTCTGTGATACGGGCTGAAACTGCTGCGCCAACTTCCACAAAACTGCCTTCATCCAGCAGTCGGCTGATACGCTTCAACGCCAAACATTCTGCCATATTGCCTGATACCTCCTTGAGATTGTTATTAAATTAACACATTGCACTCATTCTACTTCATTTCTTTTCCAATTTCAATAGAATTATGCAATATTTAGCTATAATTTTTATTTTATTACTATAAAGATCTCTTTCATCCAAATAGAATAACCGGGAAATGAATTCCTCTCATACGAAAGTCTCTTCATTTCCCGGTTTCCTGCCTCAAAATAATATATTCTCGATGATTTGCCCCGAATCTCCATATAATTTTAACAATTCATGCACTTCCGGATAATAAAAGCGTCTCCGCAATAACACTCCGGCTATAAACTCCGCGTCTCTTTCCGGAAGCCGCTCATGCTCTATCCGGAGTTCTTTCAAAATTCCATTTTCCACTTTATATCTGACCTTTCCACATGGTTCATGGAAATGCCTGTTATACTCAAAATTGGCTGTTTTTGCATAATTCCATTCCCAGGAACTATATTTTGTTCTTCTGGCCTCTTCAATCTGCTGTCCGGCCTCCGGCGGAATGTTAAACTCATATTCCGGACGATATCCTATTCCTTTCAGAATACACTGCTTCAGTTCTTCCATGCTCCCAAATGTGCATCCTCTGTAATCGCTGAGATTCATCACCGGCATATTTACCGATCTCATTGCCTTTGAAATATAATGCTTATAATCCGGTCTTATGACGCCTCTTATCCTGCATAAATCTGCGTCAAAAAGCAATGTCCCATGATGCAGGATTCTTTTCTTATATATAGTCTGGGCGTTTCCTGATATCTTTTTCCCCTCCAGGGACAGATTGCAGATTCCGGTCTGACATACAGGAATATTATATTCCCTGAGTACGGCAATGATCAGATCAAGGAAACGGCTATAGGTATTCTCCTCCATCTTCCAGTCTGTGATAAAGGAAAAGTTTAAATTCCCTTCATCGTGATATACACATCCCCCTCCGGAATTTCTGCGGTATACCGGAATCTTCTGCAAAAAGGCCTCCCTCACATCTATCTCCTGATAAACATTTTGAAACTTCCCTATTATAATACTTGGTTCATTTACCCACAAAATAAAGTAATCGTCATCCCGGCAGTTTTCCAGAACATACTCTTCCATTGCCAGATTGTAGGCGGCGTCCCTACGTTTTCCCAGTATGAATTTCATTTCTTTTCACCTTCCGCAAACAACGGTTCCCTACCCTGCCAAAATATCCAGGATCGCGTCATTTGAAATATGATAAAAGAAAGAAGTCACATCCACACCTTCCAGACGTTCCTGAAGGTCCTTTCTGTCCAGTCTGCAGCCACACAAAGTTTTTGACAGCGCAGACAGATCTTTCCCGGAGAAAAAGTCCCCCGTTATCACGCAATCCCGTATCTCCCCATTTTCTATGGACAGATGAAATTCGACCTTACCGCCATCCAGCCTCCTGCTCTTTACCAGATCACATTTCGGAGAATTTCCAAAATTCCAGTCCCATCCGCGAAACTTTGCGTCCGCAATCTCCGCAATCCTGCATTTTTCCCCTTCTGTCAATTGATACTCCTTTATTTCGGTTCCCAGAACATATCCCTTAAGTTCTCCCATAAACTGTGTCACATCCTTTTTTCCCGGGATGTAATTTTTCAGATTCACAACACGTTCACGTACGGACTTAATCCCTTTCGATATAATCTTTTCCGCATCCACATGCAGACAATGCTCCAGTTCCTCCACATCTACATCGTACAGTACAGAGCCATGATGGACTGTGTACCCCTTCGCATTGTACTGCGCCGTCCCGGACACCTTGCGTCCTCCGATCATCAGATCATTCCGATTATTGAATTCTGCCGGAATCCCCATCTGATTCAATGCGTTGATAATCGGCTTTGTATAGAAGAGAAACTCTATCTCACTGCCGCTTCGGGGAGCGATAAAAGAATACTGGAATACCTGCTCGTCCGTATAGATTGTTCCCCCGCCTGACATCCGTCTCACAACCGTATTATGCTTGCCCATGACATAGAGCAGATTTATCTCCTCAAAAACATTCTGATACCTGCCAACCATCAATGTGGGCGTTGTCTGCCATATCAGAAAGACCGGCTCTGCAAACTGCTTTTCTGTCGCCAGATAATATTCCAATGCAAAATTATAAAAAACATCTTTCGACCCCGTATCTATCCATAACATAATTCTATTTCACCTTTTCAAACACTTCCCCCGCATGATAAGAGCTTCTTACTTTCGGTCCGGAAAAAACAAAGGGAATTCCTATCTCTTTTCCTGCCATGGCATATTCGCCAAACACATCGGGGTGTACAAATTCTTTCATCGGATAGTGCAGTCCCGACGGCTGCGTATACTGTCCGATCGTAAAAATATCACAATGAATCTTTTTTACATCCTGCATCACCTGGATAACCTGGTCTTTTGTCTCGCCCAGTCCCACCATAATCCCCGTTTTCGTCAGGATATCCGGCGCTTTTTCTTTTACATATTTCAAAACAAACAGTGACCTGTCATATTCCGCTTCCGGACGGACCTGTCCATACAGCCGCGGAACAGTCTCCACGTTGTGATTCAGAATATCCGGATGAGCCTCGATAACAATATCCAGATTTTCCTTTTTTCCTCCGAAATCAGATATCAATACCTCTACCGTAGTATCCGGCGTCCGTTTTCTGATCTCATAAATCACACTGGCAAACTGATTTGCCCCATAATCCGCAAGGTCATCTCGTGTCACACAGGTAATAACCGCATGTTTCAGTCCGAGCTTCTCCACAGCCTCTGCCAAATGCTGCGGTTCCAT
Organism: uncultured Eubacterium sp.; assembly: GCA_964548675.1. GTDB lineage: Bacteria > Bacillota > Clostridia > Lachnospirales > Lachnospiraceae > Eubacterium_I. Next base: position 6,801 of record CAZJSI010000084.1, on the reverse strand, counting down.
TTCGTCCACCGGCTCCGCCGTCCCATGAGAGACATTGCAGAACCGGCAATGTCTGGTGCAGCGGCTTCCAAGGATCATAAATGTGGCTGTCTTCCTCTTATAGCATTCCCCCATATTCGGGCAGTCAGCTTCCCTGCAGACAGTATTTAATGACAGGGAATCCATAACCGCTGTCATTTTTTTTACTGCCGATTCATTGTAAGATACTTTGAACCATGAGGGTAATCTATTTGTGGCCGACATTATTTTCTCTCCTCCATATCTACGATCATTACAGCTTCACCAACTGCAACGTTACTTCCCTCTTCATATAATATATCTTTTACAGTACCGTTTCCCTTTGCTTCCACTTCGCAGATCACCTTACTCGTTTCCACTTCAAAGAGAGGTTCCCCCTCCGAAAAAGAATCTCCCGGGTTTTTATGCCAATTGACAATCACTCCGCCTGTCATATCTTTACTTAATTTCGGTAACACTATCTCCGCCATACCTGCACTCTTCTCCTGTTCTCATAATCTTTAGGTCTGCCGGACCGCCTCTGCATGACGGTCCGGCATTTAGAGGGTTAAAAAATATAGCTATAACAGTAGTTAACTAATATAATTCTCTGTAGATTTTGATCATTCTGTCACGATCAAGCTCCACAAAATTGTTCCCAAGCAGACGCTGCTGGTTTTCTATCACAGAATCCGTAAATTCTATGATTTCTTCTTCCTTCATACCATACTCATGTAACGGTTTTTTCTGAATCATAATATTCAACAGTTTCTCTAATTCCTCATATACATCCGCCGGACTGCATCCCAGGATATCGGCAATAAATTTATTGAGTACCTCAATCTCGCCGTCCGTCTTTAATTCCATATAATTTTTCATGACGCCTGTAAACATTGCATAATTTGCCTCGCCGTGTGCAACATGATAGGTGGCTCCCAGCGGATAGCTCATTGCATGGACTGCTGCGCAGCCCGCATTTCCGAAAGCAATACCGGCATAATTGCTTGCCATCAAAAATTGTTCCAGAAGCGGAATACGCGCCTCTTTTCCATTTTTTGCAATTTCCATATAGCCGTTTAAGATCATGTCAATCGCCTTGTAACCGAACATTCTTGTCGTTTCATTTCCCTTCGGGGAAAGGCTGGACTCTATCGCATGGATCAGGGCGTCAATGGAACTTGTAGCAAATACGCTGAAAGGAAGCCCCTCGAGCAGCTGCGGAACAAGCGCCGCGCTGTCCGCATACATCTCATCCACCGCAAGCCCTTTTTTTGTTCCCCGGCTGTTCAGCGCCAGAATCGATATATTGGTCACTTCACTGCCCGTACCGCAGGTCGTCGGAACCAGTACCAGTTCTTTGTCTTTGACCGGTGGGATTTTTCCATCATACAGGTCAAGTACCGGAGATACCTCTTTTAATACAAACAGTTTTGCAATGTCGATGACGGTTCCTCCTCCGATGGCAATGACTCTCTTATGAACCCCGTGAATGTCCCGATATATCGCCTCCACCATGTCGTCCGACGGCTCACCTGCCCCATATTTTTCCTGAAAAATCACATCACATTCCAAATCCAGGCCGCCAAAATACGGCTGATAGATGTACTCGTTTGTCAAAATCAGATCTCCTGCTCCGATCTTAAACTCTTCCGCAAATTCCTTTGCCGTACTATATTTATAAATGTCCGGCTTTACCATTAATTCTTTCATCAAAACTCTCCTTTATCAGCAATTAATTGCTCTTCCATAAAACGCTGCCATAAATGCTTCCGGTAATGCTTCAGATACAGTCGGATGCGGATGGATCGCACCGATCACTTCCTCCGCAGTGGACTCCAGGTTCATTGCAACGGAAATCTCACCGATCATATCTGTCACATGTTTTCCATATAAATGGACGCCGAGAATCTCTCCCAGCTCTTTGTCAAGAATTACCTTTACGATTCCGTCCGTGTCGCCTTCCACCAGAGATTTGCCGTTTGCCATCATCGGGAACCTGCCGACCTGAATATCATATCCATTCTCTTTCGCCTGTTTCTCTGTCATACCGATGCATGCCACCTCCGGATCCAGATAAATGCAGGACGGTATATGGCCGTAATCCATCACATGTTCTTCCCCACAAATATTCGCCACTGCCACAAACCCTTCATGGGAAGCCGTATGTGCGAGCATTACTTTTCCGTTTACATCACCGATCGCATAGATATTGGGGATATTTGTCTGTAAATGCCCATCTGTCTTGATCGCTTTTTTCTCAAACTCCACGCCAATTGCTTCCACATTCAGCCCATCCGTGTTTGCGACACGTCCCACTGCCATCAAAACAACTTCTGCCTCCACTGATTTTTCTTCGCCCGCATATTCGTAAACGACACTCTTATCCTGAACTTTTTTTACCTTTGCTCCGTTATAAAATACAACGCCGTTTTTCTCCATCCGTTTTTTTACCATGTCGGAAACTTCCTCGTCCACCATCGGCAAAATATGATCCATGAGTTCTAAAACGGTCACCTTTGTGCCCAGATGTGAAAATACATGTGCAAACTCAATTCCGATCACACCGCCGCCGATGATCGCGATCGATTCCGGAAGCCGATCCATATCCAGCGCTTCCTTACTGGTAATCACATTCGTATCTCCCTCCAATGGAATGAAAGGAGGCATAAAAGTATTCGAGCCTGTTGCGATGATAAAATATTCGGAAGTGTATTCTTTATCTCCTACAATAATCGTGTGCACATCTTTGAAAGATGCATGTCCATTTATAATAGATACTTTATTTCCCCGCAGCAGAGCCTGTACGCCGTTTACCAGCGTGCTCACCACTCCCTGTTTTCTCTGCTGCAGCTTTGCCATGTCCACCTTGATCTGTGCCGGGTCTACGCCCAGAATGGCATATTTCTCTGCCTCTCTCATCTCGGTATACAGATTTGCGGTGCGCACTAACGTCTTTGTCGGGATACATCCCTCGTTCAGACATACACCGCCAAAATGTTTATCCTCAACAATTGCGGTCTTCTTTCCTCTTTGAGCTGATTTGATCGCCGTCTCGTATCCTCCCGGACCTGCGCCGATGACAATTACTTCATAATCAAACACTTCTGCCATGTCAGTTCCTCCTACAGTAAAATTTTCAGCGGATTTTCCAACAGTTCCTTGAGATAGGATACAAATTGAGCTGCCAGTAAGCCGTCAATCAGCCTGTGGTCCACAGAAAGCTGGATATTCATCATTGGACGGATGACGATTTTATCTTCACCGTCCTCCTCAATGACAACCGGAGTCTTGCGCACGGAACTTACTCCCAGAATTGCTGCCTCTGGCGGGTTAATGATAGCTGTAAAATTGCCGATTCCAAACATGCCAAGATTGGAAATAGAGAACGTACCGCCATTATATTCTTCCTGGCTCAAACGCCCTTCTTTTGCACGGTCAACCAGATCTCTGTTTTCCTCTGATACTGTAGTTAAGGTTTTTTCCTGTACATTTTTGATCACCGGTACGATCAGGCCATTATCTCCCGCCACAGCCACACCGATATTTGTGCTCTTATAGGTAACAATATTTCCATCTACCAAGGAACTATTGATCCCCGGGAATTTCTGTAACGCTTTGCTCGCCGCATAAACCAGGATATCTGACACGGTTATCTTTCTGTCGGACACTTCATTCATCTGTTTGCGGAACGCCGTCATATTGGTTGTATCCACGGCGTCGGTGAAATACAGATGCGGAGCCGTAAATTTGCTCTCAGCCAGTTTGTCACCGATGATCTTGCGCACGCCTTTGTATGGTACGGTGGAAAGGATTTTCTTATCTTCCGTCTCTGCTGCCGGAGCCGGCGCCGCCGCTTTTGTATTCTCAACATCCGCTTTCATGATCTTGCCCTTAACGCCGCTGCCCGTAACCGTGCTCAGGTCTACTCCCATCTTCTCAGCCAGTTTTCTCGCCAGAGGTGACGCCTTGATATCCTTTGCGGTGATCCCGCCCTGAAAACCGGTTCCTTTTATATCTTTTAAGGAAGCCGGATCAATTCCTTCCTCTTTCACCAGTTTCTTTGCTTTCGGGGTCAGTTTTAACTCTTTCATATCAACCGGCGCAGCAGGCGCTTCTGCTTCTTTTTCGGCTGATGTCTGAACTTCTGCCTCTTCTTTCCCCGGAATTTCTTTTGTATCGCCATCTCCATAAGCCGCCAACGCTGCATCCGCATCTTCTCCCGCCGCACCTACCACTGCGATCGGAGTGAACACATCCGCATATTCATTTTCCTCCAGCATTGTTTTTAACAAAACTCCGTCAGCGGTTGCCTCCACCGGCATTGTCGTCTTGTCCGTATTTATCTCAAAAAGAACTTCACCTTTTTTTACCTCTTCACCAACGGATTTACACCAGCGCACGAGCTGTCCTTCATCCATGTTAAATCCCAGTTTAGGCATACAGATTACATCTGCCATTCTTTTTTCCTCCTATTCTTATAACATCTCTTTGACTGCCGCATAAATTTTCTTGTCATCCGGAATCAGCGGGAACTCCAGAGCCGGGCTGAACGGAAGCGGAACATCTGCCGTACCAAGTCTCTTCACCGGCGCTTCCAGATCATAAAATACATCCGGCATGATCCTTGTAGCGATCTCGCCGCTGATACCAAAGGATACATGACCTTCATCAACGATCAGCAGTTTTCCTGTCTTCTTCACGGATCTGATGATCGTCTCCGTGTCAAGGGGAACGATGGTCCTCAGATCGATATGATCTACGGAAACGCCCTCTTTCTGCAATTTTTTAATAGCTTTCTCCGCCTTTACCGTCATGATGGAGTTGGTAACAACGGTGATGTCATCACCTTCGGAAACCATTCTCGCCTTGCCGAAGGGGATCGTGTAATCCTCATCTTCCGGCACATCAAATTTTGTTGTATAAAGCATTTTATGTTCAAAGAACATAACCGGATTGTTATCACGGATCGCTGTCTTTAATAGACCTTTTGCCTCAGCCCCGGTGGACGGAACCACAACTTTCATACCGGGACAATGAGCAGCCCATGCATGGAAAGACTGGGAATGCTGCGCAGCAGAGGATCGCCCTCCGCCGATTGGCATACGGACTACCATCGGCACATTTACCTGCCCGCCGGACATGTATGTGATTTTTGCCATCTGGTTACAGATCTGATCCATACATACCATCATAAAATCTCCAAACATCAACTCTACGACCGGGCGAAGCCCGCGCAGCGCTGCGCCGACGCCCATTCCTACAAATCCTGCCTCTGAGATCGGAGTATCTTTACATCTCAGATCGCCATATTTTTCCATCAGACCGACCGTACATTTAAAATTGCCTCCAAGGATACCTACGTCCTCACCCATGCAAAACACGGAATCATCCCTTGCCATCTCTTCATCCAGTGCTTCCAGAACAGCATCTCTATACATTATATTTTTCATTGTCTTTCCTCCTTAATCTACAAACACATCATTGTAAGCTTCTGCCTCATCCGGATATGGACTTTCCTCAGCAAATTTGCACGCTTCCTGAATCTCATTTTCCACATTCTCTTTGATCTCGGCAATCTCTTCCTCTGTCAGAAGATTCATCGCTTCCAGCTTGCCGATCGGCTCTTTTGCTCTCCACTCTGCCACTTCCTCATCCGGTCTGTATACGCCGGGATCTCCAACGTGGTGCCCCTGCCAGCGGTAAGTCATACACTCGATAATTGTGGGGCCGCCGCCGTTTCTTGCCTTGTCGACCGCTTTCTTTGCTTCCTCATATACCTTAAATACGTCATTTCCGTCGATCGTGATACCCTCGATACCATATCCGGCCGCGCGCTTTGCAATATGATGTTCTTTTGTAACACGGCGGATATCTACGGAAATGCCATACAGATTATTCTCCACTACATACACGATCGGAAGATTCCATGCTGCAGCCATATTGATACTCTCATGGAACGTGCCCTCGTTGGATGCAGAATCTCCGAAGAAGCATACAGTAACTTCATCCGTACCTTTATAAAGAGAAGCGTAAGCAGAACCTGTCGCAATCGGAATCTCTCCACCTACAATTCCGTTCGCCCCAAGGATACCCTTATCCATCGCCATGATATGCATGGATCCGCCTTTTCCTTTCGAATATCCTGTTCTCTTACCGAGAATTTCTGCCATCATTTTATTTAAGTCGGCCCCTCTGGAAACAAGGTGCCCATGACCGCGGTGCGTGCTTCCGATAAAATCCCTCTCCTCTAATGCCCCGCAGACGCCTGCAGCAACGGCCTCCTCGCCGAGATAAAGATGTGCCAAACCAGGCATCAGGCCTCTTTTGTAAAATTCAAATACTTCTTCTTCAAACCTTCTCGTTCTATACATTATGGTGTAGAACTCTTTTGCTTTGTTTTTCTGTTCCTGTTTCGTCACGATAATACTTCCTTTCTATGCTTTGTTTTATGCTCTATTTCTCGCAAATATCATGCCAGTTTTTATACCACTTTTTTAGCCATATCTATCCATTTTTCTTTAAAAATATGTGTCATTTTGTCCCATGTGTGAGTTTTTTTCACAATGTCACACATCTGTCACACTTTAACAACACCCTCATTCCACGTCTTTCCATTAATTGGAGACCCATATAAAAATCAGGCTGTCTTGAACTTTTATTTTTCCTGTGCTAGAATCAATAACAGACTTATATTTTTTACAGATAACTCGTGTACCTAAGGAAACGCTGATTAATTCATGCATTTTCTCTTAAAATCCTGTCTTTGACAGTTTGAAGGAAAGGAAATCGCTACAACCCCAGCAA
>CAZJSI010000083.1:0-12725 GCA_964548675.1 uncultured Eubacterium sp. | reverse complement strand
GTTCGAATCCGGTTGTCGCCTTTGATAAAAAAGAAGCTCTTAAATTAAGAGCTTCTTTTTTTCAGGTAAGTTGTTCCCCAGGTACACATTGCATCCAATACAGGAATCACGGATTTTCCAAAATCTGTTAGATAGTATTCTGTCTTAGGTGGAACAACGGGGTATACTGTACGCCCAATCAAATTGTCTTTTTCCAATTCCCGAAGCTGCTGTGTCAACATTTTTGGCGTAGCATTGGGAACCAGTTTGTGAAGCTCATTGTATCGGAGTATCCGGTCTTTTAAATGCCAGAGTATGACAGATTTGTATTTCCCGCCAATGAGATGGACGGTTGCTTCCACCGGACAATTATATGTTGAGGAGCAAAGTTCGGTCGATCCGCAGGGAGATTGAAGTTCAGGTTGTTCTGAAATATGGTCAGATGAGATGCAGGGTTTCATAGATAAAAGTTTTCCTCCTGTTGAGTTACACTATCTTTTTGGGTACTATATACCAAAATAGTGCGTTCTTGTCAAAATGATATTTCATGTTATGATAATAGCACAGATTGAAAATTACTTCAATCGCAGCCTGCAGGAAAAAAATTTTGAAAGGAGTTTAGTAAAATGGGATTTTTAGAAGATGCAAAGAAGAGATATTCTGTCCGTTCCTATAATGAAAGACGTGTGGAAACGGAAAAACTGGAAAAAATTATTGAGGCCGCCCATGTGGCTCCGACAGCGGCAAATCTCCAGCCGGTACGTTTATTAGTGGTACAGAAAGCAGAGGGAATGGCGAAAATTGCCAAAGCAGGGAATGTCTATGGCGCGCCTGTTGCCATTATTGTTTGTGCGGATCATGATAAAGCCTGGGTCAGACCTTTTGACGGGAAACGGACCGGTGACATTGATGCCACGATTTTGACAGATCACATGATGCTGGAGGCAACAGAGTTAGGGCTGGGAACTGTTTGGATTTGTTACTTTGATCCCGAAGTGATATCAAAAGAGTTTAACCTGCCAAAAAATCTGGAACCGGTCAATATTTTGGCTGTTGGTTACTCGGATGAGGAAGGTGCAGACCCAGAACGACATGGCAGGACACGTATTCCAGTGGAAGAACTGGTATCATATGAAGTATTATAAGTAAAAAGAGCGCTTTTTTATGTCAAAGGAAATTAATCTGTAATTTTCCTTTGACACAAAAAGCACTTCTTCTAAAGCGATGCACAGTCAAAATTTTTGACTGTGAAGAGTATAGGTTCATTTTATGAATCATTTTCTTTTTTCAGAGTAGAACGATAGCTGCCCGGTGTGATACCGGTCTGCTGTTTGAATACCCGCATGAAATTCTGGATAGTCAGAAATCCGGTCTTTTCGCTGATATCGCGGATCAGCAATTCCGGATTAGACAGCAGCTCCTTTGCCTGTTCGATCCGGATTTCATTTAATAACTGAGTGAAACGGATATGTGCAATAGAAGTAAATATCTTACTCAGGTAAGTTGTACTGATCCCCAAATGTTCGGCAGTTGATGACAGAGATAAATTGCTGTCCATATAGTTGGCTTCCATATAGTCTTTTGCATCAAGAAAATATTTGTACTGTCTTAGATTTTTCCTTTCATAAATTTCCTGAAGTGCTGTTATCACAAAATCTTTTGTATATTCCAGTGTTAAATTCTGTTCCTCTTCGATCGAAACCGAAATATGGTATTGTTTTCCTAACTGATGTATGGCGGAAAACATCTGCTGACAGAGATTTTTTTCCATATCACTGTCCGAAGAAATGTTTGTTAAGTAATTTATTAAATTGTCAATGATAAGTAATCTTGTTTCCTCTGGCTGGTTCGAAGCGCTTTGAAGCGCCTTATCAATGTGTTCTCTGATTGTGTGATTTTCCGTTTCGATGGTAATATTTTTTGTTGTATGATCGATAATCTGATCGAAGGCAGTTCTGATTTTGGAAAGATCGGAAAACAGATATCCGCCCTCAGTTTTCGTGTCTTTCAGATCATCGGTGTATACACTGATGATGCGTTTTAATTCATCTGTAATAGTATCCTCCATTCTGGCTGTCTGTGCGCCAAGCTGTACCAGAGTTAAAATAGAATGGCGGTATTCAAAGGAATAAGTGACACAGTCTTTGTACTTCATTTTTGCCATAGCCTGGAGAACCTGTTCTTCGTCTAAAGGATCAAACACTCCGGTGACGACGTCAGAGGTAACGAACAGGGTAAAAAAGCCTTTTGGGTGAAATGGACTTTTAATACCGGTCAATGTATGAGAAATGTAAGTATCCTCCAATTCTTCTCCGGAAAGAAGGTCTGCCAGCAGCTTTTCAAAAATGTAGGGACCGACTTTGCCGATCATCGTACTGTAATTTCTATTTTTGTCGTTCAGCACAGCGTAGGTATTTTGTAAAAATATCCATTCATTTTCGTCGGATTCTCTCTGATAATCATCTCCCAATGCCTGAATAATTTTCCGTATCGGCCGGTAAAACAGCCAGGAAATAAACAGCGCAGCTATGGTCAGTACAGGAATAAAAACAAGTAGTTGGGCTAATGTGCTGCCCTCAAAGAGAAAACTCCCAAAGGGCAGGACTACTTTTGGATACCAGCAGCAAAATTTGAGTTCCAACAAATCTGAGGATTGGAGAAGAATGATATTATGATTATTGTCAGTATATTCCCCTTCATCCATGATCTGGCCTGCGGGGATATCGGGAATCATATCTGGTATCACTGCATAGACGATTGACATATCTTCAGATAAAATAAACAGTTTGTCATTATCAACACAAATATCAGAGAATAATTTCTCTTCATCCAGATAAGCTAAAATAGTTCCGAGATTGCCGGAGTATCTGTCCAGGAATTCATACTGCAGGCAAAGTTTTCCCTCGGCGGTGCGGATCAGGGAGAATTTATCATTTGTGATATTTCCAATTTTACGGATGGAATCATCAGCAATATCCTTTTTTTCCTCAAGGGGCTGAATCAGACTGTCTGTGGAATAAGCCATATTATCAAAACGGGAAATAACAGTGATATTTTCAATATAAGAAGAGGAATCCGAAAAATTGTTCAGTAATGTTATCAAACTGAAATTGCGGGGACTGTTGTCTGCGTCCGGAAGCAGGACGGTCTTGACGACGACTGGATTTTCAGCCAGATTACTTAATTGCTCTGTAAGGGTGGAAAAAGTTATCTCGGCCAGAGATATTGTTGACTGCAGTACATGCTGGCTGGAATCCCGAATACTGCGTTTCATATTGGTAAACATTGTTTCGTACAGGATTAATTGAAAAATGATAATTACAATAAGCAGAAGACAGAGGATGATTCCTAGCATCTTGTGAAATACACTGTGTTTTCTGTTGATATGCCTTCTTGAATGCAGATTTCTTATCCCGCTGCCTATGATTTTCCGTTTACTTTGCATGAAATGCCCCCTCCCCTTTAGATGAAATTATTTTATCACAAAATTTGCCATTCATGAATGGAATCGGATAGAATTGTAGTGAACCATTTTTGTCCTGATGAATATAATCTGTTATTTTTTGATATTCTATTCACTTTGTATTCATATATGGGGATATTGCAAATTGATAAAGGATCAAATGAGTATTATGATCACAGCATCAAGAGAAGGAGGAGATAAAAATGGCAATTCAATTATCAGACATGATGGCGGGAACCCTGAATTGTGCACGCAATGTCGCGACAATATCCCCGGGCGAGGAAATTTTGATTATTGCAGATACGACGACGGATTTTGAAATTATTGAAGCTTACAAAATTGCCTATCAATCTGAGGGAGGACGAGTCAGTGTATTGACAGTAAAAGCGGACGGAGTCGGGTGCAGTTCAGAGGAAATTACACACAATACCTTATATGGGCTTTATCCGAAAATTGCTGTGGATGCAGCAAAGGGAGCAGATCTGTGCATTAATCTGAGCGGTTATGCGGATATGCACGGCATTTATGGGACAGGACTCAGCAGATATGGACTGGAGCCTACGGATTTTTGGGAGAAATATCACACGAGAATGCTGAGTGTGACGATCGCAAATAAAGAAGGGCTTGCCAGTGACTGGGCAGCTTATCCTCAGCCATTGTTTAAGTATCTGAATTTTAAGGCTCATGAACATCTGGAACATGCGGTGAATGGTGATTATGAGCATGCGGAAGTCCATGTGACCGATCCTCAGGGAACGGATCTTTGGGTAAGGGGATTTAAAATGTGCACCAGCGGTGTGATCAGGGATAATACAACATCGCCAATCGGAACATTCGGTACAGAACAGGTAGGTATGATTCCGCATTATCCGACGGCAAATGCAGAGGGAGTGATCGTTTCCACCTCAATTCATACCGGGTATATTCCTGAAATCAGGGCAACTGTCAAAGACGGACGTTTTGTAAATCTGGAAGGCGGCGGCGAGGTGTCGAAAGTCTGGATGAGAGATTGGGAAAAATGTAAGGACTGTTCTTCTGAGGGAAGACATACCACATTTGGCTGTCCCCCCGGACCGGGAAATAACTGGTTTGAGGAACTGATGTATGGAATCCATCCAAGAGCGTTTCGTATCGGCTATAAGTACAGATATGAAGGTTCCAATACGTTTCAGGCATGGGTAGGCGGCACACGCCGTTCCGGAGTCATCCATTTTGGAATCGGCGGCGGAAAAGATGAATACTACAGGCACCGGGATTTTGAAGTATTCCATCCAACTATGACGGTCAACGGAGTTACCCTGATCGAAGACGGACATCTGATGATCCTGGATTTTCCGGAGGTCCGGGAGGAAGCAGCGAAATACGGTGATCCGGACAAGCTGCTGACTGAGAAATGGATACCGGAAAATCCACCGGCAGATTGATCATAATATAACATTCTAGAAGGAGAAGATGAAAATGAAAAAAATGCGTTCTATCATAGCTGTATTACTGGCAGCAGTAATGATGTTTTCAATGGCGGCATGTGGCACAAAGAATAATGGTGCAGATAACAATACAGCAGATAGTGAAAATGAAGCTGTATCAGAGACAAAAATAAGTGCAGATGCCGTGGTATTAAAAATTGCTTCCCAGGGTGCGGAGGGAAGCCGTGAGATAGAGACTTTAAAGCAGTTTGCCGATCTGGTAAATGAGCGCACAAATGGAGAGATTGATGTGCAGGTATTTCCAAATGGACAGCTGGGTGCGCTGAATGACACATTGGAGGGCGTTTCCATGGGAACCATAGAAATGGTTGCCACCGGTATGGCAAACCTGCAGCAGTTGTCACCGGATTTTGCGGCTTATGACATGTGGTTGTATGAGGATGTGCAGGATGTAATTGATGTATATAACAGCGATATCGGAAAAGAGCTGAATCAAAAACTGATCGATAATTCCGGTGTCCGTGTTCTCAGCTATATGGCATGTACCAGCGGGCGCATGTATCTGTGGAGTACTAAGCCGATCCAGAAGATGAGTGACCTGGACGGACTGATCATCCGTACTCCTTCCGATAAATCTATCAGTACGGCGTTGGGAGCAATCGGCTCTACTTCCGTAATAGGTTTTGGAGATATGTACACGGCGGCACAGACGGGAGTAATTGATGTGGGATCAGCGGATATCTCTACTATGCTCAACGCAGGATTTGATGAGGTATTTCCATATTGTGATGAGATGACCAAAAACTTCATGACCATGAGTCTGGTCATGTCTGACAGGGCTTATAACAGCCTGACGGAAGAACAGCAGAAAATTATCGATGAGGCGGCTGTTGAGGCCTGCCAGCAGTGGGACAGCAAACAGGATGAACTGGCAGCCGAGACAGAAGAACTGCTTGCAAATTCCAAGTCAGAATTTATTTCAATGGAACCGGAAGAACTGGCCAAAATGGACGAGAAGATCCATGAGGCGATCAATGCATATCTGTCAGGGGTCATTGATGAAGATATGCTCAAAGAAATTCAGAAGATTACGTCAGAGAATTAATGTATGAGAAAGGGTGAGAGTTCATGAAAGTTCGTCATGTAATGGAAAAGTTCTTTGCAGTGATGGATTTTATAGCAAAATGCATTTGCGGAGCCTGTGCCTGTGGATTTTTTGCAATCATTATCTGGCAGGTAATATCACGTTTTTTCTTTCATACGTCAATGAACTGGTCTGATGAGGCATGTAGATACCTGTTTTATGTGATGGTGTTTGCGGGAACAGTTTTGTGTATCAATGAAAATGGGCACTTTTCAATTGATATTTGTACAACGATGTTATCAGGAAAACCGAAAAAGCTGGTATCCATGATCGTGTATATTGTTTCTGTAGTATTTTTGATCTACCTGGCAAAGAGCGGCATTATGCTGGTGGAAGGCACGGCAGGGCAGCGTACAAATGTATTGAATATACCAACAAGCAGATTATATGCTGTAATCCCGGTCAGCTCCATATTAATGATCGTCTATACAATACGGGTGGCGATTGAGGATTTGTTTGTAAAGAAAAATGAGACGGCAGAGGAGGGGACATTATGATCGCAGTTATGATAATTATTTTTATTGTATTGATGCTGATCGGCGTTCCCATGGCCTTTTCAGCCGGAGCGGCAGCGCTTTTTTATGTAGTGGCAAATGATATTCCAATCAGCATCGTAGCACAGTGTATTTTTAAATCGACAGACAATTTTTCCATGTTATCCATACCTCTGTTTATTCTGGCGGGGGATTTGATGAACAATGGTGGAATCACAAAAGCGATTATCCGCTTTGCAAGGGCTTTGGTCGGACATATCAGAGGGAGTCTGGCGCATATCACGATTTTGGCGAATATGATGTTTGCGGCAATGTCCGGCTCTGCATCGGCAGCGTGCGCATGCATGGGGTCTATGATGATTCCGTCCATGAAGGAAGAGAAGTATGACGGCGGATTTGCCTGTGCGGTGACGGCAAGTTCTTCCATACTTGGCCCGATCATACCGCCCAGTGTTATCTTTGTTTTGTATGGTTCTATCACAGGGACATCCGTATCTTCACTTCTCATGGGAGGAATCGTGCCGGGAATCATGTTGGGAGCATTTTTCATGATGGTTTCTTCTATTATTGCGAAGAAGCGTAATTATCCGGTGGGAGAAAAAATAGGATGGAATGAGCGCATCAAAGCTTTTGGCGGTGCAATTCCTGCACTGATCGCACCATTGATCATCATCGGCGGCATTCTGAGCGGTATTTTTACGGCTACAGAGGCGGGAGCCATTGCAGCAGTATATGCACTGATCGTGGGATTTGTTTCAAAAGAGCTGACTGTCAAAAAAGTTTTTAGCTGTCTGATCAATACGGCGAAGGTCACGGCGGCAATCCTGCTGGTTACGGGCTGTGCACAGGCCCTCTCCTGGGTTCTTGCCAGTGAACAGATACCGCAGCATATGGCTCAGGCAATTATGGGAATGTCCACGAATAAGACAACATTCTTCATTGTTACAATTATTTTCCTGTTGATTGTAGGATGCTTTATCATTGAGACTGCTTCTGTACCGATCCTGGCTCCGATTTTCTGTGTGATGGCTGCCCAGTTTGGTATTCACCCGGTGCAATACGGCGTTATATTTGTCCTGCTTGTCTGTGTAGGTTCCCTGACGCCTCCGGTCGGCAGTATGCTGTTTGTCGCATCTAAGGTTGGTGAAACGTCGATCACGGAGATTATAAAAAATATATGGCCTTTCCTTTTGGCGATTGCAGTGGCGGTCGTGCTGTTGGTAGCATTTCCGGGTATTATTACATTTTTGCCAAATCTGGTGGGAAATTAATGTATAGATGATTATTGTTCAAAAAGATGATTTCTGCATATGATAAATAGAAGAATAACTAATATAGGTATGCGGATATATGAAAATTTATGTGAAATTATCTTTGGAAACACATCTGTTTTTCGGGAGGATCATGAAAGAGCACGCACTGTTTTTACTGGCGTCTTTTCCCTCCTGTGAGACAAAATATATAGAACGTGCAGATTGGTTTCGTGCGGAATTTGAAAAATGTCTGAAAGAGACCGTCAATTTGAGTAATGGAATTGTGAGAGAGGAGGTTTTGAATTCCGGAGAAATTGTAACAGAGTTCACAGAGAGAGCGGAGAAAGAGACCAGCAGACTGACATGTATTGATATCGATACGGATATTACGGAAGCAGAGAAAAAGCTCAGGTCGGGAAGAAATATTCAGGTCAGCAGGGCTGTCCTGCAGCGGGTTCGGGAATTGAACCGGCGAATATTCCAATTATTAAACAGTTTTATTGATTTAAAAGAGAAAATCCTGCGGGAAGTGCTTGACTGCAGGCTTTACACGACAAATTATCCTCTTCTCATAGAACACATTACAAGGGAAGCGAAATTGTATCGCTCTATCCTGATGGAGTTAAAACAAAAGGGGCGCATTTCGGAAGACGATCTGAAATCCATGGAGATGTTCTGGAATCAGATCATGATGGAACACGCATTGTTTATCAGGGGATTGCTGGATCCGTCCGAGGAAGAGCTGATTGAAGCCGCAGATGGGTTTGCAGATGATTATCGCAGATTATTGGAAGAGGCAAAAGAACAGGACTGCAGAACCCTGGATGAAATGACCAGGGACGCGTTGAAAAAGACAGAACAGTATCGGGATTTTAAAGCTGCAGGGGCAGAAGGAATTACGCAGTGTAAGATACGTTCTGTCATTTTGCCGCTTTTGGCAGATCATGTGTTGAGGGAGGCGAATCATTATCTGAGAATTCTGGAAATGGGCGATAAGGATGGTGAGCATAATGGAACTATGTAAATATCCATCGGAGAATAAAGTCCGGTTTTTTCAGATAGAGGCAATTCAAATTCCAATTGTTTATAATAAATACGGCGACCATGATAAAAATGGACTGCTCTATGTGCTGAGTGAGGATGCGCAGAGAATCAGAGAAGGAGCGCTCCGCAATTTTAATCAGGAGATCCCGCAGCCCTATGAGGAAGTAAAGCCTCTGGTGCTGCGGGTAAATCTGGGAGATGAAGTGCGTATTCATTTTCATCATAATTTAGACCGCAGGCTTTCTATTCATGTGCAGGGGTTGGAGTATGATGTGCAAAATTCAGATGGGGCAAGTGTAGGATTCAATTCGGACAGTACTACAGGACAGGATATTATGTATACCTGGCATGCATGTAGCGAGGGCGTCTATCTTTTTCATGATATGGCGGACCCAAGAAGTTCGGAGGATGCGACGAATATTCATGGATTGTTTGGGGCGATCGTTGTGGAGCCGCCGGGAGCGGAGTGGTTTGATCCGGAAACCGGAGAGATATTGCAGAGCGGGTTGATGGCCGATGTATACCAGCCCGGCAAACCGGCGTTTCGTGAATATTGTGTATTTTTTCATGATGAACTTGAGATTTTGAATAAGGATGGGGAACATCCGATGGATCACCGCACAGGGCTTCCGGCTTCCACAACGGCAATCAGTTATCGTTCCGAGCCGATGAGGAATCGCATGCCGCTGACGGAGGATCCGGCAGATTCAGGGGAAGAGATTTCCATGAGTTCATGGGTGTATGGTGATCCGGCGCCGCCAATTCTCAGAGCATACGTTGGCGACCCGGCAAAAATCCGTTTGATCCACGGCGGAATAAAGGAAACCCATGTATTTCATCTTCACAATCATCAATGGCGGTTGGAGGGAGATAATCCGGTGTCAACGATTCTGGATTCTATCTCCATCAGTCCACAGGAATGCTATACCCTGGATATTTTACACGGGGCAGGGAGTCTGAATGGCGTGATCGGAGATGTTATCTTCCATTGCCACTTATATCCTCATTTCCACGAGGGAATGTGGACGCTCTGGAGAATTCATGACAGATTGGAGGATGGCTCCGAAGAGCTGCCCGACGGCACACCGATACCGCCGCTTCTTCCTCTGAAAGATAGAAAACGTCCGCCAAAGAAAGATAAACTTCATCCGGGGTATCCGAATTTTATCCGGGGAGAGGTGGGAGAACCGCCATTACAGCCGCCGCTTGGTATTCTAAATCGTGAGGGAGAATCTGTTATAGAGCCGTCCGCGTTGGAGGAAGCTAATTTTGTGAAAAATGCTGTTCCGGGAGCGTTGTATACAGACACCTGCCCCTGTCATGCAGCAGACGAATGCAAAAATGTAAGAGTATTTGAGATTGCCATGGTGCAGGCGAAAGTCACTTACAACCGCTACGGATGGCATGATCCGCAGGGACGTTTCTTCGTATTAAAAGAAGAATTGGAACGGCATGGCGGGCTGGACGCCTATATCCGGAAAGTGGAGGAACAGAAGATTAAGGTTGAACCGCTGGTAATAAGGGCAAACGCCGGGGACTGTATAGAACTGCGAACAACAAATCTTTTGCCGGAATATCTGGAAGAAAGCCCCTTTGAGCTGAGAACGAGAACAGATATTGTGGGACATCATCTGCATCTGGTTAAGTTTGATACGATTGTGTCTGACGGAGCAGCAAACGGGTGGAATAATATTGCGGGAGCCAGACAATATGAAACTCTTATTGAGAGATTTTTTGCAAATACGGAGCTGAGAACAGTATTTTTCCATGATCACCTCTTTGCAAATGCACATCAGCTTCATGGCATGTTTGGTGCATTGATCATCGAGGAGGCAGGGGCAACTTTCCACAATATCAGAACCGGAAAAGAACTGAAATTCGGAACACAGGCGGTGATAAAAAGAAGAGATGGAACTTCATTCCGGGAATTTGCTTTGTTTGTGCATGATTTTGCATTGTTGTTTGACAGGGATGGAGAGCCTTTGAATCCGCCGGAGGTTCCCGGTTCTCAGGATGATCCCGGGGTGATGGGAATTAATTACCGGTCGGAACCGATGCGGGAACGCCTGAAGAAAAAAGACGATCCGGCGTATATTTTCAGTTCTCTGGTGCATGGAGATCCGGCAACGCCGATCCTTGAGACTTATCCGGGAGATGAATTGATGATCCGGTTGTTGGATGGAGCTCACGAGGAACAGCATGCCTTTAATATTGCGGGAATGTCCTGGCATAAAGAGCCATCGGATTTAAAGTCTCCAATGACCGCTTCCCAGACATTGGGAATATCGGAGGCCTTTAATCTGAATATTACACAGTCCTATGGGCCGGGAGATTATTTATATTATTTTGGCGGTATCGATGATGCATGGCTTGGCCTGTGGGGGATTATCCGGGTTTATGATAAGTGCCGCAGAAGATTGAAGCCATTGTGTAAGAAAAAGAATCAGATACTTCCGCTGCCGCCGTGTCCGGCGCATAATGACGTGGTCAGAAAATATGAGGTTGCCGCCATTCAGACGGATCTGGTTTATAACCGTTACGGCGATCATGATCCGGATGGCCTGATTTTTGTCCCTCTGAAAGATATGGATCTCATTCTTGCCGGAAAATGCAAGCCCAAACCGTTGATTCTGCGGGCGAATGCGGGAGATTGGATCGAGGTAACTCTTTACAATGTGTTTAACCCCGATCAGCCGATACCGTACTTCAATTATCCGAGGGTTCCCCTGGATAAAGAGCATAAACCATCTTCCAGGGTGTCTTTGAATCCACAGTTTTTACAGTACGATCCTGTCTGCGATTCCGGAATAAATGTGGGTTATAATAACCGGGAACAGACGGTGGGAATCGGAGAAAGCAAGCGCTATTTATGGCGCGCGGATAAAGAATATGGAGCATGTATCATACAGTCTTTCGGGGATATGAGAAATCACAGATATCATGGTTTGTTCGGAGCTGTGATCATAGAACCGCCGGAAGCGAAATGGTACGGGAATTTCTCGAAAAAAATCGGTTTTCATGAGGAGCAGGCGGTGATTAGCGCGCCCGGTATGGAGAGCTTTCGGGAATATGTGCTGTTTATCCAGAACGGAATACGCCTGTTGGATGCAGATGGGATGCTGATTCAGACTGCCTCGGGAGGAAGTCATGGAAATGTGGATGATGAGGATACCGGAGAGAAAGGCTATAATTATCATTCTGAGCGTTTTGCAAACCGCTTAAAAAAGGATCCGAGAACCTGGAAAGTGTTCAGCAGTAAAGTGCATGGAGATCCGGCAACTCCAATCTGGAAAGCATATTCCGGCGATAGAGTGATTTTCCGGACTGTGATGCCCGCAGATAAGCCGAGAAATACGTCTTTAGCTATTCACGGACATATGTGGAAAGAACAGCCGGAGGATCCTTTTTCCAGAATTATCCCGATTCAGGGAGCAGTGAGTGTAGGAAACAGGTATGACATGGAATTAAAAAATGGGGCGTCCTGTCCGGGGGATTACCTGTATCGCTCCGGAAGCTTTGCATGGGATGTGGAATCCGGCATGTGGGGAATTTTCCGAGTTGTGAGACGGTCTTTGGGATATCATTGTAAAAATGCATGTAAAAAAGTATTAAATTGTTTTGGAAAATAGAGGAATGTTCTCCCTTTGGAGAACTCTGGAATGAAAAAGACCCGCTAGAAGCGAGCATGATGAAGCAGACAGTGGTTAAAACCAAGACTCACGAGAGAGTCTTGAATGTATGAAAATCATTGTCCAAAGGAACAAGGCAAAACCTTCGATTCTGAAGGGGACAGTTTGTATGGAGAGCAACCATAGCCCCGATCATGGGACTTTTCATTCAATCGATTTTATGTTTTTTCAGGAATTTTGGTTGAGTGAAAAAGTAAATTCCACATGTAAAAGTAAATTCTATACTGAAGAC
>CAZJSI010000082.1:0-12767 GCA_964548675.1 uncultured Eubacterium sp. | reverse complement strand
TAGACCAAGCAGAAAAATAGATATCTCAGAAATGAGATGAAAAGAGTATAACATTTTTTTGTTTCACAGGCAAGATGAAAGATGTAAAATATCAAGCTGCCGGATTTTGTTACAAAAGTAAAACGATAAAAAATATTTTAGACTAAGGGTGGACTTTTAAAAATAATTGAGGTATCATATCAAAGTAAATAAAAGTGTTGGAAGTGTGCGCTTAAAGGAGCTGTAGAAAATGAGTCATGGATACTGGGATATACATAATCATATATTACCGGGCGTAGATGATGGCTCCAGCTGTATGGAAGAGACCTGTCGCCTGCTTGAGTCGGAGTATGAGCAGGGGGTCAGAAATCTCATATTTACCCCCCATTTCAGGCAGGGAATGTTTGATGTGACGGCTTCGGAGCGTGAACAGGTATATGCCGATGTTTACAGGGAAGTAAAAAAACATTTTCCCGACATGCGTTTTTATCTGGGATGTGAATATTTTGCACATAATTATATGATAAATAATTTGCGGGATACACGCTGCCGGATGGCGGGAACAAATGCTGTTTTGCTGGAATTTTCTACAATAGGACACTATAAGTACATGGAAACTGCGGTATCAAAGGTTATAAAAACGGGATATCGTCCGATATTGGCCCATGTGGAGCGTTATCAGTGTCTTTACAAAAATGCAGAGAGGATCCGGCTGTTAAAAGAAATGGGAGCCATGATACAGATTAATGCCGGAAATGTCCTGGGAAAAGGGGGCATGGCGCAGAAACGTTTCTGTCATAAATTATTGGCGGATGATATCGTGGATTTTGTGGCCAGCGATGCCCATGATCTGGAAAGGAGACCGGTGCTCCTGGAGGCATGTATGGATAAAATTGAAAAAAAGTATGGGTGCGAGAGAGTGGAACAGCTTTTCCATAAAAATCCCGCCCGGATTTTCAAAATGAATAGATAACACGAAGTGGAGAAAAAATATGCAGGAACTTACATTGAAGGATGATATTACGTTATCTCCGATCATGAAAGATGTCTATCGGAGGCTGCGTACAAATATCGAATTTACCGGTATTGAAAACCGGGTAATATGTATTACAAGCTGCGCTGGCCATGACGGAAAGAGCAGTGTGTCCTATCATCTGTCAAAAGTATTTGCAGAAAATGATAAAACAGTTTTGCTGGTCGATGCGGATATGAGAAATTCTATTTTGCATAAGCATGCGGGATTTAAGCAGGATATGAAAGGCCTGAGTCATTATCTTTCCGGAAAGGAGAGTATGACTGATGTGATCTATGCGACCAATTTTAAAAACTTTTATCTGCTCCCTACGGGAGTTTTTCCGAAAAATCCGACAGAATTGTTGAATAAGCCGCGTTTTGTGGAATTGATCACAGCTGCCAAAAATGCGTTTGATTATGTTATTATTGATACTCCCCCTCTGGGAGCGGTTGTTGATGCGGCCGTGATCGCGAAGGAGAGCGATGGTTCCATCCTTGTGCTGTCCTCCGACAAGATCAGCAGGAAAGTGGCAAAGACAGTGAAAGATCAATTAAAACAGGCAAATGAAAATCTGCTGGGCGTAGTTCTTAATAAAGTAGATACGAGAAACAGTGTTTATGGGAAAAAATATGGTTACGGCTACGGTTATGGTTATGGCTATGGCGGTTATGGGACACAAAAGGAGAAATAAGAAATACCATGAGAGAGAATCGAAACGAGGAAATGGAAATAGATTTGCTTGAGTTGTTTTTCCTTTTGCTGAAAAAGTGGAAAATGCTCTTGCTTGGGTTGATCGTCGGAGGCGTTTTGGCTGGCGGAGCGACCTATTTAAAGACGCCTGTTTATCAGTCAGAGTCGATGTTGTTTATTTTATCGAAAACTACCAGCATTACTTCTGTGGCGGATCTGCAGCTTGGTTCGGAGCTGAGCGCTGACTTTGAGGTGATTGCCACCAGTAAGCCGGTTATAGATACGGCAATTGAAAAAGTCAGGGAGGAACATGGGGTTACGCTTACGAGGGAGCAGGTACGCAGCATGATAACTGTAACGAATAAGGCGGATACCCGTTGTCTGCTCATTACAGGTACCAGCGAAGACCCGGAGCTTGCATGTACACTGACAAATGCGCTGACGGAAGCGACAGCCGAGCAGATGGCAAATATTATGAAATCAGATCCTCCTACTACGGTAGAACGTGCGGAGGTAGCCACAGAGCCGGTGGATAATGGCTTGAAAAAGAATGCAGCTATGGGCGGCATGATCGGATTTTTGATCGTAGCGATTATTTTTGTTGTTCCCTATTTGTTGAATGACAGGATCCGGACAGCAGAGGATGTGGAAAAATATCTGGATACCGGAGTTCTCGGAGTTATTCCGCTGGACAAGGCTCAGGAATATAAAAAAAGTAAGAAAAAACGTGGGAAGAAGGCTTCAGTATAATGAGGAAAAAGAGGCCAAATGTGATGTTCATTGTCTGTCTGATCATTCTCATTGCAGCAGTGAGTGTCGGCATCGTTTATCAGGTAAAACAAAAACAGAGAGAAGAAGCTTATGAAAAGCTGGCCGAAGAAGTAACGGTGGATCCGGTATCGGAGGAGGAGCCTGAATCTGAACCAGAGCCGGAACCGGAACCCGAGAAGCCGGAGATACCGGTGGATTTTGCAGCGCTTCAGGAACAGAATCCGGATATTTATGCGTGGATACGTATAGCTGATACAAATGTGGATTATCCGATCTTGCAAAGCCCGGGAGATGATGATTACTATCTGTATCATACGGTTGATGATGAGTATGGCCTGCCGGGTTCCATATACACTCAGTATAGCTATAACAGCGGCTGTTTTACAGACAATGTGACAGTGATTTATGGGCATAATATGCTGAATGAATTCTTTTTCAGCAGATTGAAAGATTATCTGGATGAAGAATTTCGCGACAGCCATTCTGAGATACAGATTTATACGCCGGAACATATTTTTACGTATAAGATAGTATGTGCGGTAACTTATGATAACCGCCATATTCTTTACACTTATGATTGTTCTGATACGTATGAGTATAACAGATTTTTGAGTTCGCTGCAGACGGAACGTCAGCTTCCGTCCTGGATGGAGGAACCTTTCGGCGTTACAACTGAGGACAGAATGATTATCCTGTCTACCTGCAATGGAAATACGGACCAGCGTTTTTTAGTTGGAGCAGTGCTTGTAAATGAAGAATGAAAAATACTATAAAATGAGAAAAATTATTCCATATATCCTGATTGGAGCAGTTTTTATGGCAGCAATGCTCAGCGGATGTAAGGATAAGGAAAAAGAGAGTTCAGATTTATCCTCCCCGGTGGAATCACAGGCTATTAATAATGTGATAGAGTGGAAGGGTAAGAAATATACTTACAACACAAATTTGGCAAATATATTATTTCTTGGCGTTGATAAGTCAGAATCCATAGAAGACGAGCATGTGCCGGGTGAGGCCGGTCAGTCGGACTGCATCATGCTGCTTTCTTTGGATAAAGAAACCAGACAGGCAAAGATCATACAGATTAACCGAAATACGATGACGGAACTGGATGTATATGATCTTTCCGGAAATTATCTGAAATCGATTGACGGACAATTGGCCTTGCAATATGCTTACGATATTGGCGGGGAGAGCAGTTGTTGGGCTGTAAAAAAGACAGTAGGTGAATTGCTTTACGGGCTGGACATTGACGGATGGTTTGCCATGGATGTGTCAGGAATTCCGGAGATCAATGATGCTCTGGGCGGAGTTGACGTGGAGATGCGGGAGGATTATTCGCATATTGACCCTTCCTTTGTGGAAGGAACAACCGTACATTTGGAGGGAACATTGGCTCAAAAGTTTGTGCAGTATCGTGATACCAGTGAGTTCAACAGCGTAGAAGACCGAATGAACCGCCAGGTGGATTATATCACGGCAATGATCTCTTCCATGCGGGAAGCCGGAGGACAGCAGCTATACGATATATTGTCTCCCTATTTGGATACATATATTATTACAAATTTGGATGCTGAACATTTAAATGCCCTGACAGGCTACGAATATTTGACAGACGACGTAGAGTATCTGCCTGGAGAGATGGTCATGGGAGATGTGTATGAAGAATATTACGTCGATGAAGAGCAGCTCCAGGATATGCTGATACGGATGTTTTACAGGGAAGTTGAATAAGCAGGCTGCGGTGTTGTTTAGGCAGCGATTAAAATTGTAAAAATTTATATTGAGATAAATTTTTTATTAAACCAGGGAAAGGAAGTAATAGAAATGAAAAAGTTAGTAGCAATCTTGCTTGCCGGCGTGTTGACAATTGGGGCAGCTGTTACTGTTTTTGCAGCGCCAAGTCCGGAAGGCAGCACAAATGAAACAGTAACCGAGCATGAACTGTTAAATCAGCCGGATGGCGAATTGATCGTATCTCACGATTATCCGACACAGGAAGAGGCGGATGCTGCCGCAGCGCTTCAGGCTGATCCTCAGACGAAGCTTGAGGAAGTGGTCGGAGCCGGGGAAGCCGAAGGCATGAAGCTTTCCTTGTGTATGGATGTTAAAGTGGTAGGTGTGGGCGTGAACCCTCCCTATACTGTCCGCTTCCATGTATCGGGAGTAACGACATCCAGCAAAGTAATCGTACTGCATTATTTGAATGGCAAATGGCAGAAAGAAAGCCCGACTCTTGGCAGGGGAACGGTTACAGTGACTTTCAGCAGTTTATCTCCTGTTGCAATCTATGTTGATAGTGAAACAGCAGCAAATGCAGGTACGTCAAACGGCGGAGGAACGGGTACAGGAACAACGGGTATTGCACCAAAAACCGGTGCGGAGCCTGTTATGGCAGCAGTCGTTATAGTTGCGGCATTTGCGGTATCCGGTATGATTATCTCTACCAGAAAAAAGCAGGCATAAGATTTTGAGTGAAACAGATGTAGAAAATTCAAAAAAGTGGTAAGCAAAAAGGCACACAGAATAACCGGGAAACCGGTTATTCTGGTGCCTTTTCCCTGAAAAAAGAAAACTATTTCGCATATCTCAGTTCTTTTACCAGCTGTAAAAGCAAACGCTGCTGTTTTGCGGATAATAGTACAAAATAGTCCATGATCTGTTTTTGGTCTGGGGTTACCGGACAAAGAAACAGATCGTCTTCGATAAAAAACTGAGATAGAGGTATGTCCAGGGAATCACAGATATATTCCAGCGTAGGAATAGTCAGTGTCGTTCCCCGCTTGCGCATGTTTGAGAGTGTGGATGTGGGAACTCCGGAAATTTTTGATAATTGATAATAGCTCATCTCCCTCTTTGCTAAGATTTCTTCCAGACGTTTTAATGTGTCCATAATAATTCCTCCTTCAAAAAATATGTATTGGCAGCCTGTTGGCTTGTTTAGATTATATCAGATGGAGATGAGTATAGATTTGAAATGGAGGAAGTTTGGGTGGCGGACCGGGTCTTAAACTTGCTATTTTATATGGCTTATGATAGAATTTGATTCATGAAAAAGGTTACAGAGAGGAATGAGCAGGCATGGCGAAAGTAGATTTGCCATTGGGAACAGATGTCGACAATGGAGAAAAAGACAGGGCAGAGTTCAGCCGGGAACAGAAAGAGGCAGTTAAACTCCTGCGAAAAGCAGTGCAGTGCCGGCTTAAAAACTGTGATCAGGATGGAAAAAGTGACAAATTAACAGTTCCCGCGGATTTGGAACAGCAACTATGGGCCACTCTGGTATTATTTCAGCAATTCCCGTTCCATACTTTTCGGCATCTGGAATTTCGGTATAGAATCAGAGGGAACGAGATATTTGTGGACCGCAAGGAAAAGTCCATTACGCGGGCAACATTGGATCTGGCGTTAGAGAAATCATTGATTTTGCAGAAAAATGGCGGAAAGATAACCGGACCAAAGAAAATCGGATGTTTTGGAGCCAGTTATCTGTATCCGATCTTTATTGAGCTTGGCGTGATCGAATTGTAATTGCATATATAATGGGGGTCGTACTAAGAAAAGCATATACTAGATATAGCAGCAAGTATCTGCGCTTCAAAACTATATCTTGTATATCCAGTGCTTAGTGCGACAGCCCCCATTAGCTTATCTGTTCAAGACTTGCTCGTAAGACTTGGCGCGGGATTTGAGCTTATCTGATATATAACGTGTTGTGATACGAAATATCGTATTCTCAGCACGTTTTTGTTTTACCCTTAAATTGCATACCATTGTTTTCCATGGCAGTTTGTGAACCTTTCGGTTATTCTGGTTAGAGAGATTACCAATTACTTCCTATTTCGATATGCTGTAAATTTTTATTTAAAAACTGTGATAAGGAGGTAATTAAAAATGGAAAAATATGGTTATATCCGTGTTTCGGCGAAGGATCAGAATCCGGAGAGACAGTTGATTGCGTTGGGGGAGTATGATATCAAAAAGAAAAATATTTTTTTGGATCAGATGTCAGGAAAAAATTTTGTCAGACCTGAATATCTGAAAATGTTGCGGAAACTGAAAAAAGGAGATTTACTTATTATTAAAAGTATCGACCGGCTGGGCAGAAATTATGGGGAGATACTGGAACAATGGAGAAAGATAACAAAGGAAGTGGGGGCTCATATTCAGGTGATCGACATGCCTCTGCTCAATACGAATTCTGCCCAGGGAGATTTGACGGGAGTATTCATATCGGATCTTGTTTTACAGATTTTGGCTTATGTGGCTGAGACAGAGAGAACCTTCATTAAGCAGAGACAGGCGGAAGGAATTGCGGCGGCAAAAGCCAGGGGAGTAAAATTTGGGTGTGAAAAAATAGAGGAGCCGGATGATTTTGAACAATATTTTAAACTTTGGAAAAATGGTGAAATTTCCAGTCGGAGAGCAGCTCAGGTGCTGAATATGAGTCACTCTACATTTTATCGCAGGTGTAAGGAACATTTAAAAATGTTATGAGTGGCTGATGTATGGGTCCTTCGGGGTCAAAAATGGTGAGATAAAATTGACTTCATCCTGTGAGCAGGATATAATTATCTGATAATAAGATCGTATCAGACGGGAATGAATCCCGGGCAATCTTGCGGGCGGATCGATCGCCTGAAAAAGGCACAGAGAATGAATTTGGAATAATTACAAGTTGGCAGATACTAAGGAAAAGCATATGGGAGAGCAAATAGAACTTTTTATTCGATATTTATCAGATGTCAGGAGAAAAACAGAAAATACGATACAGTGTTACAAAAGGGATTTGATACAATTTAAGAATTACTGTGAAGGTCAGGGAATCACAGCTTCCGGGAGTGTGACATCTGTTTTTCTGAATTCCTATATTTTGTTTATGGAACATTCGGGAAAAAAGCCGGCAACGGTATCGCGTATGATTGTTTCGCTGAAATCTTTTTTTCAGTATCTGATGGATATGAGGGTGATAGACTGCAATCCTGCTGTTGATCTGAAACCGCCCAGGGTGCCCAAAAAGGATCCGTCCGTATTGGATGGGGAAGCAATGCTCAGGCTGAGAAAGCAGATTTCAGGAACAAGTCCGAAGGAACTGAGAGATCGGGCAATGTTGGAGTTGCTTTCCTCAACAGGAATCCATGTCGCGGAACTATTGTCCCTCAGAATGGAGGATGTAAACCTTCAATTTGATTTTATTGTCTGTCATGTGGGAGGACGTGAACGGATAGAGGCGTTTGGGAGAGTGGCGGAGGAAGCTCTCATTGCATATTTACAGAGAGGACGTCGTTATTTTGTGACAGAAAATGATATGCAGGTTCTGTTTACAAATTGTAATGGACAGCCCATGAGCCGCCAGGGATTCTGGAAGATGATGAAGTATTATGGGACAAAGGCGGGAATAAAAAGAGAACTGACGGTTGCGGCGTTGAGACATGTGCAGTGAGAAGATAAAAGTTTGAATTTCACATTAGGGACAAAATGATGCGGGATCCGGTTTGGCGTCTGTTGAGACGCCCGACCGAATCCCATTATGTTTATTCCGGAAGAAGATGAGGCTTCCGGAATGTGATAAATACGCTGAAACGTACTTAAATTTATGGCTGATATTTATACACTCTCTGCAATTGTATACAGTAATTTTTCTGATTCCTCCCATCCGAGACAGGGGTCGGTGATAGATTTGCCATATACATGCTCGCCTATTTTCTGGCTTCCGGGTTCGATATAACTTTCTATCATAACGCCTTTTACCAGATTTTGGATGATATCGGATGTTTTTCGGTTATGCATTACCTCTTTTACGATACGAACCTGCTCCTCATATTTTTTGTTGGAATTGGAGTGGTTTGCATCCACAATGCAGGCGGGGTTCAGCAGATCCATCTTTTCATACATATCATTCAGGCGGATCAGATCTTCGTAATGGTAGTTCGGAAGAGCTACGCCGCGCTTATTGACCGCTCCGCGCAGGATTACATGGGCGAAAGGATTTCCGGTTGTATCTACCTCCCATCCGCGGTGTACAAAGTGATGGGGATGCTGCGCCGCATATACAGAGTTCAGCATAACGGAAAAATCACCGCTGGTTGGATTTTTCATGCCGCTTGCAACATCAAAACCGCTGACCGTCAGGCGGTGCTGCTGATCCTCGACGGAACGTGCCCCGATGGCCACATAAGAGAGCAGGTCGTCTACATAATCCCAGTTTTCCGGATAGAGCATTTCGTCTGCTGCGGATAATCCGGTTTCATCTATAGCGCGCAAATGCATCCTGCGGACTGCGACCAGCCCGGCCTGCATGTCCGGTTTTGCCTCCGGATCCGGCTGAGTAGCGATTCCCTTATATCCTTCGCCTGTAGTACGGGGTTTGTTTGTATAAATACGCGGGATAATAATTAATTTGTCTTTTGTCTGTTCGTTTACCCTGGCAAGCCGGTGAATGTAATCAAGAACCGGTTCTTCCTTATCAGCGGAACACGGTCCGATGATAACGAGAAATTTGTCAGAGGTACCCTGGAGTACGCGGTTGATCTCCTGGTCACGCGCTTTTTTTACATTTTGCAATGCGGCGGACAGAGGAAATTCATGTTTAATTTCTTCCGGTGTCGGCAATTGTTTTAAATATAAAAAACTCATGATGTTCTCCTTATTATTTGAAGTATTTTTCCCGGATGAGCTCTACCGGCATTTTCTGTCCGGTCCAACATTCAAAGGATGCAGCGCCCTGGAACAGCAGCATATACATGCCGTTAAATACCTGGCATCCCGCCTGTTCCGCCATCTGATACAGTCTTGTTTTGCGTGGATTGTAAATAATGTCACACACTACAAGTCCCGGATACAGCAGGGACGGATCTGAGATTGGGCAGCCGTCTTCGTGCGGCGCCATGCCTACGCTGGTTGCATTGACGAGAATGTAACTTTCCGCAATGCTGCGGCGCATCTGTTCCGTGTCGGCAAAATCGTATACGTTGACGGTGCAGTTTGTATTGTCCTGCACAGCCTTTCCGAATGCGACGGCTTTTTCAAATTCATCCGGAATATTGAGCTGGAAAATATCAATAGCGGAAACGCCGTCAAGAGCAGCCTGGGTGCTGATTGCAGTTGCTGCGCCGCCGGCTCCCAGAAGAGTCATTTTTTTCCCGATTATATTGTGTCCTGCGTCGGCTACCGAATGCATGAATCCAATACCGTCCGTAGTATGTCCGATCATCCGCCCGTCCTTTACGATGACTGTGTTACATGCCTGTGCAATGCGGGAAGCGGGAGTGAGCTCATCCATAAATTCCAGGATCCGGACTTTGTATGGCATGGTGACATTAAAGCCGCAGATACCGATCGCTTTCATTCCCTCAATGGCAGTTTTGAAATCTGAATTCCCCAGATCAAAGGCAAGATACACGTAATCCAGGCCGAGCTGCCGGAATGCTTCGTTGTGCATCTGCGGTGAAACGCTGTGGGCGACAGGGCTCCCGATCAGACCTGTCAATTTTGTCTTTCCTGTAATATCCATAATATTTATATCATACCTTTCATGATTTTTGCGATTATGTTCATCATAGACTTTTTATTTTTAAAAGTCAATGACTTGCACCTTTTCAGCAGATATTATATACTAAAAAACAATAGGAATGCCAGAGCAAATTAACAGAAAAGAGGGTAATATGCAAAAATCATTTCAAATAAAAGATATTACGATCGGAGAAGGGCGCCCGGTAGTCTGTGTCCCGGTTGTGGCGGCGTCCCCGGAGGATGTGATCGCAAAAATTAAGGGGCTTGCGGAAAAGAAAGTACAAATGCTGGAGTGGAGGGTGGACTGCTTTTCAAAGGCGAGAGAGCCGGAAGAGGTGAGAGCCGTTCTGGAAGCGGTGAAACCATTTATGGCGGAAACGGTTTTTCTGTTTACGTTCCGGACAGAGCAGCAGGGCGGCAATATGAGACTGGAGGAGCGCAGGATTCTCCAGTTAAATGAAATTGCGGCGAAAAGCGGCTGTGTGGACATGATCGACCTGGAATTTTTTGAGGCAACCAGGCCGGAAAAAGAAATCCGCAGATTTCAGCGCATGGGAGTGCGTATTATTGCATCCCATCACGATTTTCACGGCACGCCGGATGAACGTATTCTGCATATGCTGTTGGAACAGATGAAGCATGGAGGCGCGGACGTCGCGAAACTGGCTGTTATGCCGAATAATGCGGATGACGTTCTGCGTTTGTTAAAAGTGACTTATGATACGAAGAAAAAATATCCGACGCTTCCGGTCGTGACGATGTCGATGGGCGGCGTGGGCGTGATCAGCCGTTTGTCCGGGGAAATATTCGGCTCCTGCATTACATTTGGGGCGGACGGAGAAGTCTCTGCTCCGGGGCAGATGCAGGTGGAAACCCTGACGGGTATCCTGGATGCGCTGCATATGAGTATCGGCTCGTAAATGACAAGTATCAGAATTAGAAAACGGAAAAAACAGGATGAGATAAAAATGGAAAAACATATTTATTTGATTGGCTTCATGGGAAGCGGAAAAAGTACGGTATCCAGAAAATTGAAAAAGTTGATACAGGTAAAAGAGATCGATATGGACGCAGAGATTGTGCGTGAAAACAATATGTCGATCAATGACATGTTCGCCCGATTCGGGGAGGAATATTTTCGGGATAGGGAAACAGAAATACTGCAGAAGATCGCAGACAGCGCCCCGGCAGTTGTTTCCTGCGGCGGCGGAACCGTACTTCGTCAGGAAAATGTGGACATTATGAAAAAAAGCGGCGCGATCGTTTTGCTGACGGCAACTCCGGAGACGACTTTTTTAAGAGTTCGAAACAGCAAAGACCGCCCTATCTTAAACGGACATATGAATGTGGAATATATTGCTTCACTGATGGAGAAGCGCAGGGCAGTTTACGAGGCGGCTTGTGATATCCGGATAGCTACGGACGATAAGAATCCGGAGCAGATTGCGGAGGAAATATTGTCTATGTCCGGCTGCCGAAAAAAATAGTCCGGAAAAAATAGTGGCAGATTCCGAAAAAATGTTTTGCTTTTTGGGATAGTATATGTTATGATAATAGGCGCTGAACAGTCAGCGCCTGATTAAGCAACCGTAGTCTAACGGATAGAACGCAGGACTCCGACTCCTGTAATGTGGGTTCGATTCCCGCCGGTTGCATTTGTACGGGGATCCTTGAAAAAGTAAGGATTCCCGTATTTTCTATCAAAGGAAAAAATTGCTGCTTTAAAGAGAAAATACGTGGTTTTCCCGTGATAAATATATGCACTTATACGAGGTGATATGATGGAGAAAAAGATAGGCATTATCGGGGGCATGGGCCCGGCGGCATCCTGCCTTTTTTATAAATATGTAACGGATATGACTGATGTATCCTGCGACCAGGAACATTTGAACCTGATGATCCTGAGCGACGTTTCTATGCCGGACCGGACACAGGCAATTCTTTCGGGCGATTATGGCAGGGTAGAGGAGAGATTGCTGAACGATGCCCTCATGCTGCAAAAATGTGGCTGTAAGGCGATCGGGGTCACCTGTAATACGTCCCACTTTTTTGTGGACAGGATTGAGGATAAGCTGGATGTTCCGGTGATACACATGATCGACAAAGCGGCATCTTATATTGCGGAACAAAAAAGAGGATGCAGGACGGCAGTTCTTGCCACAGACGGGACGATAAAGACGGAGCTGTATCAGAAACGGCTGGAAAAATACGGAGTAAAGCCTTTTGTTTTGCCGGAGCATATGCAGAAGATCGTAATGTATGAGATATATGACAGGGTTAAAAAAGGGCTGGCCTGTGATCGTGAGGCATGGGAGAAACTGGACGCATTTATTCATGAAGCGGGATGTGACAATGCGGTTTTGGCATGTACGGAATTGTCTGTCATCAAGGATGAAATCAACCTCGGAGGATTTTATGTGGATCCAATGCGGATTTTGGCAAGGGAAGTTATTTTGTTCGGAGACAGAAAGCTGAAACCGGAATTCAGAGGCTGATAAGTCGGATACCCCGCAGCGAGTGTGCTGCGCAGCAGAACTTCGGGGTATTTGCCCCTCGCGGCAACCGCCAATCCATGCAGGCATGGCTGCCCGGCTCGCTGCCCTCGGGAAAAATCTTATTTTCAGAATGCTGCAAAGCCGTCTGTTTTACTTGATTTCAAAAATGAAATATGTTATGATTGTTCACGCAATAAATGCTTATTTTGGGCGATTAAGATTTCTTCATATTTTTATGAGGCCTTGCAATCGTAGTCTAACGGATAGAACGCAGGACTCCGACTCCTGTAATGTGGGTTCGATTC
>CAZJSI010000081.1:0-12881 GCA_964548675.1 uncultured Eubacterium sp. | reverse complement strand
ATGCCTCTTCCCTGCATGCCAGGGGTTAAAAATCGGTATTATCCGACACCCCCATATTTTTATATCACAGAAAAGTACATAAGCTATATTACTCGCAGCGCAACTGCTCGTTAGCTTACGAAGTTTACCCTTGCAAGCAAGTAAACTTCTTGTAAGCTATACTATGACAAAAGGATTCTGTCATTGTCGAGCTGCTTACCGACTCCTTCCTTGAATTTTTCCAACAGAGCGCTTACCGTGAGCCCTTCTCTCTCCTCACCGCTGATATCCAGCACAATTTCACCGAAGTTCATCATCAGCGTCCGATTGCCCAGTTCCAGGGCAGACTGCATATTGTGAGTGATCATCAGACAGGCAATCTTATTTTCCTCCACGATCCTTCGGGTCAGATCCAGCACTTTCTGAGCTGTCGCCGGATCAAGAGCCGCCGTATGCTCATCCAAAAGCAAAATTTTCGGGGTAACCACGGTTGCCATCAACAGTGTAAGCGCCTGCCGCTGGCCCCCGGAAAGCAGCCCCACCGGCTGTTTCATGCGGTCCTCCAGCCCCATATTCAGCAGAGCCAGCTTTTCCCGGAACATCTCTTTTTCTTTTTTGCCCACTCTGGAAAAATAAGCCCGGTTGGATTTGGAGGCCCTCAAATAAGATAACGCAAGATTCTCCTCTATTGTCATATGTGGAGCCGTTCCTTTCATCGGATCCTGAAACATACGTCCGATCATTTTACTGCGGCGGTATTCCGGCATGAACGTGATATCCTCACCGTCGAGCAGCACTACTCCCTCATCCGTATAAAAGCTTCCTGAGATCGCATTGAACAGAGTACTCTTTCCTGCGCCGTTACTTCCTACGATCGTGGCAAAATCTCCGTCCTCCACAACAAGGCTGACGCCGCAGAGAGCTTTCTTCTCATTGACTGTACCGGGATTAAACGTCTTTTTAATATTTTTCAATTCTAACATGCTCCGGCACCCCCGTCTCTTTTTCTGCGCATTGCCGCTTTTTTCTGTCTCTGGAGCGCCAATCCTCTTTTCATCGCCGGCAGGGCGATAGCCACCGCTACGATAACGGCAGAAACGAGCTTTAAGCTCTCCGCCGGAACATTGAAACGCAGCGCGACCGCAATGATAAAACGATATACAACGGATCCGAAAATAACCGCAAATACCCAGCGTGCAATTCCCTTTTTGCCGATCAGTGTTTCACCGATGATCAGACTTGCCAGTCCAATGACAACCATGCCTGTTCCAAGATTGATGTCACAGGATTTCTGGTACTGGCCGATCACGGCGCCGGACAGGGCCGTCATGGCATTTGCCACACACAGCCCAACCGTGATTGTGAATACCGGATTAATGGAAGACGCCCGCACCATATCCGTGTTATCTCCTGTCGCCCGGATGGACATTCCAAGCCGTGTTCCCATAAACAGGATCAGCAAAACTGCGACGGCAATTGTAACGATCAGCGCCACGATCAGTTTATACCAGCTTCCGAGCACCGGAAGCCCTCCGATCGCATCTTTTGCAATACTGAAGATCGTATCACACTTAAACAGGCTGAGGTTGGACGTAAAGCCCATCGCCATCAGATTGATGGTATAAAGCCCCGTATTTGTAATAATTCCGGCAAGAATTGACGGTACGCCAAGCCTTGTCTGCAGGAATGCCGTGACAAATCCTGCTCCAACTCCTGCTGCAATTGCCGCAAACAGCGCCAGATACGGATGCCCTGCCAGACAAACTGTCGCGCTGACCGCACACCCGAGGACAAAACATCCGTCCGTGGTCATATCAGCAATATTCAAAATACTATAACTCAGGAACAGGGCCAGCGCCACCAGTGCATAGATCACACCGACTTCCAACGCTCCCTGAACGATCGATACTGTTATCATACAAGAAACCTCTAATCTTCAGTTGTTGTTACCTCTACCAGTTTTGTGCACATATCGTTAAAGCAGCTGTAATCAATTCCAAGAGCTTCTGCTGTCTCTGTATTGACTGTCACAATTCCGCCCTCCATTACATGTACCGGATAAGTACTGATATCAGCGCCCTTAAGGATATCCAACGCCATGTCTGCGGTCTGTGCACCAAGATCCGTATAATTTACTCCACAAGTTGCAAACGCGCCGTTACGTACAAAAGAATCTGCTCCCGTATAATGAGGAACTCCTGCATCGATAAAGTTCTCATAAATTGCCAGCTCTGCCGCCATTACTGTGTTATCGGTCGGAGTAAATACCGCATCTACCTGATCCAGCATACTATCTAATGCCGCTCTTACCTCGTCCGTTGTCGTACCTGTTTTCTCGATATATTCTACGCCTTTTTCATCCAGATATTCTTTTGCTTCCTGGATCGGAACCGTGCTGGAATCCTCGGATTTATTATATAAGAGTCCGATCGTCTTTGCTTCCGGATTCTGTGCGAAGATCATATCCAGAATGGCGCCGGCATCCAGATAATCACTTGTTCCGGTCACATTGCTGCCCGGATTCTCCAGGTCATCCACAACACCTGCACCTACAGGATCGGAAATTGCCGCGAATACGACCGGAATCTGGCTTTCCTCTGTCGCCATCTGCATACACTGTGCTGCCAGCGTCGCGATCGGGATGATGCAGTCATACTCATCGCTGACTACCTGGGAGCCGATCTGATTTAACACGGTCTGATCATTCTGTCCGTTAAATTCCTCATATTCAATCGTGATTCCTTCTTCTTCTGCCTTCGCATCCAGTTCAGCCTCAATCGCCACACGAATCTCATCCAGAGATGCATGATCCATCTGCTGTACGATAGCGACACGGTATACCTCTCCATCTGTCTCTTCCGGAGCAGAAGCGTCCTCTTTCTCCTCTGCCTGTTCGGATGTACCCGCATTGCTCTGTGCGGTGTCTTTGCCGCCGCATCCTGCAAGCATCGCCCCTGCCAAAGTACATCCTAAAATCAATGCAACCACTCTTTTTTTCATTTTCTTTTCCTCTCTTCTTTATAAATTATAATTACTCCCCGCTTTATGTAAGCGGAAAAAAACCGCCCCAGGCTTTTGCCTGAGACGGTAATAAAAACATTATTATCGCGGTACCACTCAACTTGACGAACGTCCACTTTCTCATGTACATTAAATGGGAAAATGACTCCCGCAACAAATCCCGCAGACGGAACCTGAAACTCATACATGCCGACTTGATAACGGGTCCGGATCCCGGCAGTGCCTACTTCAAATTCAGACTGCCCTCAAAAGTCCATTCGGCTGTTCCCTCTTACTGCATTCACACCAACAGCAGCTCTCTGAAAATCGGTTCGGAGCATCATTATCTGTTCTTCAGTGATCCTCCCAGCTTACTACTCTTTCTCAACGGTTTTTATACTATACTATTCATTCCGGTCCGTACCCAAAATTCCGGTACTTCCCTTGATTAATTACAATATTACAAACTTTCCGGTTTGTCAATATTTTTACGAAAAATAAACCAGTCCATCTTCCGGTTCTTCTGCCTTCTCGACTTTCTTTGCATAGAGTACAGGGCCTTTTCCACGGTATTCCTTGGCAAATTCCACATGAATCTCTGCGGTCAGGTTCACCCAGGATTTGTGGGGAATCTCATTCTCCCTGTCATATTTACACTTCAGTCCGATAAACTGAATATCCTCCACACAGCAGGTCATGGCAAACCTTCCCGGGACAAACATCGGTTTCTTTGCAAATTTTTCCGGACGATATACCAGGCCTAAAAATTTGATCGTTTTTCCTTCATACTTCTTCGGGTTGTCCTGTACATCCAGATAAAAAATACCGTAATCAGCATCTGTAATCTCAATCACATCCTGATTGATGTCGTAAGGCAGCTCTTCCATATCGTTTTCATCGATGGTGCCGTCCTCTCTCTCATACACGATCTGAGCTTTCCGGTTGACAGCCTTGATCGTTCTTCTGAATTTTGCCTTCGGCGTATCATCGGTACAACGGTTAAAAATGACCACATCTGTGTGAAATACCTGCTCCATCATCATTGCACGCATGTTGCTCAGATACATCTCATAAGTTGACGCATCCACTGTCGCCAGGGACTGAACGATCTCCCAATCCTTTGGAAGCTCCATCTCAAGAATTTTGGCTGCCTCCCAGGTACCGTTATACTCGATAAATACCTGATCCGGTTTTATTGTTCTGTCACATTCCTCCAGATACTCTCTGGTAAATTCTTCCTCCGAATCCACCGCGACGGCAACCGCCTTGCATTTTTCAAGCTTCTCGTCGTCATACTCCTCATCTCCGTCCTCACAGACAATGATCAGTGTTCTGGCTCCCACTCCAAAATCATTTTCCAGCAGTGTCTGGGTGATCAGTGAAGTTTTTCCGCTGTCCATAAAACCGGTAAATAAATATACTGGTACATCCATCTTTCTCTATACCTCTTTCTCAACTAAATCAGGAAAGACCGGGGCCGTGCCGAACGGGGAACAGATTCTGCCCCCTCATACATTTTTATGCCAGGCCAAACAGTTCTTCCAGTTTATGTTCTTCAATATCTGTTCCGATCACGCAGAGACGTCCCGTGTAATCCGGCTCACCGTCTCTCAGTTCATACTCGCCGGGAACCATATCAAAATAGATCCATGTACCGTCCTCCGCGGGAACCATGCCTTTCGCGCGCAAAATCGTACCATAATCCTCGGTATCGCAGAAAATCTTTAAGATATCCTCGATCCGCTCCCTTGTAAATTTGTGCGGTGTCTCCTTGCCCCAGCTTGTAAACACTTCATCTGCATGGTGGTCGTGATCACAGCATCCGTCATGATGATGGTGATGGTCGTGATCGTGGTGATGATCATGGTCGTGCTCATGTTCATGCTCATGATCGTGATGATGTTCATGGTCGTGCTCATGTTCATGCTCATGATCATGATGATGTTCATGGTCGTGATGATGATCATGGTCGTGCTCATGTTCGTGATCGTGATGATGCTCATGATCATGGTCGTGCTCATGGTCGTGATCGTGATGATGCTCATGATCATGGTCGTGCTCATGGTCGTGATGATGATCATGGTCGTGATCGTGCTCATGATCATGATGATGCTGCTCGTATTCTGCCATCATCTCCTCCATCAAAGACTCCTGCTGTTCGATCACTTTCAGGATCTGCTCCCCTGTGATCGCATCCCATGGGGTTGTGATAATCGCAGCCTTCGGATTTAATTTCTGAATCTCCTTTACACAGAGTTCCAGTTTTTCCTCCTTTGTATTCTGCGTACGGCTCAGGACGATCGTAGTCGCATTCTCAATCTGATTATTGAAAAACTCTCCAAATGCTTTCATCTGTTTTGTCGCCTTAAGCGCATTGGCAACAGTTACAAGGGCATTGAGTTTTACATCATAATCTTTCTCCATCTCCTTCACGGAGGACATAACGTCAGAAAGTTTCCCGACGCCGGACGGCTCGATGAGAATACGATCCGGATGATAAGTGTCGATCACCTCTCTTAAGCTTCTGCTGAAATCACCTACCAATGTACAGCAGATACAGCCCGAGTTTAATTCTTTGATCTCGATGCCTGCATCTTTTAAAAAGCCTCCGTCTATGCCGACTTCACCATATTCGTTCTCCACCAGGACTACCTGCTCGCCGGCAAACACTTCTTCAAGCATTTTCTTGATAAATGTCGTCTTTCCCGCTCCTAAAAAGCCGGATATAATATCAATCTTTGTCATTCCTGTTCCCTTCTTTAATATAAAAATATAAAATATGAAACTCCCGCTCCGGTATATCATCGTGTCAAAAACCGACAGGGGAATTTAGTTATCAGCTAGATTCTATATCCGAAATACAAAAATGTCAAGAAAAGTGTGCTTCATACACCCTCACGGGCAAAAACTTTGAAAGCACAGCTTTTCTTGCCGCGCCAAGCACGATTGCGAAGCAATAATTTCCTCTCGCGTTTGTGCGCATACTATTTTTGATATGGGAAATTCAGAAAATTTCCATATCAAAGTTATACATGTGTAACCAGCCCTTTTTGCAGCATAAATGCCGGGTGGTAGGATTCTTTTGCCTTGCGCAGCCCCTCCACGCCGCTGTCATCCTCCCGGTTAATATACCGATATTCTTTTCCGGCATTCAGGGCAAACTGCTGGTTGATCATCGGGTAAGCTCCAGGCACATCGGCGTATGCTTTCTCAATATGCACCACATACATGTCACGATTCAGCTCCTCGCCGATGGCAAAAGCTGCCACTTCTCCATTTATCCGGATCAGGCCTCCAGTCAGATCCAATTCATGCATGAGGCGGAGAGCATTCAGCGCCACACACAGCTCATCCAATTTCTCCTCATCCTCCTCACAACCGTTGATCCGGCGCCATTTCAAAGCCATCTGAAAACAATCTTCCACATTGTCATCTGTGATCGGCTCATAAGTCCAATCGGGATAAAGGGACTTAAATTTATTCACATGATTTTTCTTGCCGTGATACTTCTTGCCCGAAAGGTTGATCAGCTTTTCACTCTCGTATACATAATCTGCTAAATCCCGCTCATATTCAATCTTATATTTGCCGGGAAACCACTGTTCCAACAATGCAAAATCAGATTCACCCGCCAGATGGATACAAAACGGCTTTCCCATAGAAGAAAAATACTCTTCCAGGCTTAAGATGGCCCGCTTTACATCCTCCTCTTTTCCGAGAGGAAAAGATACGCTGGACAGATCGATCAAATCCGCAAAGATCAGGCAGTTTTCTATCATTGCATACCCCGTCCGGTACTTTCTGCCCCATAGATAAATATTTGGAAAACACATATCACAGCCCTTATCCTGCTTCAAAGCCAGATAAGGATCCATCCACTCCTTATCGCTTAATTCCACTTTTTTTATTTCAAGTTCCATAAATTTCCTTTCTTTTTGGTTATCCACGATACCCGTTCATCTCATAAAGTTTCTTATATATGCCATCCTTCGCCAGAAGTTCCTCATGTGTTCCGGTTTCTTCAATGCCGTTATCTGTCAGCACAAGAATCCGCTGGGCATTGCGGATCGTGGACAGACGATGGGCAATCACAAAAGTCGTCCGGTTTTTCGCCAGTTTTTCCAGGGAATCCTGCACTACTTTTTCACTCTCATTATCCAGAGCGGAAGTCGCCTCGTCAAAAATCAGGATCGGAGGATTTTTTAAAAATACCCGGGCAATGGAAAGACGTTGTTTCTGTCCGCCGGACAGTTTCACGCCCCGCTGACCGATATCCGTATCATACCCATCCGGGAAACTCATGATGAACTCATGGGCGTTGGCGTTCTTTGCCGCCCCGATCACCTCTTCCCTGGTGGCATCCGGCTTCCCGTAACGAATATTATCCAGGATCGTGCCTGCAAACAGGTAAACATCCTGCTGTACAATGCCGATATGATTTCTTAAATCCGCCAGTTTCAGGGTTCGGACATCCTGCCCGTCCACAGTCACTTTACCGCTGACCACATCATAAAAACGCGGGATCAGGCTGCACAGCGTACTTTTTCCGGCGCCGGAACTTCCCACCAGTGCAATATATTCTCCGGCAGAAACCTGCAGGTTGACATGGTTTAATACCATTTGATCACTCTCCGCATAGTGAAAAGACACATTTTCAAAGGCAATCTCCCCTTTCACATCTGTCAGCGGCTTCGCGTCCGGCGCATCCTTGATATCCGGTATCACAGAAATCATTTCCATAAAGCGCTCAAATCCGGAATAACCGTTCTGAAACTGCTCAGTGAAGTCAATCAGCGTCTTGATCGGATCCGTAAAGACATTGATATAAAGCAAAAACGTGATCAGATCGGTAACCGTTCCGGTGCCCTTTGTGATCATCACGCCGCCCGCCAGTATCACTACAACAGTAATCGCCATTGTAAAAGCGGTCAGTCCGGAATGATATCCGCCCATATATTTGTAACTGTTTTTCTTCGCCGCGAGAAACCCGTCATTTCCTTTTTTAAACTTTTCATTCTCGATCTTTTCGTTGGCGAAGGATTTTACCACACGGATGCCGGACAGATTGTCCTCGATCTGGCTGTTAATATCGGCAATCTTGATCCGGTTCATGCGGAACGCCTTTTTCATCTTCCGATTAAAAATATATGCATAGGCAAGCATAAACGGAACAAGAGCAAACGCCGCCAGAGTCAGCCTCGGGCTGATGCCTATCATAATGGCAAAAGCGCCGATGATCTTGATAATGGAGATCACGATATTTTCCGGCCCATGATGCAGAAGCTCCGTAATATCAAACAGGTCGGATGTGATACGGGACATCAACTGCCCCACCTTCTGGTCGTCATAAAACCGAAAAGACAATTTCTGATAATGGGCAAAAATCTCCGCCCTCATATCATACTCAATCTTCGCGCCCATGACATGTCCGTAATTGGAAATAAAATAATTACAGTAACACTGTCCTGCGATCAAAACCAGCATAAAAATACCCAATTTCATAATTGTATGCAGGGCGTCTCCGCTCTCCCGGTAAACGACCTCCGAAGTGATATAGCGCACTACCAACGGGATCACCAGAGACACAACGGCCGCGCCGATCGCAAAAAACATATCCGCCATAAAAACGCCCATGTAAGGACGATAATAGGAAAACATCTTTTTTAAATTTTTACGCATTTTCTCACCCCTCTTTGACAAAAAACTCAAGACTCGTCTCTCTACTATACTACAGAGTGCAAATCAAAGTCAAATTTTTTGCATGTATGAATTTTTTTGCATATATGGAGTTTTTCTAAATTAAATTCAGGGAGTTTTGATCAGAGACAGGGAGTTTTCTAAATAATGCAAAGAGTTTTTGATTAATAGCAGGAAATTTTTCTGATACGGAAAAACCACATTTTTTCTAATTCAGGAAATCCAGGGACTTTCCTATCTCAGAAAAATATGTTACTATTTGGTATATACACAAGAAAAGTGTGCTTCGCATATCCTCGCAATCAAAAACTTTGAAAGCACAGCTTTTCTTGCCGCGCCGAGCACGATTGCAAAGCAATAATTTCCTCTCGTGCGAATGCGCATACTATTTTATATCATAGGAAATCCAAAGGTATTTCCTATGATATAAAAACTTCAGGAAAGGAGTTTGATACTTATGACGTCTATGCAGCAATATTATGAAAACACGGCAAAGACCATATTAAAAACCTTCGACAGGCGGGGATTTGAGGGCTGTTACTGCCCAACCGCCAAAGAAGCAGCCGAAAAGGCTATGAACTATGTAAAATCCGGCATGACGGTATCCTTTGGAGGTTCCATGACCCTTGGGGAATGCGGAGTGACGGATGCCCTGAAATCCAGAGATGACATCACGCTCCTGGACCGGGGTGAAGCAAAAACGCCGGAAGAGGTTCAGGACATCTATCACAAAGCGCTCTCCTGCGACTGCTATTTTATGAGCACCAACGCCATCACCCTGGACGGAGAACTGGTGAATACGGACGGCACCGGAAACCGTGTGGCAGCCCTAATCTACGGTCCTGCAAATGTCATCATTATCGCAGGCATGAACAAAGTTTCCGCCACATTGGAGGAGGCCTGTTCGCGGGTGAAAACAAAAGCATCCCCGCCAAACTGTCTCCGTCTGAACAGAAATACCCCCTGTGCCATCACTGGAAAATGCCATGACTGCTTCGGAGACGACTGCATCTGCAGCCATACTGTTATTACAAGACGCAGCTCTGTTAAAAACCGGATCAAAATTATTCTGGTGGGGGAAGAACTGGGATATTGATTTTTTATTTTCTTTAACAGAAATAAAAACAACCTCGCAGGAATTGACGAATATAAAAATATTCATATTCCTGCAAGGTTATTCCCGGCATTTTTACTCTCATGTTTTGAGCATAAGAATGGATAATAAGCATGTTAATATAATTGCTATCATTAATTTAATTTTTTTGTTTTTTAATCTTTATAATCTCTCCTTTACAAATTCTGCATCACATCATACGAATATTGTGAAAAATCAATGGGATTCTCCCAAACCCAATCCAGGACTTCTACAATTTGTTCATAACTCTCCGCATGAGACGCCTGAATCTGATACCAGCCATTCCCCGTGTCAAACTCAATCGTCTTCCTGGTATCCAGCGTTCCCCTTGCAGCGATCTCTATGCCATCGCGCACAGTCACGGTGGCATTGTTAAATTCCCCAGTATATATAACGTCGTCCACCACCTCTATTTTTTCGGGAGCGGCAATCAGGCGCATATGATGAAAATCTTCGTTGTTATGCCATGTGATAAATATTTCATAAATACTTTTGTCATCATTATACTCAACGTCTCCGTAAAAATCCGGGAACAATGTATGATCCAACAACGGTACTTTCCCCGCCTCTTCAAACTCTGCACGAAATTCAGAAAAATCAGATATATATGCATACGGCGCAAACGCAATAGACGTCTCCGCATCTGAGTTACCGTCTTCTTCACGGTTATTTCCAAAATATTCTTCTGCCGAAAACCCTATGTGCCATCTTTGGATTCCATCAGCCTCTATCTGACGTTTTTTCCAGATTAATACACCCATGATCAGCATTACAAATAATATTATCACTATTATTAGTAAAAACGCTTTTCTCTTATAAAAAGTCATATCCGCATCCCCTTTATACGTTTCGCATCAATTCTCCTTCCCGCTGCCGTGCTCTGATCATGACACAGTAAATGAAATAAATTTCTCTCCCTGATACTTTAATATTCCCCGCATATTGAGGCGCAGATTTTTACAATCTCCTGACTCCACATAAAATTTTAAAGTATTCCCACTCTGGTAAAATTTTTTCATTGTGCCAGATATTCACTGAGCAAATGCAGCTCTTTTTCCTGTTCGCCAATCTCTCCTTTGTCTAAAATCATAACGGTATCAGGAATGGCGTATGCCGTACAGCCAATCAGCAAAACGTCCTCTGTACTGCACATATACAGGCTTTGAAACGAACTATTTTCCAACAATTCCTCGTACCCGTTATAAGACTTTGCGAAATCAATCCGATCAACCAGATTTCCCTCGTAATCATAAATCCAGATATGATCCTGTGACGCATCGATTTCTTCTCCCGCGCCGCTTCCGAACTGACTTACATAAATGTAATCCATATCGCACGCAATGTGTGCCGGATAAAGGATATCCGCATCCATGGAAAGAAGATCAGTGTCCGCCAGCGCAATCTTCTGCTCCGCATCACTTCCGTTTTCCAGATCATAGACGCCAATCTGAGCGGCGGTCAGATCAAGATAATATAGCATGCCGTCATAATATCCCGCATATGCCATGAAAGCATCACCGTCCACGGACATTTCCTCTTTTTTGGTATCATACACATACAGTGCCGGCGTTCCCTCCTCACTATAATGAATCAGTAAATAGCCGTCATAGTATTGTATACTGTCTACCAACACCTGGGTAACCGCCGCTTCCCATTTCCAAAGCACTTCTGCCGTATCCGGGACATCCAGCGAAACCCTGGCCAGGC
The DNA here is from genome assembly GCA_964548675.1 of uncultured Eubacterium sp. Lineage (GTDB taxonomy): Bacteria > Bacillota > Clostridia > Lachnospirales > Lachnospiraceae > Eubacterium_I. The sequence continues at coordinate 1,363 of CAZJSI010000081.1, read as the reverse complement.
TCATCGGACCATACATCGAATTGTACGCCATAACATAGCAGTCACTTCCTACAACTGCCAGCCTGCTCTCCGAGGTCAGATAATTCATTCCGTCCTCGTCTACGGAGCAGATTTCACTGCGCTCACCATCAGGTGAAATGGCGTCAATCTCCAGCTTCTGATCCCCATTCAGCACATAGACATTATTTTCCCCATCGCTCACAAACTGCTCGAAAACGGTGACATAACAATCCTGCACATCATTCCACTTCCACGGCGAAAGAACCGGCGTATCTCCCGACGTATCCAGTTCGTAAAGATTTCCCATAAAAGAAAACAGCAAATTTCCCTGATAGTATGTGCTCAGCGTACGCTGCTGCGGTGAAAAATAGACATGAACCAATTCGTCCACCGAATCCGCCGCATTCCCATTATTTTTCTGTACCGCATCTTCCGACGACAGGCTTTGCTCTGCTGCGTCGGTATTAAGATCATCTTGGCTTCCGCCACAACCGCTCACAGCAAACACAGTCAAAGCCAGAAGCCCTCCCAAAAAACATTTTTTCATCATATTTCTCCCCTTCTCTCTTATAAAAAGTCATATCCGCATTCCCTTTATACGTTTCGCATCACTTCTCTTTCCCGCTGCCGCGCTCTCATCATGACACAGTAAATGAAATAAATTTCTCTCCCTGATACTTTAATATTCCCCGCATATTGAGGCGCAGATTTTTACAATCTCCTGACTCCACATAAAATTTTAAAGTATCACCATTTTCCATCCGAAATACAATATAGTTTTTTGTATATGACATTCCCAAAGCGACATTACGGCTTGTCCTGCCAGCCATGGCGTTGCCGGATGTGACCTCTTCCATTTCTATGATAGACGCCGGCACCTGTTCCACCGGTTCACGCATATTCTTTCTTTTCTTAGTGACAATGGCCGCAACAACCCAGGCCACAATAACCGCTATTATAATTATTAATAAAACATCAAATATCATAGTTCCTTCTGTACTTAATTTACCTATATTCATAAACTCGCCCTCCTAAATAAAAAATCCATACTCACTCGCAATATTTAACAATCTCTCCTCACCTATCCTTTACCAATATAGTCTATCATAACAAATTCATAAAAATCGCAATACTATTTTTTTAATCAATAAACTCTTTGGCAAAGGTATTTTTTTGACTTTTTTCTCTTCAGATCATTTTTTTCGAATATTCATCCTAATCTATCACCAGATTTTTCTTACCCCGCACAGCTGTTCGTCGTTTTTCCTTTCGTGCTTGTATGCATCTTAACTTTATTTCATAGAAAATCTTTCAAGAATGCTCCAGCATTCTTGCTGCGAGGCATGCATCGGCTCTGCCGATA
>CAZJSI010000080.1:5780-12979 GCA_964548675.1 uncultured Eubacterium sp. | reverse complement strand
GAGGCAACCCATGTCTGGGGATTCATCAGGATCGCACAGTCCACTCCTACGTTATACGGACTCTCCTGAATGAATTTCTGCCACCACGCCTTTTTTACATTATTTTTCAGCTCCACGCCGAGATTTCCGTAATCCCATGTATTCGCCAGGCCGCCGTAAATCTCAGAGCCCGGATAGACAAATCCTCTGGATTTCGCCAAAGCTACGATTTTTTCCATTGTTTTTTCCATAAGTCTTTCCTCTCTCTTTCTATTCTCCCTCTAACGATATAATATATAAACCAAAATAGCCTCGTCCGTATCCTCTTCCTTCGGCTGTACGGTCACGGTATCTTTTGAAGTGATACTTGTCCCTTCCGCAGATACATAGACAATCTCTCCCGGAACGATGATATCCGAATTATCTTTCACAATGAACACTTTCAGGTCATCATCCTGTAAAGCAGCCTCTTTTGATACCATCTGCGCTCCTGACGCTTCCTCATCGTCTCCTGCCGCATAAAATTCCGTATCAAAATCATATCCTGCCGACTGTGCCTGAACCACACTGCCGGAAAAACACTCGATCCCGGTAAAATCCGAGAAAGAATCACAATTGTCATACTTCAGGGTCAGATATGCTTTCTGCTCTTCCACTCTGGAATCAGTTATGGCAACCGTATTTTTCCCGTTTTCAGCCACATAGCTGTCCACTGCTTCCTGAATGTACGTGCTCAATTCCTCTTCATCATAATAGGATTGGGAAAAATCCTCCACTGCCGCTTCCAGCACTTTTCCGCTTTTCTGGAGTGCGATCGTATTTTTCTCGACATCCAGTTTTGAACCGCATGCACCAAGTAACGTGACCGACAATGCACCGCAAAACAGAATTGCTATTTTTTTCTTCATATTATGTCCTCCCAGTCTGCATCAGACTGTCCGTCATGCAGACCCTATCGTCAAGCATTATACCTGTTAATGGCAATGATTGCAAGCATTGCACAGAAAAATATTATAATATTATAACAGTTCAGATCTCCGGTAAAAACATCAGCGTCTTAAAGTCTTTTTCCACATACAGCTGCATATATTTGTGAATGATCCTGCTCACCTTCAAAAGAACTTCTTCCGTAACCGTAAACGTATAAAGTTTTTCAATCGACGAAGTTATTATGTACTGCAGCGTATAAACAGCCGCATCATTCAATATATAGGCGGCCGCATCCCCGCCACATTCATCACAAAGCATTCCCCGGCTGTCCAGGTGAAACCGGTGCAGGTTTTCTTTCGCGCCGCATTTGACACAGGAAAAAACATTCGGATACACGCCATAATAGACAAGAGACTTGAGTTCATAAATACAGCGCACCAGACGATGATCCAGAGATTTCACGTTCAACGCCCGGAGAGTCTGGTAGAGCAGTTTTAACTGATCGGTACAGTCATTATTTTCCTGAGAAAAATAATCCGCCACCTCCAGAAAATAGCATCCATAATAAGTCAGATCCAGATCCACCGCCAGTTCCCGGAAATAATTGCTGATTTCCGCCTTGACCACCGTATAGGAGCTTCTCCCCTCGTAAGCCTCGAACTGTCCGAAGCAGAACAGGTTTGTCGCCGCCTGCATGGAGCTTCTCGGCCTTCTGGCTCCTCTTGCAAAGGCGGTAACTTTTCCCCGTTCCCTGGTAAGTATCGTAATTCTTTTATCGTACTCGCCAACCGGCATCGTATTTAGTATCATCCCTGTCAGAATACAAGTCTGCCCCATCTAAATTTCCACTTCTTTCCTGACTGTCGGTCCCATATTCCGCATATTTTCCGATGCTGCTCTGACAATAAGCCAGATAATCCGACACGCTTCCGCTTTTTTCAAAACATAACCATTCTTTATCTTCCATCGCATGACCCCCTTGAGTTCCGGATACTGTTAGGGTATGCATTTGAAAAATCCTTATACCTGTTCTTTGTCATATCCAAAATTTTTCATCTGGATATCACTGTCACGCCATCCTTTTCTCACCTTCACCCAGAGACGAAGGTTAACCTTACATTCCAGCATTTTCTCGATCTCAAACCGGGCGTTGCTCCCGATCTTCTTGAGCATGCTGCCGCCTTTTCCGATAATAATCCCCTTATGGGAATCCCTCTCACAGATGATCGTAGCCTCGATATCCGTGATCTTGCTGCCTTTTCTCGGCTTCATGGACTCAATCGTCACGGCTATTCCATGGGGGATTTCCTCATCCAGTGCATGAAGCGCCTTTTCCCGGATCAACTCCGCCACGATCTGCCGTTCCGGCTGATCTGTGATCGTATCCTCATCATAAAACATCGGACCATAAGGGAGATACTTAAAGATCATTTCCACGATCGTGTCCGTATTATCCCCGTGCAGTGCCGATGCCGGAATGATCTCCGCAAAATCATAAATTTTACGGTAAGCATCAATAAAAGCGAGTACTTCTTCCTTTTTCACAGTATCGGTCTTATTGATGACCAGAATAACCGGAACCGTCGTCTTTTTCAACTGCTCTGCAATATGCCGCTCTCCCGCTCCGATAAAAGTTGTCGGCTCTACAAGCCATAAAATAACATCTACTTCATTTAATGTCCGCTCCGCCACATTTACCATATATTCGCCCAGCTTGTTTTTTGCCTTATGAATACCGGGCGTGTCCAGAAACACGATCTGTCCCCGCTCTTCATCTGTGTAGACAGTCTGAATCCTGTTTCTTGTGGTCTGCGGCTTTTTCGACGTAATGGCAATCTTCTGCCCGATGATCTGATTCATCAACGTCGATTTCCCCACATTCGGCCTGCCGATCAGTGTGGCAAACCCTGATTTAAAATCTGCTCTCATATTTTTCTCCCCGCCTATGCCAGATGTTCCAAATGTTCAAACAGTTCTTTCTCCTGTTTTAATTTTTCTTCATTTCCAATGGCACAGATATAACTGCTGTCCATAACTGCCTGCAAAAGCTTTGCCAGATCGCGGATATCCTGCTGATCCGCACTAAGTACCCCGTCACGATCCTGCTGTATCATCTCATAGGTAATGCCTGTCAGATACGCAATCAGGGAACGCCTGCCCTGAGATACCGGGGTCAGCGGCGCATCCATCTCGCTGAATGTTCCGATAATAAACTGTGTCATCGTGCGCTCATCCACATCAAATTCTTTCAGATAATCCACCACTCCCCGGTAAACTTCCAGTGTTCTGCCAAGATTCGGATCACGATAAGACAGAAAATAAATGTCCCCGGTACGCCCCACATTACAGCTGCATCCGTAGGCGCCGCCCCTGACACGGATGTTCTGCCACAAATAATCATAACTCATGATCAATTTAAAAATGCGCAGCGCTCCGCTATACTCATAGCCTTCGCCCAGATAATTTCCGGCCAGCGATACATACTGAATCTGGGAGGCATCCATAAATCCTTCGTTTTTGTCCTCCGGCAGGGAAATATCAACCGGTTTGTTTTCCGTATCCGCAAAAAGTCCTTCGCGAATCGCATCCGCTTGTTTTTTCACCAGTTCAAATCCCTGTTTTCCGCAGGTGCAGCTCACAAACAGGCTGCCCGGCTGCATAATATTTTTGATCAGCCATGACAATTTTTCAACCAATCCGGCCTTCCGGTTCTCATAATCCGAAACAATTGCTTCAAGCACACGGTAAAAACCGATTCCCTGGATCAGATCGGCATATTTTGCCCGTTTTGAGTAATACGACAAAGCTCTTGTTGCGGAGATCACATGTCCGCTTTCGCTCAATTCCATCTGCAAACGTGATTTCCCCTGTGCCAGTATTTCATAAATCCGCTTTTCATCGGTAAACAGCGTGTGAAGCATCATGCTTTTTGCCAATTCAATCGCTTTTTCCAGATTTGCTTCCAGTGTTTTCATGCGGACTTCAAATTTTACCTGATAGTCTGTCGCTCCCCTTAAATCGCTGTATACATTTAATTCGCTGTAAACGCCTCCGGTATATAAATTAACCTCATCCGCAAAATCCATATATTTGTAATCACTTGTATCCAATCTGCCCAACAGATTCTTCAGAATTGCCATATAGGGAACCAGTTCTTCCGGAACGTGATGTACATCAAACAGCAGATCCAGATAGATCACCCCATTGGAATCATAATCATGCCACAGATACGGAATGCCGCCCACAGTTTCCTCCACATTGCTGTACGGATCAGATTTCTTTTTCATATCATCTCTGGTAAGGAGCGGAATCTTCTCCAGATCCGCCTTTGGCGACGGTTCCTCCTGATAAGCTGCCAGTGCTTTTGTCTCGCGGACCAGATCATTGATCTCTTCCGGGGACAGTGAAGCTTTATAAGCGTTCAGTTTTTCCTGCAGCTCCTGCTCCTTCTGGGCGTTAAGCCCTTTTTTCGGAACAATGCGGACAATGGATGCATGGGTATTATCCAGCAAATACTTCTGTATCAGCTGCTCAAAATAGTCCGTATCCAGTTTTTTTCTCAGATTTTCATATACTTCCAGCTCTTCCAGATGCGTAAAAGGCTGGTCATCATCGTAAAGCCAGCTGTCCATCACCTGAAGCCCGAACATTAATCCCTTCGGATAACGCCCGAAATCAGCCTCACGGAATTTAAACTCCGATCCGTTTAACGCTGCCAGAAGAGTTTTTTTATTCACCCCGTTTTTCACCTGTTCCCGCAAAACATCCTGAATGATCCGGACAAATTTTTCCTGGTCATCCATATTCGCATGCTTTGCAACTACAGAAAAAATCGGCTGATAAGTACCGCTGTCATATCCTCCATAAATATCTGTGCCGATACCGGCATCCAGAAGCGCCTGCTTGATCGGAGCTCCCTGTGTTGTCAGCAGTGCATAGTCCAACACATCAAACGCGACATACTGCTCTCTGTCCAGATTTGTCCCGATTGCCCAGTTGTAGGACAGATAAGTATTATCTTCTTCGCTCTCCGCACTGGAAATCGAATAATATCGTTCTCTCTCTATCGGACGCTCAAAAGGCTTCTGATAGGCTATTTTGGAATCAATCTCCTTATGATCATAATTACTCAGATATTCCTCATCCAGCCACCTTAATTTTTCCTCCACATCCATATTTCCATAGAGATAAATGTAGGAATTGGACGGATGATAGTAGGTCCTGTGAAAATCCAGATACTGCTCATAAGTCAGCTCCGGAATCACCTCCGGATCTCCGCCGGACTCGTTCCGGTAGGTCGTATCAGGAAATAAAGAATTTAATATTTCCCGATCCAACACACCGTCCACCGAGGAAAAGGCCCCTTTCATCTCATTGTATACAACGCCGTTTAAAGTCAGCTCATCCTCCGGAGAGTTTAATTCATAGTGCCAGCCCTCCTGCCGGAAAATGTTCTGTTCCCGATAGATATTCGGGGATAGTACGCTGTCCATGTAGACATCCATCAGATTTTGAAAATCCTTGTCGTTACAGCTTGCCACCGGATACATCGTTTTATCCGGATAGGTCATCGCATTCAGGAAAGTATTCATGGATCCCTTTACCAGTTCGATAAACGGATCCTTAGCCGGAAATTTTCTGCTTCCGCACAGGACTGTGTGCTCAATAATATGCGGCACGCCGGTGCTGTCGCTGGTCGGAGTACGGAAACCAATGAAAAACACTTTGTTTACATCATCATTCGCGGCAATACAGATTTTTGCGCCGCTCTTTCTGTGGACCAGATAAGCCCCCTCTGAGTGGATGTCCGGGAGTGATCTCTGTTCTTTTATCTCATACGCACTCAATTGATCTAATTTTAATTCCAAATGTCGTTCCTCCATTTTATTTATGGTGATATTTTATAAAACTGTTCTGGTTCTGTATAATTACCTATTTTACACAATTTCATTCAGATTGCAAGTTTGTTATGATAAGTCCTTTCCTGCAATACAATGGGAAAGGGCTGCCCGTTTGGACAGCCCCAGGTTTTGCTTATATTCTAGTACTCTATGTTGATCAACCGATGCGGCTTACGTTAGCAGCCTGCGGTCCCTTATCGCCTTCGATTACTTCGAATTCAACAGCCTCCCCGTCTTTCAGCTCTTTGAATCCTTCCATGTTCAGTGCGGAAAAATGAACAAAAATGTCATTTCCTTCTGCGTCAGAAATAAATCCATAACCCTTTTTTGCATTAAACCATTTTACAGTTCCCTGTTGCATAAAAAACTTCCTCCTAAAGAATAAAAAAGTGCGCACAATCTGTGCTTTCATAACAGTTTTATGCTACCACAGTTGGAAGAGTTTGTCAACTGCGGAAACATTTTTCTTATTTATTTCTTAATTTATTTCTTTGATTCCGAAGTATTTTTCTTATTTTTCCTGATTCATCGTAACAGAAACCTGCGGGAACGGAATCTCAATTTCATTTTCATCCAGGGCATATTTGACGTTTTCAATGATGCGCCACCGGGCTTCCCAGTAATCTTCCATTTTTACCCACAGCCGGATGCCAATGTTGACCGAACTGTCTCCCAGACTGTCCACAAAAACATTATACTCTTCCTCCGGCAGCCGCGTCGGCTCCTCCGTCACCACTTTCTCAATAACATTTTTGGCGAGACGGATATCCGCATTGTAGGAAATCCCTACCGTAATATTGATCCTCCGCATATCCTGCTGGGTAATATTAGTCAAACTTGTATTGGAAAGGTTTCCGTTTGGAAGAATAACGGTCTTATTGTCAATAGTCAGCAGTTTTGTGTAAAACAACTGTATCTCAATGACCGTTCCTTCATTCCCGTGGGTGTCCTCCACGATATAATCCCCTACTTTAAAAGGTTTTAAAATCAGGATCAGAACTCCGCCCGCGAAATTCGACAGGCTTCCCTGCAATGCCAGGCCCACCGACAGGCCGACGGAACCGATCACTGCAATAACTGAACTTGCCGTGATGCCAAATTTTCCGAGCACTGCCATGATCAGTATAAAATGCATCGCAGCATTGCACAGGTTGTCAAAAAACTGCTTTACGCCCTCATCCCATGTCGTCTTCGCCAGAAATTTCCGGATAAATTTGCGCACAAATTTAATGATCCTGCGTCCGACAAGCAGTACGACAATTGCAATGATCAATTTAACAAGAAAATCGAGAATATCCGGCAGGGAATCACGAAAATAATCTGCGATCATATCCAATGACCAGAAATTGACGTTATCAGATACAACCTCCGTCATTTCCTGCGCCAGAT
>CAZJSI010000080.1:0-5770 GCA_964548675.1 uncultured Eubacterium sp. | reverse complement strand
TGTGCAGATTCAGATAAATTTTTAAAAAAGTTTCCTGCGCCAGATCCTGAGCCAAAATAAATTTATACATACAAGCGCTCCTCCCACCTTATATCTCGTGAATAAAAATTCCGCTTCGGAGTTTCGGTTCAAACCATGTAGATTTCGGCGGCATCAAAAGTCCTGCGTCCGCCACCGCAAATAATTCCCCGATCGATGTGGGATACATGGCAAATGCAGCTTTCGCATCCTCATGGCAGCGGCGCTCCAGTTCGTCCATTCCACGGATTCCCCCCACGAAATCAATCCGGGCATCTGTCTTTGGATCCCGGATATCCAGTACCGGCGCCAGGAGCAGCTCCTGCAGCAGCGACACGTCCAGCCCTCTCACCGGATCATCAATAATATCCTGATCCTTAAACCTGCACTGATACCAGGTATCCGTAAGATACATCGAAAATGTTCCTTTTCGCTCCGGACGCCTGTCTTTTTCCTCCAATACGGACACCTCAAAAATGTCCTGAACCCTGGTCAGAAATTCTTCTTCTGTTAATCCGTTTAAATCTTTTACAACCCGATTATAGTCCATAATAAAAAGTTCTTTATCCGGAAACAGAACAGATAAAAAGTAGTTAAACTCTTCCTCCCCCGTATAATCCGGATGCTCTGCCCGCCGTTTTAATCCCACCTTTACCGCGGAAGCGCAGCGATGATGCCCGTCGGCAATATAGATCCGGCTGATACCGGAAAACGCCTGACCGATCTTTTCAATATCCTCTTCTTTATCAATCACCCACACGCGGTGACGGATTCCGTCCGGAGATGTAAAATCATATTCCGCATCAAGAGTTTTTATCCCGGATACTACGGACGTAATCGTCTCGTTTTCACGATACGCCAGAAAAATCGGTCCCGTCTGTGCATTGCAGATATCCACATGCCGGATGCGGTCCAACTCCTTTTCCTCCCGGGTATTTTCATGTTTTTTGATAGTCCCATCCTGGTAATCATCGATGGAAGCACATGCGGCAATCCCGGTCTGTGTGCGTCCGTCCATCGTCAGCTCATAAATATAATAACATGGCTTTTCCTCACGGATAAAATCTCCCTTTTCCACCATTTCCCACAACGTGTCATGAGCTCTCTGATAAACCTGAGGCGCATAAGTATCTATGCTGTCGTCAAACTGCGTCTCTGCCCGATCTATTTTCAAAAAGGATTCCGGCTCCCGTAAAACCTCTTCCTTTGCCTCTTTCCTGTTATAAACATCATATGGTAACGCGGCAATACGTCCTGCCTTTTCCCTGCAGGGCCGGATGCACGCAAATGGTCTGATATCTGCCATTTTTCAATCCTCCATTTTATGCAAATACACATATGTTTTTATATCACAGGAAGATCATTCCTGTGATATAAAAAGCGTCGAAACAGATTGAACTGAACCTGTTCCGGCGCTTTTGTTCCGAAGTGTTATTTAATAACCCTTACTTTTAATACACCGTCAATTGCAGCCAGCTTCTCAGTAACTTCTGCAGTCGCCGGAGCATCCAAATCCAGAAGTGAATAAGCATAATCTTTACGGCTCTTATTTGTCAGATCGGAAATGTTGATGCCGGCATCGCCGAGCACGGATGTATATTGTCCAATCATATTTTTTATATTTTTATGCAAAATAGCAATACGAGCCGCAGAGGTACAAACACCCATATTGCAGTCCGGATAATTCACGGAATGGGTAATATTGCCATTTTCCACATAATCAATTACTTCGTCCACCGCCATCATCGCGCAGTTATCCTCAGATTCCTCTGTAGATGCGCCGAGATGCGGGATTACGATACAGTTCTTTGCTCCTGCTGTTGTCGGATTCGGGAAATCCACCACATATTTGCGGACTTTTCCTGCCTCCAGAGCTTCGATCATCGCGGCTTCATCCACCAGCGTATCACGTGAGAAATTCAGCACAACAACACTTTCTTTCATCATTCCGATGGCTTCTTTACTGATCATGCCCTTTGTGGAATCCAGAAGCGGTACATGCACGGTGATAAAATCACACTCTTTGTAAATATCTTCTGCTGACATCACATGTTTTACTTTTGTGGACACATTCCATGCCGCATTTACGGAAAGATACGGATCATAACCGAGAACATTCATCCCCAGAGCTACAGCCGCATTTGCAACCTGCACGCCGATCGCCCCAAGTCCGATGACACCCAGTGTTTTTCCTTTGATCTCTGTTCCCGCGAAAGCCTTTTTTGCTTTCTCCGCAGCTTTTGCAATTCCTGCATCTTCTTTATTTTCTTTCACCCAGTCAATACCGCCTGTAATATCACGGCAGGCAAGCAGCATGCCTGCGATCACCAGCTCTTTGACGCCGTTCGCATTTGCCCCCGGTGTGTTAAATACAACAATTCCCTTATCTGCACATTTGTCCAGCGGAATATTGTTGACGCCGGCTCCTGCCCGGGCTACTGCCAGTAAAGATTCCGGCAGTTCCAGGTCATGCATAGCCGCGCTGCGGACTAACGCTACCTGAGCCTCATTGAAATCATCTGTTTTCTGATAGGTATCCGGGAATTTCTCCAGACCGCATGCAGCGATCGGGTTTAAACAATGAAACTGATACATTTTAAAATCCTCTTTTCTCTTTTACTCTCTTTTACACAATTTTTCTATCACACGCACAGTGCTGTTCTCCACATTCAGCACTGCCTATTATCTTTATGAATTTGCCTCTTCGAACTTTCTCATAAAATCAACGAGAGCAACTACTCCCTCTTTCGGCATCGCATTATAGATGGAAGCTCTCATTCCTCCAACTGTCCTGTGGCCTTTTAAGTTTTCAAATCCTGCCGCCTTCGCCTCCGCAACAAATTTAGCATCCAGATCCTTATCTCCTGTCACAAACGGCACGTTCATCAGAGAGCGGTCCTGCTTGCGGACAGTTCCGCGGAACATTTTGCTGTTATCCAGAAAATCATAAAGGATCGCTGCCTTTTCCTCATTGCGTTTTTTCATAGCTTCCAGTCCGCCAAGGCTCTTGATCCACTTAAACACTTTGCCGCAGATATAAATACCATAACACGGCGGTGTATTGTACATGGAACCGTTATCAGCCTGCGTCTTATAGCTCATCATAGTCGGCACCCACTCCGGCAGATCATCGCGGATCAGATCCTCACGGATAATAACGATCTGTACGCCTGCAGGTCCGATATTTTTCTGAACTCCGCCATAGATCAGGCCATACTTTGACACATCGATCGGCTCGGATAAGAAACAGGAAGAAACATCTGCAACCAGAATCTTGCCCTTTGTATTTGGCAGCTCATGGAACACAGTTCCATAGATCGTGTTGTTCTGGCAGATGTACACATAATCCGCGTCCTCATCGATCGGAAGATCAGAGCAATCCGGGATATAAGAAAACGTCTCATCCTCAGAAGTAGCGATCTTTACCGCTTTTCCGTATTTCTGCGCTTCCAGATAAGCCTTCTTTGCCCACTGGCCTGTTACGATGTAATCTGCAACGCCATTTTTCATCAAGTTCATCGGTACTGCCGCAAACTGCAGTGCAGCGCCTCCCTGTAAAAACAGCACTTTGTAATTGTCCGGGATGTTCATTAACTCCCTTAAATCTGCTTCAGCTTCATCAATGATCTGCTGAAACATTTTGGAACGATGGCTCATCTCCATTACAGACATGCCGCATCCGCGGTAATCCATCATTTCCTCCTGTGCCTCTTTGAGCACTTCTTCCGGTAATACTGCCGGACCAGCTGAGAAATTATAAACTCTGCTCATTCTTAAAACCTCCTGGTATATATGTCAACAGCGTTTTACCGCCGCTGATTACTGACCACTCATTTTTCGCGCACGAAATTCTGTCGCATTTCTGTCGAGATATTCGTCAAATGTTCCTGCAAGCAGTCCATTTTCCTCATTACTCGTGCAGGTCTTCCTTATCGAAAGCTTCGCTGATCGGCGCACCCGGTGCAACCATCGGCCACACGTTATCATCACTGCCGATCATGCAGTCGATAAGAACCGGAGTTTTTGCCTCCAGAGCTTTCGCAAAGGCCTCTGCAAACTCCTCCCTGCTGGCAGCACGGATACCGACAGCGCCCATAGCCTCCGCCAGCTTCACAAAATCCACACTGTCATTTAATATCGTATTAGAATAACGCTTTCCGTAGAACAATCCCTGCCACTGATGTACCATACCAAGCACATGGTTATTGATCACGATCTGAATCAACGGAAGCTGCTGGCGGACTGCTGTAGCAATCTCATTCATATTCATGCGGAAACATCCGTCTCCCGCGATATTGATAACCTGTTTATCCGGGTTGGCCGCCTGTGCGCCGATGGCTGCCCCCAGGCCATATCCCATTGTTCCCAGGCCGCCGGATGTCAGCAAAGTACGTGGTTTTGCATATTTGTAATATTGCGCAGCCCACATCTGATGCTGTCCGACTTCCGTAACGATAATGGCATCCCCGCCTGTCTGACGGTAAACTTCCTCCATGATATACGGACCTGTCAGTCCTTTCTCATCATAGCGCAGCGGATATTTTTCCTTGAATTCGGTAATCTGTGCCATCCACTCTTTGTGCTCCTGCTGCTCCAACAGACGGTCGATACGGATCAATATCTCTCTGATATCACCGATCACGCTTGCATCGGTACGGATATTCTTATTAATTTCTGCCGGGTCAACATCAAACTGAAGGATTTTTGCATCTTTTGCAAACCGATTTGCATCACCGATCACACGGTCGCTGAAACGGACGCCGACAGCAATCAGCAGGTCGCATCCGCTGACGCCATAATTAGATGTCTTTGTGCCATGCATGCCGAGCATGCCGGTATAACGCGGATTCGTACCGTCAAATGCGCCTTTTCCCATTAATGAATCACATACCGGTGCATCCACTTTCTCCACAAACTTTGCAAGCTGATCGCTCGCGCCGGAGATAACGGCGCCGCCGCCGACAAAGATAAACGGCTTTTTCGATTCCGAAATCATCTTAACCGCCGTCTGCAGGTCTTCTTCCGTGATCTTTTCCGTAAAACGCGGAACTTCCGGAATCTGCTGATGTAAAAACTCTGTTTTTGCAGCCGTTACATCTTTCGGAATGTCCACCAGCACGGGACCCGGACGGCCTTTCTTTGCAATGCGAAAAGCGCGGCGGATCACATCTGCTAATTTATCCACATCTTTTACAATAAAATTATGTTTGGTAATCGGAGTCGTGATACCCGTGATGTCAATTTCCTGAAAACTGTCCTTTCCCAACAACGGTACTCCTACATTACAGGTGATCGCCACGATCGGAACAGAATCCATATAGGCGGTGGCAATGCCGGTAACAAGATTGGTTGCTCCCGGACCGGAAGTCGCAAAACAGACTCCCACCTTCCCGGTGGAGCGGGCATAGCCGTCAGCCGCATGGGATGCGCCCTGCTCATGAGAGGTAAGCACGTGATGAATCTCATCACTGTGCTTATACAACTCATCATAAACGTTTAAAATTGCACCGCCAGGATAACCGAATATAGTATCTACTCCCTGTTCTTTCAAACACTCTATAATAACCTGTGCTCCTGTCAACTGCATACTCTTATGTTCCTCTTTTCTAAACTAAAATCATTATTTATTGATCTCTAAGATAGCTCCTGTATTTCCGGACGTTACCATGGAAGCATAGCGTGCCAGATAACCTGTCGTGATCTTCGGCTCTCTCGGCTGCCATTTTGCTTTTCTTACCTCCATCTCCTCATC
>CAZJSI010000079.1:0-13180 GCA_964548675.1 uncultured Eubacterium sp. | reverse complement strand
GGAGGAGTCAATCATGGAAAATATTACAATTAAAATAAATGGTGTGGAAGTATCTGCGCCGAAAGGATCCACGATTTTAGAGGCTGCACGTCTGGCGCAGATTGAGATTCCGACTTTATGTTATCTGAAAGATATCAACGAGATCGGCGCCTGCAGAATGTGTGTCGTGGAGGTAAAGGGAGCGCGTACTCTGGTTACTGCCTGTGTTTATCCGATCAATGAGGGCATGGAAGTGTGGACAAATACGCCGAAAGTCATTGCGTCCAGAAAGAAGACTTTGCAGCTTTTGTTATCCAATCATGACCGCAAATGTCTGTCCTGTGTCAGAAGCGGAAAATGCGAGCTTCAGAAGTTATGCCGTGATTACAAGGTGGATGATGAAGGATATTATGATGGAGAACGCACACAGTATCCGTTGGATGAGAGCGCAGCTCACATGGTACGCGACAATAACAAATGTATCCTTTGCAGGAGATGTACGTCCGTCTGTGAGAAAGTTCAGGCAATCGGCGTAATCGGGGCAAACGAGCGTGGTTTCAAGACGTTTATCGGATCTGCGTTTGAGATGGGTCTGGGAGAAACAAGCTGTGTTTCCTGCGGTCAGTGTATTGCTGCCTGTCCGACCGGGGCAATTTATGAGAAAGATTATACATCTGAAGTATTTGCTGCAATTGCAGATCCTGAGAAATATGTGATCGTTCAGGTGGCGCCCGCTGTCCGCGCAGGCCTGGGTGAGGCTTTTGGCATGCCGATCGGAACCGATGTGGAAGGAAAGCTGGCTGCAGCGCTTCGAAGACTTGGTTTTGATAAAGTATTTGATACGAATTTCTCGGCAGATTTAACGATCATGGAAGAGGCTCACGAATTTTTGGACAGAGTACAGAATGGCGGAGTATTGCCGATGATCACCTCCTGTTCACCGGGATGGATCAAATATTGCGAGCACTATTTCCCGGACATGACAGAGAATCTGTCTACCTGTAAATCCCCGCAGCAGATGTTTGGAGCTACGGCAAAATCATATTATGCTGAAAAAATGGGCATCGATAAAGAAAAGATGGTTGTTGTCAGCGTTATGCCGTGCACAGCTAAGAAATTTGAGATCGGAAGAGAAGATCAGGATGGCGCGGGCGTACCGGATGTGGACATCGCTTTGACTACAAGAGAGCTTGGCAGAATGATCGAGCGGGCAGGCATTAAATTTGAGAGCCTTCCGGATGAAGAGTTTGATATGCCGTTAGGCCTTGGTACGGGAGCTGCCGTTATCTTTGGCGCAACAGGCGGCGTTATGGAAGCTGCTTTGCGTACCGCAGTCGAAAAACTGACGGGCGAGGAACTGACACAGCTTGATTTTACGGATGTACGTGGCACTCAGGGTATCAAGGAGGCAACTTATAATGTTGCGGGTATGGATGTGAAAGTTGCAGTTGCATCCGGACTGAGAAACGCGAAAGAACTTCTCCAGAAAGTGAAAGCAGGAGAGGCAGATTATCATTTCATTGAGATCATGGGATGCCCGGGCGGATGTGTAAACGGTGGCGGCCAGCCGCAGCAGCCCGGATATATCCGCAATACGGTTGATATTCGTGCAAAACGTGCCGAGGTGCTTTATAATATTGACAAGAATAACCCGATCCGTAAATCACATGAAAATCCTGCAATTATTGAATTGTATGATACATATCTTGGGGAACCGGGCAGTCATAAAGCGCATGAACTTTTGCATACTACCTATGTAAAACGTGTTGTAAATGCTGATTTGAGTTAAGATTAGCTGAGCCGCTGCTTTTTTAGCAGCGGCTTGGTTCTTTTACAGGAAAGGATTTGTTACGGGAGGTATTTGTTGATGAATGTCATTAATTTCCAGGATGCGAACTGTGCACACTGTTATAAATGTCTGAGAAACTGTGATATAAAAGCAATCCGGATCAAGCGCGGACAGGCGCAGATCGTGCGGGATCTGTGTATTTACTGCGGCCACTGTATGGAAATCTGTCCGCAGGAGGCAAAAACTTTTGAGAGTGACCTGGGTTATGTAAAGAGTATGCTTTACAGAAAAGAAAATATTGTTGTTTCCCTGGATCCGTCTTACCGCGGGCTTCTGGACTATGAGGATCCGGGACAGATCGTAGATGCCTTTTTGAAGCTGGGATTTTCCCAGGTGCGTGAGACTGCGGAGGGCGCTGCCTATGTGACAAGGGAATATGTACGCCTGATGCAGGAGGGGGAAATGCCCAATATCATTTCCACGAACTGTCCGTCTATTATTTATATGGTGGAAAAACATTACCCGATGCTTATACCGTATCTGGCGCCTGTCGTATCTCCGATGGTTGTTCATGGACGACTCATCAAAGAAATGATGGGCAGTGATACAAAAGTCGTATTTGTAGGCCCCTGCGTGGCGAAAAAGATGGAAGCGGAAGTGGACAAAAGGACAACCGGATGTGTGGATGCCGTGATCCAGTTCAATGAGCTGGAGAAATGGTTTGAGGAAGAGGGCATAGATCTGAAAAAATGCGAGCCAAAACCTTTTGCAAATCAGGATCCGATGGTGAATCAGCTTTATCCGGTGACAAACGGCATTATCCGCGCTGTGGATACATCAGGTGCGCCGGGCACTTACAAAAAGCTGACCGTGAGCGGGATCAAGAGCTGCCGCGAATTTTTGCACAGTATGAAACGGGGATATATTGATGGCTGTTTTGTGGAACTGAATCTCTGCGCCGGAGGATGTGTGAACGGGCCGGGAGTGGATAAGCGGAGGGGATTCCGTTTTAAGGCTACGATGGATATAGAAAATTCCGCACTTATGACAGCACCGCCGGAATATGCCCCGATTTCGGGAGAACTGCTCAAGCGAAATTACAGCCCCCGCCAGGTGGTGGATAAAATGCCGTCCGAGGCGGAGATCCGGGCGATTTTGAAAACTATCGGCAAAAGCAACAGTGATACGGAATTTAACTGCGGCGCCTGCGGTTATATGAGCTGCCGGGAAAAGGCGATCGCCATTTACCAGGGAAAGGCCGAGGCTGCCATGTGCCTGATCCGTTCCTATGAAAATACGCGTTCCCAGGCAAATGTTGTTCTCGAGGTGACGCCGAATATCATCATGATCTTTGACAAAGAGTTACGGATCAGAGAATTCAACAAAAGAGCGGAAGAAGTGTTCCACACAAGCCGCCGCGATGCAATGCAGAGATATCTTTTTGAATTCGTGGAGACAGACGATTTTGAGGAAGTATATCAAACCCATGTAAATAAACTGCGTGTGAAACGGAAATGGGAACAGTATAATATGACGGTTCTGGAAACAATCGTATATATTCAGAACTCGGATCAGGTGCTGACGATCATTGAGGATGTCACCGAGGAGGAAAAACGCACGGAGAACCTGCTGGATCAAAAGCTGAGTACCGTGAAGCTGGCGCAGTCCGTTATCGACAAACAGATGACAACGGCCCAGCAGATCGCAGGACTGCTCGGTGAAACGACGGCGGAAACAAAGGCAATTTTGACTAAGTTGAGGAATTCCTTATTGGAAGATGAGGGACAGTAATATGAATATATCAATCGACATGGCATATAAAAGCATCAATCATTACGATGAAGAACTCTGTGGTGATAAAGTGGAAATGGTGGATAAGGATGATTCCAGGATACTGATTCTTGCGGATGGTATGGGAAGCGGTATCCGGGCTAACATTTTGGCGACGCTTACTTCCAAAATTATTGCTACGCTTATGTATAATGACCTGACCATCGACGAAGTGGTTTCTACGATTGCGAAAACCCTGCCTGTTTCTTCGGTAAATGGCGTTGCCTACTCCACATTCAGTATTATACAGGTATATCACGATGGCGATGTATATGTGGTGGAATATGACAATCCGGAATGTGTTTTTATCCGGAATGGTAAGATCAAGGCGCTGCCTTTTACGTATCGAACGATAGAAGGCAAGAAAATACGTGAGTGTCGTTTTCATGCATTGGTAGGCGATGCTTTTGTCATTATGAGTGACGGATGTCTTTACTGTGGAATAGAGGATGTTATCAATTATGCATGGGACTGGAATGCATTTGCCGGCTGTTGTGAGGAATCCGTAACACAGACCCATACGGCTCTGCAGCTGGCAGAAAAGCTCAATCATGCCTGCGAGGAGCTTTACAATGGAACGTGCAGGGATGATACGACTGTGGCAGTGGCAAGGATCGGAGAAGATAAAGCTGTTAATATTATGACGGGTCCACCGCTGAGTAAACAGGATGACGGGCGGATGGTCCGGGATTTCATGAGAGAGAATGGCGTCAAGATCGTTGCCGGCGGCGTGACAAGCCAGATCGTGGCAAGAGAACTGGGAAGGCGTCTCATTACATCTGTCGGCAAGCTGGATCCGGAAATTCCGCCCACAGCCAAGATTGAGGGCATCGATCTGGTGACGGAAGGAGTATTGACCCTGAACAAGGCTATTGAACTGATGGAGCGTTATCAGCAGGAAGACGTATCGGAAGAATTTTTTGATGAGCTCAGCAGGGAGAATGGCGCAACCCGTATGGCGTGTTATCTGATGGAAGACTGCAATACGGTAAATCTGTATATCGGAAAGGCTGTCAATAAAGATTATACGACAAAGGAGCTGCCTTTTGAGATATCTGTCCGGCAGAATCTGATGGTACGTATGGAGAACGTTTTGCGGGCAATGCACCGAAATGTTGTGATACATTATTATTAATAAAAACAAATGAAAACCGCGCTTATTCCGGCGCGGTTTTTGATTGAAAAAATCCCTGCAATGAAGTATAATATAATAGCGTATGTTCAAATGAAGGGAATAAATACACAATGTACAATGACAGAAAAGAGAAAGAACCTGAAAATAAATTGGACAGGACCGATATAGATACACTGCCCGGACAGGAATCGGATCGTCAGTACTATTTTATTGAAAAGGCCCGCCAGTATGTGGCACAGATGTCGCAGGAAGCGGGAAGAAGCCTGACATTCTGCGTGAACACGTTCGGCTGCCAGATGAACGCCCGCGACTCTGAGAAACTGACCGGAATCCTCAGGGCGATCGGCTATGTGGAGAAAGAGTCGGAAGAGGATGCGGATTTTGTCATCTACAATACATGTACCGTGCGTGAGAATGCAAACAATAAAGTATATGGACGTCTCGGCTATCTGCATGGGTATAAGAAAAAAAATCCTCACATGATCATTGCCCTGTGCGGATGTATGATGCAGGAAGAGAAGGTTGTAAATAAAATTAAACAGAGTTATCGCTTCGTAGATCTGATCTTCGGTACTCACAACATTTTCAAATTTGCGGAACTGATTGTGAGGACGATGGAGGAAAAACGGATGGTGGTGGACGTCTGGGAGGACACCGACCAGGTGGTGGAACAGCTTCCGAACCAACGGAAATACTTTTTTAAGAGCGGCGTAAATATTATGTTTGGCTGCAATAATTTCTGCAGCTATTGCATCGTGCCTTATGTGAGAGGAAGAGAGAGGAGCCGTGAACCGGAGGAGATCATAAAAGAAATCCGGGATTTTGTGGCTGACGGCGTTGTGGAAGTAATGCTTCTGGGACAAAATGTGAATTCTTATGGGAAGAATCTGGAATATCCGATGACCTTTGCACAGCTTTTGACAGAAATTGAGAAAATTGACGGTTTGGAGCGCATCCGTTTTATGACTTCCCATCCGAAGGATCTTTCCGATGAGCTGATCGAAGTCATGGGCAGATCAAAAAAAATATGTAGACATCTGCATCTGCCGCTTCAGTCGGGCAGCACCCGGTTGTTGAAGATCATGAACCGGAAATATACAAAGGAACAGTATCTCACTCTGGTAGACAAGATCAGGAAGGCTGTGCCGGATATCGCGCTGACGACAGATATTATCGTCGGGTTCCCGGGAGAGACAGAGGAAGATTTTGAGGAGACGATGGATGTGGTGCGTAAAGTCCGCTATGACAGCGCATTTACCTTTATCTATTCAAAACGTACCGGAACCCCGGCGGCAGATATGGAAGATCAGATTCCGGAAGATGTGGTGAAGGTGAGGTTCGACCGGCTTCTGAAGGAAGTCCAGACAATTGCCTCCGAAAAATCCAGCCTTTTGACCGGGCAGGTGCAGGACGTTCTGGTGGAGAGTATTAACCACCAGGATAAAAATCTTGTGACGGGGCGGTTGAGCAATAACAGTGTCGTTCATCTGCCGGGAGATGAGAAGCTGATCGGTCAGATCATTCCGGTACGTCTGGATGAATGCAGGGGATTTTATTATATAGGCAGCAGGGTTTAATTACATGGAAAAAAGATTTGGAAAAAAAGATTTGATATTATTAGCAGTGATTCTGGCGGCAGCTCTCATTATTTTCGGCGTTTTTAAGATTAGGAATCAGGAAACAGGGGCGCAGGTCAAGGTTACTGTGGACGGTGAAACCTATGGCACGTATGATCTGAATCCGTCGGACGGAAAGCCTCAGACAATAGAGATAAAAATCGGCGGGGTTGTGACAAATATCCTTGTCATTGAGGATGGAAAAGCAGATGTGACGGAGGCTGACTGCCCGGACAAACTCTGCGTCAATCAGAAAGCGATATCCGTCACGGGAGAGACGATCGTGTGCCTTCCGAATAAGGTGGTAGTCGAGGTGATCGGGGATACAGGGGAAGCGGACTTTGACACCATCGCAAAATAGGAGCGGATGTGGGAGCATCTGTCTTTACAGATGGCAGCTTTTGAATAAGGAATGGTAAAACTATGAGGAAAAAAGTAGCTTTTCTTGGAATATTTCTGGCGCTCGCCCTGATTTTTTCCTATGTGGAATCCATGATTCCCTTTTTTTTCGGCGTTCCGGGGATGAAGCTGGGGCTGGCAAATATTGTGATCGTCATACTTTTATATTGTATGGGAGTGAAAGAAGCCTATGGCGTTTCCGTGGCGAGGGTGCTGCTGGCCGGGTTTCTGTTTGGTAATCTGTATAGTATCATATATAGCCTGGCGGGGGCGCTTTTGAGTCTCACCGTAATGTTTCTTTTGAAAAAGACAGATAAATTCAAGATCATATCGGTCAGTGCGGTTGGCGGAATCTGTCATAATATCGGTCAGTTGGCCGTTGCCATGCTTGCGGTGGAAAATTACCGGATCGCTTATTACCTGCCGGTCCTTCTGATCGCCGGACTTGTGACCGGCATTTTGATCGGGATTGTGGCGCAGGAAGTTGTAATTCGGATAAAGATATATTTTATTTAGCAGAAACTGCTTTGTTGCATTATTGTGATAAACAAAATTTAAGGTGGCGTTTTTATGTATTCATATATTAAAGGAACTCTTGAGGAAGTCAGGGAGGATCTGATCGTAGTGGAAAACAACGGGATCGGTTATAATATCCGGATTCCGGCAAGGGTATTAGACGAGCTTCCGTCAAGGGGCGGACAGGTAAAAATTTACACTTATTTGTATGTCCGGGAGGATATCTTTTCCCTGTTTGGCTTCCTGTCAAATGACGAGCTGAATATGTTTAAATTATTGATCAATGTGAGCGGGATCGGACCGAAGGGCGGACTGGCGCTGCTTTCTGTGCTCTCTGCCAATGATATCCGCTTTGCCATTGTCAGTGAGGATGTAAAAACAATCTCAAAAGCGCCCGGAGTCGGCAGCAAGACGGCCAGGCGCCTGATCATCGAGCTGAAAGACAAAATTAATCTGGAAGATGCTCTTACGGCTGAGGAAGAGATTGCACCCGCGTCGGTTTCGGGAAATAATCAGGTGAAGAGAGAGGCGACAGAAGCATTGGTCGCTCTCGGTTACAGTGCGTCCGATGCTGCAAAAGTATTGTCCGGTATCGAGTTCGCTGAGGACAGCGATGTGGAAACCGTATTAAAAAAGGCGTTGAAAAACATGGCGTTTTTGTAATGGAAATCTGCATGTCCATTGCATCATATGACATAACAAACGGAGAAGATTCATGGAAAAAAGAGTTATTTCAACACAGATTCAGGACGAGGACGTCAAAAACGAGACAAGCCTCCGTCCGATGACGCTGAATGAATATATCGGTCAGGAAAAAATAAAAAATACGCTGCGGGTCTATATTGAGGCGGCGCGGCAGAGGGGGGAAGCGCTGGACCATGTGCTGTTTTACGGACCGCCGGGACTTGGAAAGACGACGCTTTCCGGTATTATTGCAAATGAGATGGGCGTTCATATGAAAGTGACATCCGGGCCTGCGATCGCAAAACCCGGGGAGATGGCGTCTATTTTGAGTAATCTGCAGGAAAATGACATCCTGTTTGTGGATGAGATCCATCGTCTTAACCGTCAGGTGGAAGAGGTTTTATATCCGGCTATGGAGGATTTCGCCATTGACATTATGATCGGAAAAGGGGCGTCTGCCCGTTCTATCCGGCTTGATCTTCCAAAATTCACACTGGTTGGGGCGACAACCCGGGCAGGACTTTTGACGGCTCCTTTGAGGGATCGATTTGGCGTCATACAGCATCTGGAATTTTACACGGTGGAAGAATTGCGGACAATCATTATGCAGTCTGCGGGGAAGCTGGGCGTTGAGATTGAAGAAGAGGGCGCTTTTGAACTGGCAAGCCGCTCCCGCGGAACGCCCCGGCTTGCAAACAGGCTGTTAAAGAGGGTTCGGGATTTCGCACAGGTGAAATATGACGGAGTTATCACGAAAGAGGTGGCGGCATTTGCGCTTGATCTGTTGGAAGTAGATAAATGCGGCCTGGATAAAAATGACCGGATAATCCTGCTGACCATTATTCAGAAATTTGCCGGAGGACCGGTGGGGCTGGAAACGCTTGCAGCGGCGATTGGTGAGGATTCCGGGACGATTGAGGATGTTTATGAACCATATCTTGTGAAAAATGGATTTCTGAACCGTACTCCGAAAGGGCGCGTGGCGACGGATCTGGCTTTTGCCCATTTCGGAATTGTCAAAGAAATGTAAGGATGAGCAGGAATTCGGAGTGAAATGATGTCTGCCCGGCAGAACCGGATATTGAGCCATATTTGCGGGCAGGGTCCGAAAGGAGAGAATTATGACAGGAAAATCGAAAGTACAGGTTGTGATCGGTGGGAAAGTGCTGACAATGGGCGGATATGAGGACGAAGTACATATCCAGAAGATCGCCTCTATTGTCAATCGTACTATTCAGGAGATGGAAGTAACAGAGGCTTACCGATGCCTTCCGTCTGATCTGAAACCGGTCTTGATCGAAATTAATATTGCGGATGAACTGGTGAAAGCGAAGGATTACGCGGAGCAGTTGGAATCGGATCTTCGCCTGAAGGAAAATGAGCTGGCGGAAGTAAAACATGATCTGATTGAGACACAGCTGAAACTGGAAAAATATGAAGGAAAGAAAAACGGAAGGAAATAAAAAATTATGACCCATCATGAATTGTTGGCTCCGGCCGGTTCCCTGGAAATTTGCAGGGCGGTGCTTGCTGCGGGGGCAGATGCGGTATATCTGGGCGGAGAAAAATACGGCGCCCGGGCGTTTGCAAAAAATTTCACCCGGAATGACATTCTGGAGGCGTTGGACTATGCCCATCTATATGGAAGAAAAATTTTCCTGACCGTGAATACACTGTTGAAAAACAGGGAAATCGAAAGGGAATTATATGATTATCTGGAGCCCTTTTATCTTCATGGATTAGACGCCATTATCGTACAGGATTATGGCGTATTTCAATTTGTGCGCAGAAATTTTCCGGAGCTGCCCGTCCACGCGAGTACGCAGATGTCGGTGTCAAATGTTTATGGGGCAGAGTTCTTAAAGAAAAGAGGTGCGTCCCGCATCGTGACGGCCCGGGAGCTCTCTCTGGGAGAGATCCGCGATATTTATGAACAGACCGGAGTGGAGATTGAGAGTTTTATCCATGGAGCGCTTTGTTACTGTTATTCCGGACAGTGCCTGATGAGCAGTATGCTCGGAGGAAGAAGCGGAAACAGAGGAAGATGTGCCCAACCATGCCGTTTAGCGTATCAGGTATTGGATGACCGGGAAAATGTACTGCGCAGAAAAGAGAAGTATCCGTTGAGTCCGAAAGACCTCTGCACGGTCACATTGCTGCCGAAGCTATGTGAGGCAGGTATCTATTCTTTTAAGATCGAAGGGCGCATGAAGCAGATGGAATATGCCGCAGGAGTTACTTCTGTCTACAGGAAATACCTTGATCTGTATGAGCAGGATCCCAAAAGTTACCGGGTTGAGGACAGGGACATTGATTATCTGCTGCAGCTTGGAAACCGGAATGGTTTCACAAAGGGTTATTATGAAATGAGGAACGGCAGGGAGATGATGACCCTGACAGATTCTTCCCACAGCAGCGGTCAGGCGAAGGAAGTATACCGGCAGCAAAAGATGGAGAAAATTCCGATAAACGGCAGGCTTAAGCTTGAAATAGGAAAACCGGCATATCTGGCAGTTGAAGCGGCCGGGCAGAAAAAAATACCGGACAGGGAAAGCATGCCGGACAGGGAAAATATGACAGGTACAGGTTTGGAAAGAGCACAGAACACAGATGCTGACGGTGTGGAACGTGCAGGTATGGAGTGGATCGGGATGGAGGGCGCCATTGTGCAGGAGGCGCAGAGCCGTCCTCTCACGGAAAAGGATGTGGAAGAACGGATCAAAAAAACCGGGGAGACACCATTTTCCTTTGAAAATCTGGATATTGTTCTGGATGACCGGAGTTTCTTTCCTGTGAAACAGCTCAACGATCTCAGGCGGAATGCCTTGCTTGGGCTTCAGGGCAAGATTACAGAAAAATATCGGAGAAATCCTTCCGGCCAGGGCATGGTTTTGCCGGAAAAGAAAACAAAAGTGCAGGGAGAGAGTGGGCGGACGTTTTTAAATGTCTGTATTTCTTCGCCGCAGATGCTGTCAGAGGTGGTCCGTTATCCGTTTGTGGATATGATTACACTGGATTTCACGGAACAGTTGGAGAGCTGCCTTGCAAAGATCCACGCGTCAGGAAAAATGGCGGGAGTTTTCTTCCCGTTTGTTTTCCGCAAAAATTCCGTGCAGCAGTTTCAAAATATGCAGGCTGTTTTGAGGAAGTTTGAGCGTGTGTGGGTGCGAAGCTACGACAGTCTCGGATATACAAGGGATACTCTGGGAATAAAGGCGGAGCAGATTGCCCTTGATCATAATCTTTATGTATATTCGGAAGAGACAGCAGAAGCATTTGCGGCGGACGGTTTGGAACACTATACCGTTTCTTTGGAGTTAAATCAAAAGGAATTGGGACATATGCCGAACCGGGAGGGTGAATTTTTATTGTATGGGTATGCCCCGTTGATGGTTTCTGCCCAGTGCATATACAAAAATTATGATCAATGTTACAAAAACAGGAGCGGAAAAGATAAAAATCTTTATCTAAAAGACAGATATTTTAAAAAATTCTTCATAAAAAGAAATTGTAAAGACTGTTATAATATCATATATAACAGCCAGCCCATCTCGCTGTTTCATCATGCGGATGGCATCCGGAAGCTGGGCTTTGGTTCCTATCGCATTGCATTTGTGTCGGAGAATAAGGAGCAGATACAGAATATACTGCACACTTTTGAGAATGCGTTCAGAAAGGGGCGGACCGTTAAGGCGCCGGAAGAAAAAGACAGTTTTACGAACGGACATTTTCGCCGCGGCGTTGAGTAGCGGAAGCGTCTGAAAAGTAAGGAGACGTTTATGATTCATTTGATTACGGAATTATCAAAATATGTGATGGTCATTCTGTTTGCCATATACACCTATTACAGCTATGCGGTGTTGGTGGTAAAAAATGAGGAGCGGCAGAAAAGGATTTATAAGAGTCAGACAACCTGTATGTTTCTGATTCACCTGGATGCGTTTATGGTTCTGTTTGCGGTGGGCAGGGAATTGAAAATATTGATCTTTTATGGCGCCCAGGTATTGTTTATCCTGTTTTTGTTCCTCATTTACCGGATCATTTACCGCAGGGCGGCGACGCTTGTCGTCAATCACATGTGCATGCTGATGGTCATCGGATTTATCATTTTGACAAGGCTGGATTTGGAGAGCGCCATCCGGCAGTTTGAGATTGCAGTGGCCGCTACGGTCGTGTCTATTTTTATACCGTTTCTGGTGCGGAAGCTGAAATTTCTCCGGAAATTCACATGGTTTTACGCGATTATCGGTATTTTGGCACTGGGCGCCGTATTTGCTCTTGGACGGGTGACGGGGGGCGCGCATTTATCCTTTACGGTTGCAGGTATTACTATCCAGCCGTCGGAGTTTGTAAAAATTATTTTTGTTTTTTTTGTTGCATGCATGTTATACAAAGCCACGGATTTCCGGCAGGTGTGTATCACGACTGTGGTGGCGGCGATCCATGTGTTGATCCTTGTTTTGTCCACGGATCTTGGCGCGGCGCTGATCTTTTTTGTGACATATATTGTTATGCTGTATGTTGCAACGAGAAAGCCGGTTTACTTTTTTGGCGGGCTGGGATTGGGATGTGTGGCTGCGCTGGCGGCGTCAAAGCTGTTTTCGCATGTCCGGGTTCGTATCAGTGCGTGGAAGGATCCTTTTGCCTCAATCCATGGCGGAGGATGGCAGGTGGCACAGTCTATGTTTGCCATCGGAACCGGCGGCTGGTTTGGCCTCGGGCTGTATCAGGGGATGCCGGAGACAATACCGGTAGGAGTGTCCGATTTTGTGTTTGCCGCTATTTCCGAGGAGATGGGCGGAGTCTTCGGCATTTGTATAATACTGGTATGTTTCAGCTGCTTTGTGATGTTTCTGAACATTGCGATGCAGATCAAGGATCAGTTTTATAAATTAATTGCCCTGGGGCTTGGCTGTGTGTACGGCGTGCAGGTATTCCTGAATATCGGCGGAGTGATCAAATGTATTCCGTCCACCGGAGTGACCCTGCCGCTTGTCAGCTATGGCGGCAGCTCTATTTTGTGCACAATCGTGATGTTTGCCATTATTCAGGGGCTGTATATTATGAGGCAGGATGAAGGAGGTTTGGATGAGCAAAAAGAAAATGGTCCAAAACCAAAACAGAAGAAAAAGAACAAACAGCAGGCCAGGCAGCATAGAGGTAATGGATCTCGACAGCCGAAAACGACCGGCGGGAGCGGCCACACCTCGCAGTTCGACAATGAAAAGGAGA
>CAZJSI010000078.1:0-13586 GCA_964548675.1 uncultured Eubacterium sp. | reverse complement strand
GTCCCAGTGTGTGGGGAATTTCCACGCCGCCCAATATCAGTTTCCTTCCCTCGACCAGCTTATGCACATCATATCCCATTCCAACTCTCATATAACTACCTCCGAGAATAAGCCTATTTGGCTTTTAGTGTACCACATTTTTTCTGATAGGTCACTATTTTATGAAAAATTCCTTTTTAAAAGTATCGTTGATTTGCCGGTCCATTAACAGTATAATATTAACAGTTCCATTATTTAATATACAAATAGAGGTGATATTTTGAAATTATCAGATAGAATGAAAACCACTTTCCAAAAAGCTTTTGCACCTACGCTTGTCGTGACTCTTATCTTTTTTGTGACATATTTTTTCTTTGGCATGGAAAACACAATGATCGGGCCATTCGCCACCCTGTCTTTCCTGCGCTACCGGAGCATGTGCAATCACTATGAATGTATGATAAAAAATTTTGCAGTCTATATCATTATGGCAGTGCTGGCGTTTTTTGCGGTCATGAATCTGCCGCTGTGTATCCTGATCAATGCGCTTGCGCTTTTCTGGATCGCCTATATATTGATTGATGAATATAACCCGACCAACTATTTTCCGGCCGGGATGGCGTTGATTTTCTTCCAGATTGCCCCGGTGAACACCCTTCCGGCCCTGGGGATGCGGATCGCCGCCCTGCTGGCAACTTTTGTGATCATATTTCTGTTTGTATTTGTCCTCTCCAAAACGGACAAAAATCAGGATCCCCTGCACGGGCTTCTGGCAAAAGGGTTTGAAAACTGCAGACGCCAGATCGCCCTCTGCGAAAACGGCAGTGAAGAAGAAATTGACATGCTGCACCACGAACTATGCGATATCAATAAACGATGCAGCGAAGAAATCTATTCTTACAACCGTGCAAGCATTTTTATGAAGGGAAAAACAAACTGGTACTGCCAGTTTATCCTCGTATTTCAGATCATCAATTATCTTACTTTAAACAGGAAACAAAGTGATAATACCGAAAAAGCGAAAAAATTGTTTCAGGATTCCCAAAACCTGTTTGATACGTCTGACCCGGCGCCTGACTACCACCGTCTGGATTTTCGTGTCAAACGTCCGGATATCCGCAACTTCCGTCTCCGGTTTGCACTCCGCCAGGTCATCACGCTGACCCCCTGTCTCGTTTTTGCATGGGCAGGCGGACTGCAAAATGCCTATTGGCTGGTCATTTCCGTATTTTTTATGATGATACCATTCTCGGAAAATACATTGCAGAGGGTGCGTCAGCGGGTTGTGGGGACCATCGCCGGTATTTTAGTCTGTCTGGTTCTGTTTTCCCTGTTCCGGAACTTTGCCGCCCGCGTTGTCATTATGACCATCGCAAACTTTCTTATTTACGGAGCCAACGGCTACGGCCCGACCGTGGCATATATTACCTGTTCGGCGCTGGCACTTCAGACGATCAACGCCGCAGTACCCCTGATACTGGCACAGCGGCTGATCTACACGCTGATAGGAGCCCTGATCGCCCTGATCGCAAATAAATGGATTTTTCCTATCCGCATAAAAAAACAGATCCGGTATCTGATAGAGCTGATCCATTCCATCCGTAAAGAATTGGTAGATCTGACGGAAAACACCGTCCCCGGCGACGGAGTCCGCAGAAAAGAGATTGACCAGAGAATCATCAAATCCTACATGCTGTCCAAACGGTTAGAATCATTGCACGAATCCCTTCCCGAGAAAGATCAGCTTGTAGATTTTGAAAATCTCCAAAAAAAGCATATGACATTTCTGGCAGAATATTTATCTAAATATATGACAGGATGATTATAAGTGAAAAATTAAATTTAAATAATCTTTTCTACGGGATGTCAATGGTAAAAATAAGAAAATTTTTTCCACTTATTTCTTCATTTTTACATTAAATTTACTCAAAATTCACTATTTCTTCCCAAACAGGAGACAAAGTCAAAAAAGCCTGCTAAAATAGAGAGGATGTGGATTTTATAATTTACGGAGGATAAAATTATGTCTATTGCTGGTATCTTTTCGCTATTGGGGGGAGTCGGACTATTTCTGTTCGGTATGACCATCATGTCAACCGGCCTGAAAAATGCCTGCGGTGATAACCTTCAAATAATACTGGAACACGCCACGAAAAATAAAGTCATTGCCATATTAGTGGGCCTGGGAATGACCATGCTGATACAGAGTTCTTCTGCAACGGATGTTATGGTGATCGGTTTTGTGAATTCGGGAATGATGAACCTCGGTCAGGCCATCGGCGTTATCATGGGAGCAAACATCGGTACTACCATCACAGCCCAGATCACTGCTTTTAACTTAAGCACATTTACGCCATTACTCCTTTTTGGAGGAGCCGTACTTTATCTGTTTATGAAGAAAGCCTTCATCAAACATATCGGTTCCATCATTATGGGATTTGGCATGCTGTTTCAGGGTGTTACGATCATGAAGGCCGCCATCGCTCCGCTCTCTGAGAGTCAGGGATTTATCGATTTCTTATCTACCCTGAGCAACCCGGCGCTGGCGCTCGTTTTCGGAATTGCATTCACCGCGCTGCTGCAAAGCTCTTCTTCGTCCATTGTCATATTTCAGGCGTTTGCCGTTCAGGGACTGTTAGACTATGATGTGGCAGTTTATCTGGTCATCGGCGCTGCTATCGGTTCCGTTACACCGAACCTGCTGGCAGGCCTGACTGCAAACCGCAACGGAAAGCGGACCGCAGTCCTGAACCTGATCTTCAACCTGATCCGCGCCGCCCTCCTGATCGTGCTCATTAATGTATTTCCAATGTTCCTGGATCTCATTCAGAGCCTGTCACCAAACGATATCGGACGACAGATTGCCAATACGCATACGATCTTTGCAATTATCGCTGTACTGATCGAAGTATTTTTCACAAAGCAGATCATCAAGCTGTCTTACAAAGTCATTCCGCTCAAACCGGAAGAGACAAGAGCTTTGGAAGACCGTTCCCTGCTGTATATGAACCAGGTCAGCAAGATCCCGACCGGCGTTGCACTGCATCAGGCGCACCTGGAGATTGCAAGAATGGGAAGGATTGCAGCAGACAACCTGCAATGTTCCCTGGACTGTTTCTTTGATTATGATACATCCAAAGCGGCGCTTGTGAGAGAACGCGAAGAAACGGTCAATATTTTGAATCATTCCATTGCAGACGCCATGGTGGAGCTTCGGGAATCCGATCTCTCACCGGAACATTTGAGACGCCTGTCCATGCTGACCATCGCCATCACCGATATAGAACGGCTGTCAGACCATGCGGAAAATATTGTAGAATATGTGGAGCAGCTGAACTCTAAAAAAACCTGGATGAGTGATGATGCAATTGTGGAACTGCAGGAAATGGCAAAAGACACTATGGAGGCCGTGAATCTGTCACTGGATATTTTTTCCACGGAAGATTACAGCCACCTGCCGCAGATTGAGGATCTGGAATCCCGGGTTGACGACCTGGAAAAAATATTGATCAACAATCATGTGGAACGTTTGATGAATTCCCAATGCAATCCATTGAGCGGTGTTATTTTCTCAGATCTGGCAACAGATTTTGAACGCTGTTCCGATCATGCGATCAATATCGCATATGCTTTAAAAGAACGGAATAATCAATATTATACATAAAACAGAACAAAAGTGTGACCGGGTTTCCCGTATCGCAAAACAGCAGCTGTACGAACGATTTCTCAATCCGTACAACTGCTGTTTTTTATTATAAGACAGTCTCTGCTGCCTGTGTTAAAGCTTATAATTCATGTTTATACAATACATTTTCATTCTCGATGATGACGGTTCCGGCTCCCTCCACGCTGAAAAACTCGATTGGCAGCACATGTTCTATACGACCGTCTAAAATATGGGCGCGGTTTACCCCTTCATGGACAGCTTTTATGCAGTGTTCCAGGTAATCCAGGAAATCATCCGGGAAATTCCTCTCTGCTTTCAGTCTTTCCACTTCATCAACATTAATCCTTGCATATACATTCTGCCGCGTCTCATCCGTAAAAACGCCGGGATAACGTGAAAGATAGATCAGCTTGTCCGCCTTCATCTTTACCGCAATCTCAAGCGCAGTATCCTTCGGGTCAATATTTTCCATCTCATTATCAATATCATTCGGAACAATAACCGGAATATAATCATTGGCGATCATCATGTGAAGTGTTCCGATATCCACGCCACAAACGCCAATAGCTTTTGTTCCGCACAATTCCAGCAATTTTGCGATCCTTTTATTTTCACGAAACTTGTCTACGCCCATCTGCGTGCGGTGCACAACAATCGGAATCATTCCGACACTTTTGAGAAGCACGATATCCTTCATCAGTTTCTGCTCTTCCATGCCGGACAGCCACTCTACGCAATCATATTCTATGACAATTATCTTCTGTACAAAATCCCTGATATAAGGCAATGCATCCGTCAGGATTGCCGCTTTATGTTCTACTTCTTCTAAAAATTTATCCACGATAACGTCTCCTCTCTTTTGTTATGATGCGGGAAGTCCAAAGGACTTTCCCATATCAAAACAAAACGGAAGCACTCGGCTTCCGTCTTAGTAGCGAGAGGGGGACTTGAACCCTCGACACCGCGGGTATGAACCGCGTGCTCTAGCCAGCTGAGCTATCTCGCCATATAAATGGGACCTATAGGGCTCGAACCTATGACCCTCTGCTTGTAAGGCAGATGCTCTCCCAGCTGAGCTAAGATCCCATTTTATTGCCTGTCCGGAACTCATCTGCTCCCTGACGACTTGCTTATTATACTATCATATCCCGTTTAAAGTCAAGACATTTTTTTGATTTTTTTCGTCATTTCAAAAAGTTCGACAACTAAGATTTTCTCCTTATTTTTCCATACAATTCTACTTTTATTCAGCAGACAATTTGAGCAGCCAGAATGTCGTCCTGTTCTCGGTGGAATCTTCAATATTTTCCGCGATCAGATCCAGATCCCATGCAATGCCTGCATTAATACTGCAGATTACAGCCGTTGTCTCAGGAAGTTCTCCCTTTGCCAGCCATTCAGCTCCGATAGCCGTATCCTCAATAGAATGTTCTGCCAGCGCCGGAAAATTATATGCTCTGGTCTTATCTGTCTGACGCAGCGCCTGTGGGTGGGATGCCACCTCTTTTAAATCATTGAACGCCACGCCTTTCTTTTTAAACAGACAGTGATGAATCGGCAATATGTACTCCCTCAATTTTTCATATTTTATCTCATGAAAAGCTTCCACAAATTCACTCACCGGGCCTGCCGTGGAATTTTCCACTCCAAGCACGCCATAGGATATGCTGCCCTCCTGTAAAGCCTCCAGAATATTTTTTGCACATACAAGCGGCACCAGCTCTGCATCAGAAAGTCCCGCCTGCTCTAATAATTTCTCAGCGGCAATCTCAGAGAAACTTCCGGGAATGCCCATATAACCAACTTTGTCCATTTTGTGTTACTCCTTGTTCCTTGATTACAGGCAAAAGCCAGGGAAGGCTCCCGAGTGAGTCTTCCCTGTCCTCTGCCCTATATGAACATTATACCTATATTTCACAAAAAATCCAGTATGAATTGCGGCAACTATTCCTCTTCTGACGAAGTATGGCTTACCGAATCTGTGATCGTAAACAATGCCATCTTTTTTTCCGTCATATTTTCTCCCAACTCCTCCACTTTCCCAAATATGATGCAATTGTGTGGACAGACTTGAGCACAGGCGGGAATGTCCCTTTCTTTACAGCGATCACAAAAATCTGTAGGAGCAGCTATATAATATGTCTCAATCTTGCCGGAGTGAAATGTAAAAGGCCCTGATATTGATATTTTTAAACCGCTCTGTTCCGGCGTAAAGCCATGCGTCCGGCAGCAGGAATCAATACATTTTCCGCAGCCGTCACATTTACTGTAGACCGATAATAATCCGTATTTATTCATCCTATTTTTCCTTCCCTGCTCATAATGTATATAGTACCATTTTATCGCCTGTCATCTTTGATACCAAATCCCTTTATCTTTCCAAATGTAATGCAGCCGGCCTGACAGTGATGAACACAGGCCGGTGCTTTTCCACGCCTGATCCTGTGAGCACAATGATTACAATAAGGAGTATGAACAGGAAGATTATCAAACTGCCATTTTCCGTCAGGCAGTTGTGCCGGTCCGATTACAGTTAATTTCAATCCCTGTCTGGTCGGATCATAACCGTGATCCTGCTGGCAGGCAACCTCACAGGTTCTGCATCCACTACAATAATTATAATCAATCAAAAGCCCGTAAATATCCATCACTCGCCATCTCCTTTCACCTTGTAAATTTTGCAAAGTTCAGATTTTATTGTACACCCCATACCCATAGACCCGTTTTGTAATGTAAGAAGTACATTAGCATTGGATTCAAAAGTGCCGAACAGGGTTCCATCCTCCGGATCTCTCTCCGGAAACCACCAACCGTTATCTGCGTTGACCACGTCCGGACGAATAGCCGGCGTCACTTCAGCTTTCATCTTAATTTTTCCGTGATCGTTTTCCAGCCAGATCCAGTCGCCATCCTCAATGCCGTATTTTCGTGCAGCATCAGGATGAATGGTTGCGGTTGGATCGGGATGCATGCGTCTCAAAGAAGGACTCTGCCGGTGCTCTGAGAGGAAAAATGCAGGTCGGCGGGCACCGGTAATCAAGATCATAGGGTATTCTTTTGCACGCTCCGGAGTGCTATAAGGACTGGTAAGCGGCTCTCGATAAAATGGCAGCGGATCATACCCTGTTTCCTCCAAATGTCTGTTACAGAATTCATACTTACCGCTTTTTGTATGAAAGCCGGGCTTTTTGTCCGGACGGAGCATACCTTTTTCATGCTTATAGTAAGAAAAAGGCGGATAGGCCCAAGTCCTTTTTTTCATATCTTCATAATTAATATTCAGCGACTTTAAAATATAATCATATAACTCAAAATCA
The DNA here is from genome assembly GCA_964548675.1 of uncultured Eubacterium sp. Lineage (GTDB taxonomy): Bacteria > Bacillota > Clostridia > Lachnospirales > Lachnospiraceae > Eubacterium_I. The sequence continues at coordinate 6,623 of CAZJSI010000078.1, read as the reverse complement.
TTAACCCAGGGATGTTTTTCCGGACGAAAACGACGGCACAAATCATAGATGATCTGCTGATCGGAACGGCATTCCCCCAGAGGCTCCACTGCCTTCGCAATAGCTCCCAGGAAATACGGATGATGCCCGCAAAGGCCCGGACGCTCGGTAAAACAGGCTGCCGGCAGGACAATATCTGCTATAGCCAGAGCAGTGGCTGTCATGAACAGATCTACCACTACATTAAATTCCATTTTTTGTAAAGCTTCCAATGCGCCAACCGGATCCTGCGCACTATTACTCAGAGGATTCGTAGTTTGAATCCAACATGCTTTAATAGGATATGGATCCCCGGTCATCATAGTATGACGGATCATCTCCACATTTGTGGAGCCGGTCATCTGAGAAAAAGGATATCGGTAATTGAGTTTCTTTGCCTTCTGCTCAGGCGAAAGCATTTCCGCTCCCCAGCCGCCTTCCCATGTATGCCTGACGCCAAAAGCAGGAACGGCCGTCACCATCGTACCAGGTTTTTCAATGTTGCCTGTCAGAGCCATCAGATCCATAAGAGCCGCTGCCGTATAAATCGGCTCTGTAACCTGGTCTATGGCAGCGCCCCACTGGAGTGCCGCTGCTCTGGCGTTTCCGATAGCCCGGGCAGCCTGACGGATCAGTTCTGCATCGATACCGCATATTTCTGCCGCTCTCTCGGGAGGATATTCTTTTACCCTCTCCTGATATGCATCGAAACCGTCTGTCCATTTTTCAACAAACTCCTGATCATACAACTTTTCCTGACAGATAACATTGCCAATGGCCAATGCCAGCGCTGAATCTGTTCCGGGACGAATCTGCAAAAAATATTCGGACTTAGATGCAAGCCAGGTCAGACGAGGGTCCACTGTGATCAATTTCGTTCCCCGCTTCATCAGCTCCACGATCCAGTGCCCCAAAAATCCGTCGGAATTTGAATATACCGGATTATTTCCCCAGATAAGAACATACTCAGGCGGCTGATAATCCGGATGATCATAGCGTTCCGGAAAAAACTGGGAACAATCGGCCACAACAAAAGTTCCCATCTTCTGATTGACCGTAAATAGCCGTGGCACATAACAGGCATTGCCCGCCAGCCACCCTCCCTGATTTGGAGTATTGAGCGTATAACCGATACGGCACATATAACCGTTGATATCACGTCCGGTACCCTGGGTGACCATAATGGCCTCATTGCCGTATTTGGAAATAATATGTTTCAATTTTTCCTCAATAATATCATAAGCTTCATCCCAGGTAATACGTTCCCACTTGTTCTCCCCCCGTTTTCCGGCCCTTTTCATAGGATAAAGCAAACGTTTCGGATGATAAAGCATTTCTTTCACGGCCAAGCATCGTGGGCATAAGCGCCCACGGTTAAAGGGATTTTCCGGGTCACCCTCCACTTTTTCCACCCTGCCGTCTTTTACATAAAGCAGGAGACCGCAGTTACTATGACAGCCCGGACCTGTTCTGGAATGCGTGCGCACAACAGTATATCCGTCCTCTTCCCAAGTCCATTTCCGATTTTCAGGAGAATCCTGCGTTTCAAATATATAAGGATCACCGTTTGGTTTATAGTAAAATTCATTATTTCCCATATCTGAAATCTCCTTCCGAATTTTTTCTTTCTCCTGATAATAGAGCAATTCAAATGCCAGTTTTTTTCACATTTTGCGACCCGAAAGATTCTTTTTCAGCACATCTTTTTTGCAAATATGCATCATTTTTATGTCTTTCCGCATAATTCATTTTTTATTGCATATAGCTGCAAATTATGATTGTTATTATAAAAAAATTATTGTAAGATGTAAAACAGAGTGAATTTGATACATTTTGGAGGATAGATCAATGGAATTTAATAGACAGATCAGCAATGTGGAGCCGTCAAAATCTGTCACCTTGCTGGCAAAGACAAAGCAGCTGCAAAAAACTGACCCGGAAATTATCAATCTTACGGGGGGAGAACCGGATTTTCCCACCCCAAAACCAATCTGTGATGAGATTACACGCCAGCTTGCGGCAGGAAACACCCATTATTCCGACAGTACCGGAAACGAGGACCTGCGTATCCGAATTGCCCGTAAATTGAACGAAGAAAACTATGCACCTTACAAACCGGAGAATATTTTGATCACTCCCGGGGCAAAATACGCTGTGTACCTGACGATCCGGGCGTTGATCAACCCGGGCGACGAGGCTATATGGCTGACTCCGGGATGGGTATCTTATCCATCTATCGTGGAGGCAAGCGGCGGACATCCGGTTGCCGTACATTTAAATTATGAAGAGGATTACCGCATTACTTACGATGCACTGGAAGCCGCTGTTTCCGAAAAAACAAAGCTGCTCATTATCAATTATCCGAATAACCCGACCGGAAAAATCCTGACTGACGCAGATATCGAAGCGGTCAGCAGATTTCTGCGCGAACACCCGGACATCTATTTATTGTCCGATGAGATTTATGAAAAAGTAGTATATGATAACAATAAGATCATCAGCATGGCTTCCTTCCCGGAATTTTTTGAACGCGTCATCGTGATTAACGGCTTTTCCAAATGCAGCGCCATGACCGGATGGAGAATCGGTTATCTTGCCTGCAATCCTGAACTTTACAAGGTTGTTTTAAAGCTGTTTCAACACTCTATGAGCTGTACAAGCGGATTTTTGCAGAAAGGCGCCCTTGTTGCCCTTGACTGCACGGATGACACCGAGAGAATGCGTCAGGCATACGAACGCAGACGGAATCTGCTGGCAGAAGGGATCCGAGAGATTCCCGGCGTGGAATTTTCCGCTCCGGCAGGCGCTTTTTATGCCTGGCTAAAATTTGACACGGATAAGACCAGTGAGGAATTGTGCAATGACCTGTTGGAATCTGCAAAAATTGCAGGTGTTCCGGGCGTTGCCTACGGGGAGGAGGATAAAGTGTGCATCCGCTTTTCCTTTGCAGCATCCGAAGATGAATTGAAACAATTCATCACGAATCTGAAAAAATACATGTGCAGCACACGATAACTTAAAAGAACTCCCACTGGCACAAACTTGTTACTCACCACCTATAGAAACGGGAGTTATCTCACATCTGATATAACAGCAGCCTTATCTTTTACATATTATATCCCATATAAAAGAAAGGCTGCTTATGTTTACTTATTTTTTCTCTTACCAAACTGATCTGCCCGCTGATCTGGGATTTCGGATGTATGACACCAAACACATCTTCTGGCTTCTGGGCATTACTGTCTTTCTTTCCCTGTGCTGCCTTGCTTTTGGCAGACTGCAGCGCGGTGGAAGGGAACTTATGCTGAACGCGATCACTCTTGGCGCTCTTTTCATGACCTTCAGCCAGGATATGGTTTTGATCGTAACCGGACACATGAATTCCGGTATGCTGCCGCTTCACCTCTGCGATCTGGCATCCTTTGTTTTCCTCATCCAGCGAATGATTTATCTCCGTGAAACTTGCTATGCCCAGTCCTCTGACAGCTCTCATTTTTATCTTTCCCGGAAACGCTTCCTCTTTTCTCCTGTTCTTGGGGAAATCGGAGTGTGCCTGCTGCTGCCCGGAGCTGCCCTGGGTGTCCTGTTCCCGGTATGGACGCCATACCCTATGCTGAATTTCATGACGATCCATGGCTTCGTATACCATGGGTTCATTATTCTGTATCCGCTATTGCTTCTGGCAGACAAACAGGTATATCCAAAGTTAGGACATATCTGGTACAACATTGTTTTCCTGCTCTGCGTGGTTCCGCCCATTTTGTGGTTTGACCGAAAATTCGGGAGCAATTATATGTATCTGAATTACGGTCCATCGGGGACTCCCCTGCATTTTTTGGAAAAAAAGATGGGAAATCCGGGATATCTGTGGGGCTACGCGCTTGGAATTTTTCTTGTGATTCTTCTTGTCTATGGAGTGATCAGGATTTTCCTCCCCGGCCACAAACAGTTTGTCAGGTTACATCCGCTTTTTCGAAAACAGGCCGGATACCAAAAAAAATAACTCCGATATTTCCGAAGGCGCAAAAGGGGCTGTCACATTAAGAAAACATATACTAGATATAGTAGTAAATATCTATACTCTAAAACTATATCCTGCATATCCAGTGCTTAGTGTGACAGCCCCTTCATTAATATCTTATATTTTCTCTTTTTCCAACCGCTCTCCACGATTATTCGTGGCAGTGTGCACAATCCACTCCGCGGAACTTCTCTGCATCATACTCGATACCATTTTTGTCGTAATAATCTTTTACCGCAGCCTTTACTGCTTCCTCTGCAAGTACGGAACAGTGAATTTTTGCTGGAGGAAGTCCGTCAAGAGCTTCCACAACGGCACGATTGGAAAGTTCCAACGCCTGATCGATCTTCTTTCCCTTGATCATTTCTGTCGCCATAGAGCTTGTAGCAATTGCAGAACCACACCCGAATGTATTGAATTTCACATCCGTAATAGTCTGGTCATCATCTACTTTGATATACATTTTCATGATATCGCCGCACTTTGCGTTTCCCACTTCACCGATACCATCAGCATCATCCATCTTTCCTACATTTCTCGGATTCTGGAAATGATCCATTACTTTTTCACTATATAACATGTTTCTTCACTCCTTTTTCCAAATCTTCCCAAACCGGGGACATATTTCTAAGATAAGTTACAATCTTTGGTAATTCCTCAATTACGTAATCCACTTCTTCTTTCGTGTTGTACTCGGACAACGTCAGGCGCAGTGAACCGTGTGCCACCTCATGGGGCAGCCCGATCGCCAGAAGCACATGGGACGGATCCAGTGATCCGGATGTGCAGGCAGAACCGGAAGACGCCGCTATCCCTTTCATATCCAACATCAGAAGCAGGGATTCTCCCTCAATTCCTTCAAAGCAGAAATTTGTATTTCCCGGCAGTCTCTTTTCTCTGTCACCATTCAGTTTCGAGTGCGGGATTTTTGTCAGTTCCTCAATCAGATGGTCTCTTAATTCACTGACATATTTTTCATTTTCTTCTCTTTTTTCCAGAACATCCTTTAATGCCGCTGCCATACCGACAATAGCCGGAATATTCTCCGTACCGGCACGTTTGCCGCGCTCCTGAGCGCCTCCCTCGATCACGTTGGAAAGGAGGATTCCCTTTCTTGCATATAATGCTCCCACTCCCTTCGGGCCGTGGAACTTGTGTCCTGACAGGGAAAGCATATCAATATTCTGCTCTTTTACATTGATATCCAGATGTCCGACAGCCTGTACCGCATCTGTGTGGAAAAATACTCCTTTTTCCTTGCAAATTGCACCGATTTCAGGGATCGGCTGAATACTTCCGATCTCATTGTTTGCATACATGACCGTTACCAGGCAGGTATCCGGACGAATTGCTGCTTCCAGCTCATCCAAATGAACCATACCGTTTTCATGCACATCCAGATATGTCACCTCATATCCCTCTTTTTCCATTTTCTGGAGGGTATGAAGCACCGCATGATGCTCAAATTTTGTAGAAACAATATGTTTTTTATTCCTTTTGGCACCCCATTTTGCAGCGGAGACAATCGCCTGATTGTCCGCTTCACTTCCGCCGGATGTGAAATAAATCTCATTTGGCTCTGCACCAAGACATGCCGCGACGTCCGCTCTCGCCTGCTCCAATTGTTCTTTTGCCAACTGACCAACAGTATGAAGGCTGGATGCATTTGCATAGGTCTCTTCCAGACATGGAATCATTGCATCCAATGCCGCCTTGCTCATCTTGGTCGTTGCCGCGTTATCAAAATATACGTTCATATTCATCACACTTTCCTATTGTATTTTTTAGAATGCCGCCTGCGGTTATACAAGTGGCTTAATCTGCTTTTTGGCTAGATGTAATATATCATAGTATTCCCCCTATGTCAATAGGAATTTGGGTGATTTTAAACCAGTTTTTCCCTTATTGACTCTGCCGCAATCCCCAAACACCCATTTTGCAAAATGCCAGAAACAGATGTCATGCGTCTCCCATAACAACATTCTGCTTCTGGCATCTTTTTATTCTTAAGTTAATGACATTGCATAAATACTGAATTTTTTTGACTTTTCAAATCATTCAGACTCAGCAATTTCCTGCCCCGCCTTTAATCCATAAAGAACTTCACACCGGATTCAAAGATCTTCATATCCTGCTCTCCATAGATGTTGATCGCAACTCCATCCCCGCGGCGCTCAGAATGTGCCATCTTACCGAGCACACGCCCATCCGGGCTTGTGATACCCTCGATCGCTGCATAAGAACCGTTTACATTCCACTCTTCGTCCATAGTCGGCATACCGTTTTCATTGACATACTGCGTTGCCACCTGTCCGTTTGCAAACAACTGTTCCAGCCACTGTTCATTTGCGACGAAACGCCCCTCGCCGTGGGATGCCGGATTGGTGTAAACCTTTCCAAGCTCTGCCTGCATCAGCCATGGAGATTTGTTTGTCACAACCTTTGTATAAACCATCTTGGAAATATGGCGTCCAATGGTGTTGTAGGTCAATGTCGGCGAATCAGGTGTTCCGTCCTGGATCTGTCCATAGGGAACCAGGCCAAGTTTGATCAACGCCTGGAAACCGTTACAGATACCAAGGCA
>CAZJSI010000077.1:0-13836 GCA_964548675.1 uncultured Eubacterium sp. | reverse complement strand
ATTATGAAATGGGATTATTTGTTCAGCAGAAAAATACTGGATCGGGGAAGACAATATTACAATGCAAAAAGAGTGAGAAATCTGCAGCAGTCCGGGGCGGCATATCAGGCCGAGGTGATCGGAAGCAGGGCTTATAATGTCTCTATACAAATGATAAATGATAAAAAACCGCGGATGAGCTGTGACTGTCCCTATGCAAAGGACGGCAATAGATGCAAGCATATGGCGGCTGTTTTGTATGCGATCGCAGACTTAAATGAGATAAAAAGTACCAGCATAAAAGTAGAGAGGCCTGCTCAGCCGAAGCGTATTTATCCGTTTCGGCAGGAGAGCGATGACGCACAGGAATACCGCTATTTTGATATGAGACGGATGACTGCGGATATGATTTTTTATGATCAGACATGTGCGGAAGCAAGGCGCATGGTGGATGCCGGGATGGTGAAACTTGTAAATGTAAAGATCGGTTATGAGAACAGCCTGAGAAACGTCAATCTGATCGGCGAGGCTCAGGGAACAGTCCGCGTGAGAGGCGTGGAGTATTCTTTGCGGATTACCTTTGGCAGGGGTGGAATCAGAGCGGCAGTGTGTCATGCTCCGGGATGTTACAAAAGCTATGACGAATATTATAATGTAAGTAAAGGTAAAGCGGAAGTATTGTGCGCACATCAGATAGCGCTGCTTTTTTTGCTGGCGGATTACATCAGGGAAAACAATCCGGGGGATTCCACGGACTGGAATGCAATGCGGATGCTGATGGATTACAGGGAAACACATGCGCATCAGGTTATGGCAAATGAGGCGGAAACAAATCCGCAGGTCGTACTGGAGCCAAGGCTGGAGAAGACTTATGATGGACTTCAGTTGTCATTTCGTGTCGGTGTGGACAAACTTTATGTAGTAAAAAATATGACGGATTTTGTGGAGTGTGTGGAGTCAAAGGATACCATGCAGCTGGGGACAAAGTGTGAACTGAATTTTGCCCAGTGCCGGTTTACAGAAAAAGCTCAACAGTACTATGAATTTATCAGCAGAAATGTGAACGGAGAACTGCAGCGGATAAGAAATCTGAGATACTCCTCGCGTTACTATACTGACGAAACAAAGATCAAGGGAAGTATGGGGTTATATGGGGAACGTCTGGATGAATTTTTTGAGATTGCACAGGGAACGGCAGTTCCTTATACGAGTAAAGGAGAGAGGACACCAAAAAAGGCGTCTGTATTTCTCCAGGAAAAAGATCCGGAAATTGTGCTGACCATAAAGCCGGATATCGGGATTGGGGATGTTTTTCATGGCATTCTTGTAAAAGGGAATATGCCTGACTGTATCAGGGGATACCGTCATCGATATTATCTGGCGGAAGGGCAGTTCAACAGGATCAGCGCCGAAAAATCGGAACAACTGAAACCGCTGCTGGGATTATCCTCCTATCAAAATGTACTGTTTCGGATAGGACGAAAAAACCTGTCTGAGTTTTATTACACAATTCTCCCGAAACTTCGTGAATGTGCGACGGTTCAGGAGGAAGGCGCCGAACAGGTGGAGCAATATCTGCCGCCGGAGGTGACATTTGTATTTTATCTGGACGGGGAAAAGAATAATGCAACCTGCCGTATCAAAGCTGTATATGGGGAGCAGGAATGCGACGTCATGGACTGGCTTACAGGAGGGGGAGCAAAAGGAGATTATCGGGACGGCAACCGGGAATGCGAGGCAATGTACTGCGTTCGAAATTATTTCCCGGAGATAGATCAGGAGCAGAAGTTGTTTCATTGCGGCGGCGATGAGGACCTCGTATATAAAGTCCTGGAGAGCGGGATTGAGGAGCTCTTGCAGTGGGGAGAAGTGCAGAGTACAGATTACTTCAGGCGTTTAAAGATCCGCAGGCAGGCGAAAGTATCTGTGGGAGTATCGGTAAAAAGCGATATTTTGGATTTGACGATCGCTTCAGAGGAGCTGTCCCAGGAGGAACTTCTGGATATTCTGTACAGTTACCGGAGAAAGAAAAAATATTATCGTCTCAGAAACGGAGACTTTTTAAAGATAGAGGACGACAGCCTGACGGAGCTCGCCGCAATGTTGGAGGCAATGCATGTGTCGCCAAAGGAGTTTGCAAAAGGTAAGATGCAGATACCGATCTACCGGGCGTTATATCTTGATAAGATGCTGGAGCAGAGCGAGGGGCTGTATGCGACCCGTGACAGACGGTTTAAGAAGCTTGTCAAAGAATTTAAGACGGTCGGGGATTCGGATTTTGAGATGCCAAAGTCTCTTCGCCCGGTGATGCGCAACTATCAGAATTTTGGATACAAATGGCTGCGCACATTGGAGTCCTGCGGGTTTGGCGGCGTCCTGGCGGATGATATGGGACTTGGAAAAACATTACAGATGATCTCCGTGTTCCTCGCGGCAAAGGAAGAGGGCTGTCAAGGAACCTCCCTGGTAGTAGCACCGGCGTCACTGGTATACAACTGGCAGGAGGAATTTTCCCGTTTTGCGCCGGAACTCTCTGTGTGTCCGGTGGTTGGAACCCAGAAAGAGCGGCGGGAGAAGATTCATGCATATCGGAATTGGGACGTTCTGGTGACGTCCTATGACCTGTTGAAACGGGATATTGCGGAATATGAGGACGCAGAGTTCCGCTATCAGGTGTTGGATGAGGCTCAATATATCAAAAATCACACGACAGCGGCGGCAAAGTCAGTGAAAATTATCAGGAGCAAGGTGCGCTTTGCTCTGACAGGTACGCCCATTGAGAACCGTCTGAGCGAGCTTTGGAGCATTTTTGATTATTTGATGCCGGGATTTTTGTATGGATATGATACGTTTAAGAGTGAATTGGAGACGCCGATTGCCAGAAATAAGGATGAAGATGCGACCCGGAAGCTGAAACGTATGGTGGCGCCTTTTATTTTGCGCCGCCTGAAAAAGGACGTGCTCCGGGATCTGCCGGATAAAATGGAAGAAACCCGCTATGCAAAAATGGAGAAAAGCCAGCAGCAGGTTTACGACGGCCAGGTTGTGCATATGCGCGAAGTGCTGAATAACCAAAGTGAAGAGAATTTTCAGAAAAATAAATTTCAGATTCTGGCAGAGCTTACTAAAATACGGCAGATCTGCTGTGATCCGTCATTGCTATTGGAAAACTATAAGGGCGAATCTGCGAAGCGGCAGGCCTGCCTGGAACTGATCCAGAGCGCCATAGAGGGTGAGCATAAAATGCTGGTCTTCTCGCAGTTTACTTCTATGCTGGAATTGCTGGAACAGGATTTGAAAAAAGAAAAGATCGGTTATTACAAAATTACCGGAAGCACGCCAAAGAAACAGCGTCTGGAGATGGTGCGGATGTTTAATGAGGATGATACGCCAGTCTTTCTTATTTCCCTGAAAGCCGGCGGCGTTGGATTGAACCTGACCGGGGCGGATGTGGTGATCCATTATGACCCCTGGTGGAATCTGGCGGTGCAGAATCAGGCGACGGACCGGGCACATCGGATCGGGCAGACGAAAGTGGTCTCCGTGTATAAGCTCATTGTAAAAGGCTCCATTGAGGAAAAAATATTGCATATGCAGGAGTCAAAGAAAAACCTGGCGGATGCGATCCTGAATGGCGAGACTGGCGGTATTGCAAATATGAGCAAGGAAGAATTGTTGGAATTGATTCAGTCATAAGATAGCAGTCGATTTATCACGATTTCATCTGAAGCTGCATAATCTGTCTGTAGAATGATATGCAGTATAAGGAGAATTCGGATGAACAGAATTGTGCCATTAGAACCCGCCGCAGAAAAAGTCTGTGATCAGAACGCGATCCCGCCGCTGATTTTTCAATTACCTCCCGAGCAGGGACGAGAAAGGCTGGAGGAGGCTCAAAGTACGCCTGTCTATAAATATCCGGCGCTGATCGATGTCCGCGATATCGATACAGAGCAGTGGGGGATTGTCACAACTTATTTTGCCGCGTCTGTGGCCGGGCAGCCGATTCAAAGCATTATTTTTTATATCCATGGTGCGGGATGGGTTTTCGGAAGCTTCCACACGCATGAGAAGCTGGTCAGAGAGCTTGCGGCAAGAACGAATTCGCTGGTTGTTTTTCCGGAATATTCCCGGGCTCCGGAAGCAAAATTCCCGATCGCGATAGAACAGTGTTTTTGGCTTTTGTCCTCTCTGAAAAGAATACTTGGAAACCGATATCCGCAGCTTGATTATGAGACATTGACGGTTGCGGGAGACAGCGTCGGCGGGAATATGGCAATTGCGATGTCGCTCATGGCGCAGATGCGCGGCGGCCCCCGGATACACAAGCAGCTTTTGTATTATCCGGTCACGAATGCCTGCTTCTGCACACCGTCCTACTGTCGGTTTGCGACAGATTATTACCTGTACCGTGCGGGTATGCAGTGGTTTTGGCAGCAGTATGCACCCCGGGAAACGGATCGGAACCGGATTACTGCGTCGCCGCTTCGGGCAGGGGAAAAATATCTGAAAAATATGCCGGACACTATGATCATAAACGGCCAGGCGGATGTACTGCGCAGCGAGGGAGAAGCCTTTGGGGAAAAGCTGCGCTGTGCCGGAGTGGACGTCACGGCAGTCCGGGTGCAGGGAACAATCCATGATTTTGTTATGTTGAATGCCCTTGACCGGACGGAAGCATGCCGGACTGCGATGGATGCGTCTGTAGGATGGATCAACAGAAAGAATCAATTGTCAGAGAGAAGCGATTAGCAGAGAGAGGAGATTGACAGAGAGAAGCGATTAATAAAAAGAAGTGATTGGCAGAGAGAAGTGATTAATAAAAAGAAGTGATTAGCAGAAAGAACATGCCCTGGAAGCAAATGATCACAAGTTATGCTCTTTATGTTATAATGATATGAAAATAAGGAATTTTATTTCCGTTATAACATCCGTTATAATAATTTTTGGAAAGTAAGGGGAAAAGGCATGGAATTGACACAGTTAAAATATTTCCGTACAGTGGCGAAACTGGGCAGCGTATCAAAGGCAGCGGAGGAGCTTTATGTGACACAGCCGAATTTGAGCAGGAGCATAGCAAGGCTGGAGAAAGAGCTGGGTGTTCCTTTGTTTGAACACAGGCGGGGCAAGATCATGCTCAATGAATATGGAAGAATATTTTTAACCAGTGTGAATGCGGCTTTTTCAGAACTGTCAACCGGGATACATACGATTCAGCAGTTATATGATTCAAATCAGAATACATTATCTCTGGGTGGATCTGTAGATGATATTCTTCCGGATATTCTGATTGGGTTTTCCATGAAATATCCGGAGATTGGAATCCGGCAGTTTGACTGTTCTCCAAAGGAGATTGTTTCGCAGTTGATGACCGGGAAACTTGATCTTGGCATTACCACGGTGAATCCGAAGGATGAAAGGCTGATATTTGAGGTGTTGGATGAGAAGGAGTATGTCATTATGGTGGGCGGCCGCCACCCGATGGCAGACTGCAAAAGCATCCGGTTGAAAGAGCTTAAGGGAGAGCGTTTCATCTGCAGTGATTCCAGAGTAGGTATCGATCTGCTGCGTCGGATTTGCCGGAACAGCGGATTCGAGCCGGATATCGCTTTTGAGGTGGAGAGCAATGATCTGATCTTCAATTTGTTAGAAGCAGATCAGGGAATCGCCTGTATGCCGGTCTCGCACATTGGAAAAGTATATCGGGATTATCCCCAGAGCAATATCAGAGTAATACGGATTGAGGATGACGTACCGAGGGCATGCCTCGGTGTGTTATATCGTCACAATTATACATTTTCCAATGCGGCAAAATTGTTTATGAATTATTTTTGTGGATGGCTGAAAAAAGAGGATGAGACAGTAGAAGAAATATGCGGTATTACTTTCCGAAAAAAAGGAAAGGAATTATAGGAAATGGGATTATTAGATAACAAAATTGCAGTGATAACAGGAGCAAATTCAGGAATCGGGAAGAAAACGGCGGAGGTGTTTGCAAAGGAAGGAGCGACCGTTGTATTAGCTGCCCGAAGACTGGAAAAACTGCAGGAGGTAGAAGGTGAAATCCGTGCAAGCGGCGGGGAAGCATTTTCTATAAAAGGAGATGTCAGCGTAAAAGAGGATTGTGACAATATCATTGAGGAAACGATCAGAAAATATGGCAGGATAGATATTCTGGTAAATAATGCGGGAATGGCGGATAAACATCGTCCGATCACGCGCTGTGATTCTGAATGGTGGAAAGAGATTTGCAGAGTGAACCTGGATTCCGTGTTTTATATGATGAAGGCAGCGATCGTGTATATGGAGAAGCAGGAAAGCGGCTCTATTGTCAATATTTCATCCATCGGCGGTGTGAGAGCGAACAGCGGTGTTGCCTATAGTGCAGCAAAGACAGCAGTAAATGCGCTGACGCAGAATGTTGCCCTGCAGTTTGTGGGAAAGGGAATCCGCGTGAATTCCGTATGTCCGGGACCTACGCCGACACCTCTTAATACTCCGGAACAGTTGGCGACATTCGACCGGGAATTTGCGGAACTGTGCGGGGAGCATATGTATATGGCGGCTCCGGAGGCGGATGTGGAGGATCAGGCAAATGCAATCCTTTATTTTGCGAGCGACATGGCAAAGTCTGTGACAGGTCAGATTCTTGTCGTAGATAATGGCTGTACCCTGTAAAGCCCGTACTCTGACCGTCCCCAATTAAAATAATAAGCAGAAAGAGCATTAGCAGAAAGAACCGATTGACACACTTTCCTTAATTTATTAGAATATAGTTGTTCATCGGAGGATAACACTTGGAAAGTGATTATGCCGGATAAGATGACAGGTTGGAATACGAATATCTGTCATTTTATCCGCTTTTATTTGTAAGAGATAAGAAGTATCGACATGATACGCGAGATTGTAGGAGAAATGGAAGAAAATACACACGAACCATTCAAAGGAGTGGCATCGATCTGGAACAGTTGGAGGAGAAATGAAAGAAAATACACAGTTTACAGAAGGCAAAATTCTGGCGCCGTTGGTGAAGTTTGCGATTCCGGTCCTATTGGCATTATGTCTGCAGGCCATGTACGGAGCAATCGATCTGCTGGTAGTAGGACAGTTCGGCTCACCGGCGGATGTTTCCGCGGTAGCTACCGGTAGTCAGATGATGCAGACGATTACCAATATCATCACGGGACTGTCTATGGGAACAACGATTTTACTGGGGCAGATGATCGGAATGAAAAGAATGGATAAGGCGGGAGACATCATTGGAAGCGCTATCTGTTTTTTCGCCATCTTAGCCGCAGCGTTTACGGTCTGTATGATGTTTGTGGCGAAACCCTTTGCCGTTCTTATGCAGGCTCCGCCGGAGGCATTTGATAAGACGGTCGGATATGTAAAAATCTGTTCCGGCGGTTTGATCTTTATTGTTGCATATAATGTGCTGGGAAGTATCTTTCGCGGGATGGGAGATTCAAAAACACCGCTTATCACAGTGGCGGTGGCGAGCGCTTTTAATGTAGTTGGAGATCTGCTTTTTGTGGCCGTATTTCACATGGCGTCGGCGGGCGCTGCGCTTGCGACCGTGATAGCCCAGGCGCTCAGCGTGGTATTCTGTTTCCTGATCATAAGAAAGAGGGGGCTGCCGTTTACTTTTTCCAGAAAAAATGTTTATTTTAATAAAAATCTTGTAGGACGGATGGTGAAACTTGGATTTCCGATCGCCATGCAGGATGGACTGGTCAGCGTCTCATTTCTGGTATTGATGGCGATCATCAATGACCTGGGAGTCATTGCTTCAGCGGGAATCGGCGTGGCGCAGAAGCTATGTTCTTTTATCATGCTCGTGCCCTCATCCTTCGCCCAGTCTTTGTCGGCTTTTGTTGCGCAGAATATCGGAGCGGAGAAACCGGACCGGGCGAGAAAATCCATGCTGTGCGGAATGGCGGTTTCTTTTCTCATCGGAATTGCCATGGCATATGCATCCTTTTTCCACGGAGATATCCTGGCGGGAATATTTGCCAAAGATGGGGATGTCATTCTGGCGGCATTCGATTATCTGAAAGCATATGCGATCGATACGCTGTTGGTTTCGTTCCTGTTTTGCTTTGTCGGATATTTCAACGGATGCGGGAAGACCTTTTTTGTTATGGCGCAGGGGCTGATCGGTGCTTTTGCCGTGCGGATCCCCGTGGCTTTGGTCATGAGCCGGATAGAACCGGTTTCACTGTTCCGGGTGGGACTTTCCATTCCGACTTCCACTGTGGTACAGATTACAATTTGTGTTATATACTTTGTGTTATATACCAAAAAGCATACGAAGGATAGATTATATGATGAAAAAAACGGTTGAGAATTTTGACCTGTCGCAGATCTGCCGGTCTGGTCAGTGTTTTCGCATGAATGAGATTGACAAAGATATTTACGCAGTGATCGCCGGGAACCGTTATCTTGAGATCAGGCAGAATGGAAACACATGCTGTTTTTATTGCGAGGAGTTTGAATTTGAGGATTTCTGGAAAGGTTATTTTGATCTGGAAAATGATTATGCGGGGTACATTGCGAGGATCAATCCAAATGATTCCTATCTGGGGACGGCGGCGGATTTCGGGAGCGGAATCCGTATTTTAAAACAGGACTTGTGGGAGATGATCGTTTCTTTCCTCATCTCTCAGCAGAATAATATTGTGAGAATACGGCGGTGCATCCAAAATATCTGTGAGTGTTACGGCGAGAAATATGAAAATGGACGGGGAGAGATATACTATGCATTTCCCCGACCGGAGGTGTTGGCCCGGCTGGAGGAGGATGACCTGAAAGCATGTAATCTCGGTTATCGCAGCAAGTATGTAGTGCGCACTGCAAAAAGCGTTGTATCCGGGGAAGTGGATCTGGATGCAATTTCCCGGATGTCTTACCGGAAAGCAAAGGAGGAACTGTTGAAATTGTTTGGCGTGGGGGAAAAGGTGGCGGATTGTATCTGTCTGTTTGCGCTGCATCATCTGCAGGCATTTCCCGTTGACACACATATCAATCAGGCGCTTGAGAAACATTATAAGCGGGGATTTCCGAACCGGAGATATAAGGGGATTCAGGGCGTGATGCAGCAGTACATATTTTATTATGAATTGTTTGGTGATAAGGGGAATAACGCGGTATAATAGAGTAGGATGCAGGGATATAGGAATAAAAGCAGTCCCGTTTGTATCCGGATATGACGGAGGGGTTTTATGTATAAAAAGAAAAAAGCCGCAGTGACAAATTGTGAGAGCTGCATGAATTATGAGTACGATGAAGAATATGATTATTATGTGTGTACACAGGATCTGGATCAGGATGAGATGTACCGTTTTGTCTGCGGACAGTTTACGGAATGTCCCTACTATCGTTACGGCGACGAGTATAGTATCGTGAGAAAGCAGATGTGAATGGAAAGGAAAAGTATGGTTTTGAAAAAGCATAAAAAACGGAGACGGGCGCTTATTGTTTTTACGGCTGTGATCCTGGCATTTGTGATAGGGTGCGGGGTTTATGTGAATGATTATTATCATGCGGATGAATATGAGGGCATAGTTTTGCTGGCGGCCTATTCTACAGAGGATTTGAGCGAAACGGGGTTACATGCCATATCTGTGTATGGCACGGAAGACGGCGTTTTGAATATGGATAAATATGAGCAGTACAGAGGAAACCTGCCGTCTGATCTGACGGAAAAAGTCATTGACGGCGGATGCCATGCTTTTTTTGGGAGTTACGGCGCTCAGGACGGAGACGGGGAGCCGGAGATTTCCGTCGAGGAGCAGATTCGGATCACGGCAGATGTAGTCGCGGGAGGTCTGTGATGGATTTTTACAAACGTATGCAATGTGTCTGCTCCCGCATTCCTTATGGAAAGGTGGCTACCTATGGCCAGATTGCATTGCTGTGCGGAAAACCGAAAAATTCCCGTCAGGTCGGGTATGCATTGAAAAACGGCTTGGCGGGAGATGAAGTCCCGGCACATCGGATTGTAAATGCTTCCGGAATATTGAGCGGAGCGAAAGCGTTTTCCTCCCCCGATCTGCAAAAGCAGCTTTTGATAAAAGAGGCGGTTGAGGTGGAAGAGAGTGATTCCGGATGGAGAGTGGATCTGAAAAAATTTGGCTGGAAAAACAGCATGGAAGAGGCTGAGGAATTGTACAGGCTATACGGTGAATTGGAAATTTGAACACATATTATAGGGAACCGCTTGGCGAGGATGCGCAGGGATTCGGATATGTATTATGTCATCCGGGCTGACTCGAATCCCACACTAGGACTCACGAGCGAGTCTTGAATATGAGGATTTGACTGTTTGCGGATGAAAAAGGAGCAGATATGGAAAAGATAACGGAGCGGAAAGTGATCAAAGTTGTTGCGGCAATTATCCGGGATGGAGACAGGATATTTGCCACCCAGCGCGGGTACGGCAGGTTTAAGGATGGATGGGAATTTCCCGGCGGCAAGATCGAGGACGGGGAAACTCCCCGCCAGGCGCTGATCCGGGAGATCAGAGAGGAGCTGGATACAGAGATAAAAGTCGGTGAACTGTTTGATACCGTGGAGTATGACTATCCGGATTTTCACCTGTCTATGGAGTGTTATTTTTGCGAGGTAATAGAGGGGGATTTAACCTTAAAAGAACATGAGTCGGCGAGATGGCTGACGAAAGATACGATAGACAGTGTGGAATGGCTGCCTGCGGATCTGGATCTGATCGCAAAATTGAAAAGAAATTTATCGAGATGAGTCCGTAAATGTTCTCTGCGGGGAGCGTCAATGAGTTCCGGTAGGATAAATCATTTTTGGACTATAAAATAGACAGAAATACTGTATAATAGTGTTATGATCAAATTTTGAAAGGGGTATAAGATATGGGATTTTTAACAGGGAAAACAGCGATCATTACAGGGGCAGGCAGGGCGGTTCTGAGCGACGGAAGATGCGGTTCGATCGGTTATGGTATCGCAACAGCATATGCCAAAGAAGGGGCGAATCTTGTAATTACAGGGCGTAATGTGCAGAAATTGGAGGCCGCCAAAGAGGGCGTGCGCGGGCTGACAAGAGTTGCCGCTACTGAGTGGGGCAGGGATGGGATTAATGTAAATATTATCTGCCCGCTGGCGTGGACAGCACAGCTTGAGAATTTTGAGAAAGCATATCCGGAAGCTTTCAAGCAGAATGTAAAGATGCCTCCTGCCGGTCATTATGGAGATGCAGAAAAAGAAATCGGGCGTGTTTGTGTGCAGCTTGCTTCGCCTGACTTTAAATATATGAACGGAGAGACGCTTACTTTGGAAGGCGGTATGGGGCAGAGGCCATAAAGAGATGAAAGCGGTAAATCTGTATTTACTGACCAGAAACAGGGATAAAAATTTTTATACACAATATGAGAATGTTCTTTCCGGGAGAAGTGAGCCTCTGAAAGTAAAGGAACATGAATTCGGCAATCTGATCCATCTTGTCGAAATACTCCGGGAGAAAGGCGTGACGATCAGCGACCTGGAGGGTTTTTACTATGGCTACATTATCAAACAGATCGGGAAAGAGTTTGACCTGCTGAAAATCTGTGACAACCGGGCAGTGCTGAATATCGAACTCAAAAGTCAGAGTGTTTCGGAGGAAAAGATCGAGAAACAGCTGCTAAAAAATAAGTATTATTTAAGCTGTATTGCCCCGGAACTTCATCTGTTTACCTTTGTGGATGAGACCGGACTGCTGTACACGCTCGAGGATGAGAAACTCCGGTTGTGCGGCTTTGAGGAATTAACAGAGATTCTCTGTGGTTTTGGGGAATTTGAGACCGGGGATATCGATGCGATGTTCCGGGCGAAAGACTATCTGATATCGCCGTTGAATATGCCGGAGAAATTTGTCGGGAACCGCTATTTCCTGACACAGCAGCAGGAGACGATCAAAAATGAGATCCTGTCTGAACTGACAGAGAGAAAGACAGGTGAAAACGAGCTGTTTTATCGGGGGATCACCGGTATGGCGGGGACGGGAAAAACATTGCTGCTCTATGATCTGGCAAAGAAATGCGCCTTGTATGGAAAGTGCTGCATCATACACTGCGGTATCCTTTGCGAGGCTCATCTGATGCTGAATGATATGCTGGAAAATATTGATATTATTGAGGAGCTGTCGATCGCCGGATTGAATCCGGACGGCTATCAGTTTCTTTTTGTGGATGAGACGCAGCATATTTTTTCCGAGAACCTTGAGCGGCTGATCCGGATAACGGAGGAGCTGCGGATTCCCTGCATTTTTTCTTATGATTATTTTCAGACTTTATCCAAAACGGAACAGAGGCGGAATATTCCGGGAAAATTGAAACAGTTAAACGGCTTTCGGGAATATAAACTGTCGGGGAGGATACGGAGCAATGAGGAGATGAGCTCCTTTATCCGCACACTTCTGGATCTGAATGACAAATCCGGAAAGGCTTATCGGTACGATGCGGTGGATGTAGTATTCGCCGCTGATCTGGCGGAAGCGAAAAATATCCTGGAGTATTATTCCGGGGTAAAAAGCTATACATTTATTGAATTTGGCAAAAACGCGGAGCAATCAGAATTTCTGGAACTTTGCGGCAGAGGATTCCGCACAGAGGACGCGATTGGCCAGGAGTTTGAACAGGTGGTGATCACTCTGGATGACCGGTTTTATTATAATGAGGACGGGAAACTGCAGGGGAAAAACCATCCGAATCCGGATTACATTTATGACAGATTGTTTTTTCAGGCGGTATCCCGAACCCGGGAAAAACTGTGTATTATTGTGATTGGAAACATAGCTTTGTTTGAGAGCATTGTTTCCATCAAATATAGAGATTAAGATGAGGGGCTGACGCACTAAGAAAAGTATATCCAATGCTTAGTGCGACAGCCTCTTTTATGATTTATAGCAGGAAAATGTCCTGCAAATTCTAAATCGGGCTAATGAGCCATAGCTTTCTGTTTTTCAATATCTTTTCGAAATACAAACTTGAAGATCGTGCGCACTGCGGGCTGAATAAAAAATAACTGTGTAAAGTAGGCAAACGGGAAGTTAAAGCATACCAGCTTTAACCAGTTGGCAAATAAGGTAACAATGCTGAATCCGGCATAGTACGGGTAGTACATGATGGCGGCAAGAAAACTCATTGCCGGGCACATCAGGCCGACGGTTGCACAGATGATCGCCGTCTCAAAAAGCATTAGATGGCTTGAGCGCGGGTCAAACACCTTGCACGCCAGCTTGAAAGAACATGGACTTCCCATCACATTTTCCAATGTATAGGCGAAACAAAATTCAATCAAAATAACAGCCCAGATCGGCAGATATCTGCCAAACATATAGACGCCGCCCTGATTGTTAATGGCTGTGATGACGGTGGGGGCCTCGTTGAGCTCCATGAGCGTAGTTCCGTTTACCACGTACAGGCTGTAAAACACATAGGCATGCACGGTGATAACGACGGTGACAAAAGCGAAAAACATTCTTTGAAATTGATTTCTTGGCATAAATAATTCCTCCCTTTTTTACATAAACCAAAAAACACGCAGGCTTTGACGAAATCTGGCCGGGAAAAAACAAGTCCCGTGATCAGATTTACGTGCAAAGCACTACGTGTGTCGTTCATGTATATTATAATCAGTATGTAGTTATCAGAGCAAATATCAATGCTCAGCTCCGTTATAATATCATATGGAAAAAAAGTTTGTCAAATAAAATTTGTTACATTTGCTATAATCTGTCATGTATATAAGAGGTGATTGGATGACAGTTTTTGAAAATATATGTGAGTAAAATTATTCCAGAAATGCCCGGAAAGAAATATTGAAAGAACCGGATACGGAAATGGCC
>CAZJSI010000076.1:0-13841 GCA_964548675.1 uncultured Eubacterium sp. | reverse complement strand
GCAAAGACTTTTCGTAGCTGTCTATCAGCAGGGCATGGTTTATTTCCCAGGATTTCCCCCTGCTTATCATCAGATGTTCATGGCAGTGGCAAAAATGAATGGATTCAGGAGGAACGCTGCCCGTCACTGTCTGAATATATGGCATGATGATCACCTTAAATTATGAGCGCGCGATTTCACTTAATTCTGCAATTAATTCGGGACCGATTTCTATGTGGAATACCTCAGATATTACCTGGGTCCATCCGTGAATGAAATAAATCCATCCGTCCTCTATGCGGAGATTTTTGTCTGCCATCTGTGCCTGCGCCTGGTCTTTGAAAATTAAATCCCCGCGGTAATTGATTTCCCACACAAGGCTGTCTTCCGGGAAAGAGCAGTTATCGGTAAGCGGAGAACCCGGGGCGTCTTTTCCCAGCCCGGTAGCGTTTACGATCAGGGAATGAGGCTTCAGACCCGCGAGGGTTTTGTCATTATCTTCCGGCGTTGGATTGTGAATAAATTCCATATTGGTTTTGCCGGATAAATCCGAAAGGAGATTCATTGCGGATTCGAGACGCTGAGTGCTTCTGTTGGCAATGATGATACGGCTGGGGATATTATCGCCGTGCTTATCGCTTGTCAGATACAGGGACATTGCGAGGGAACTCCCGCCTGCTCCGAGAAGAAGAACATCGCCGTCATAATCCTTCCAGTAGTTTTTCGGAACAAAACTTTCCAGGGCGAGGCCGCTTGAAATAGGATCTTTGGCGTGCCCGCAGAGTTTACCGTCCCTTTTGCTGATGGAGGAAATCTCACCCAGTTTGACTGCATAAGGATCCAGATAGTCAAACAGATCCTTCGCGGCGTTGTATAAATCAATTTTATGTGTCGTGACCAGCGCGCCCAGAGAATTTGGGTCGTTTTTTATGTAGCTGACAACTTTGCGGTATTCCCCGGCAGGAGAGTGGGGGGCAAAATCAAATCCTTTTATGACAGCGTCAAGTTTCAAAGCTTTTGCCCATTTTGGGAATACTGTCATTATGGAAGATTTTGAAGTCGTTACTCCTATAAAATAGAAACTTGGAGTTTTTGCAGGTTCATAACAATTCATTGTATAACCATCCTTTCTGTAACATAATTATATAACTATGTTATAACATAATAAAGTTGTTATGTCAATGCTTATTCTAAAATTATGTTCCACTATGCTTAATATAAAAATGAGCCAGCTAAAATATAATTATTGACATATTTATTAGAATATGATAATATTGCATTGTAATTACATAAGTATATTGTTATATAACGATAAAAATAACTTCAAAGGCAGTTAAAAAGATTAAGAAGCTTTATAAGGAAACAATTAAAAGAAAAAAACAAAAGTGAAGATAAGATTTCAGAAACTGCAAAGGTAATGGGAAATAAGCGCTTTGAGTTTCTGAAAGCGTACTGTTGAAGGAAAGGTGATTGAAATGGGGCGTAAGTTGATTTTAGCACACGACTTGGGTACGAGCGGCGATAAAGCCTGTTTATTTGATGTTAATGGAAACTTTCTGGCTGAAGCGTATTTTACTTATCCAACATATTGTCCGGGGGATGGACGCTTTGAGCATGATCCGGAGACGTGGTGGGATGCAGTCTGCAATTCTACCAAAAGAGTAATACAGAATGCCGGAGCGGCCAAAGAGGAAGTGAAAGCAATTTCTTTTTCATCTCATGGTATGGGAGTAATACCTGTTGACCGGAACGGAAATCTTCTTGTCAGCAGAGTCATGATCTGGAATGATGCCAGAAGTACAAGGGAGAGAGATTATATTCTGGAAAAGTCGGGGAAATGGGAACATTATGAGAAAACCGGAAATAGTTTCGATCTTGCGCTTTATCCGGCCGCCAAGTTATTGTGGATGAAACGCAATATGCCGGAAGTTTATAACAATGCTTATAAGTTTATCAGTACTAAAGAATATTTGATTTACAGAATGACCGGAGAACTGACTTATACATGTTATGGTGAGGCGGGTATGAGCGGATTATTTAATCTGCATACCCATAATTGGGATCCGGAGCTCCTTGATATTTCAGAAGTGGATGCAGATAAATTGCTGATACCATCGGACGGAACCCGGATTGTCGGCGGGTTAGCTTCAAAGGCTGCAGAGGAGATGGGGCTTCAGAAAGGCACTGCGGTTGCCCTCGGGTCATGGGATAATTATGCGTGCGCTACAGGCGCTGGCGTCAGAAGCGGAAGTATGGCGGTATGCCTGGGCACGGCCGGGTGGATCGGAGTCGATCATGAAAAACCGATCATGATGAAGGATAATATGACAAATGTGGTGTATGTCGGCAATGATACTTATTTTACGAGCATTCATTCCCATTCGGCCGGCGCATCTTATGATTGGGTAATCAGGGAATTGTGCTCTTTCCTTAAAGATCACAAAGACCCGCTTGGTTACGCTGAAGAGCTGGCATCAGAAATACCTGCAGGATCCGACAAATTGTTTTTTTTCCCGTCTATGTTTTCAGGGAATACATTTTATTCGAGTTCTGCATTGTGCGGAAGCATGGCGGGCATGAAGGTATCGCATGACAGCGGCCATGTAATACGCGCGGCTATGGAGGGAGTGGGTTTTGACCTGATGATGGGGGCGGAACTGTTCCGCAGGGAAAATGCTTTGCCGGATCAGTGTAATTTGATCGGCGGAGGAGCCAGAAGCAGACTTTGGGGAGATATCATTGCAAGTATGTTTGAGTCGAAAATGATGCGCCCGAAAAACCTGCAGTATATAGGCGCATTGGGGGCGGCGCTGATGGCAGGCGTCGGAACAGGGCTGGTAAAAGACTTTGAAATGGCTGCCGAGGTTACAAAGTCAGACAATGTCTCCATTCCTGACCCGAAGCAGACGGCGGTATACAGAAAGTTACTCCCGGTTTACCGGAAGTTTTACGAAGCGATGCTTCCTGTTTATGAGGAACTTCAGATGATCAAATTAAACTAATTACAGAGAGGTATTGTCATCATGGAAAAAGAAATGTTGAAAAAGAAAACGTTCAGTTTAAGGAAACTTACGGACTTTAATGAGGGCGCTGTTCTGCTGGCGCTGATTGCGTTATGTATTGTGATTGGCTGTATTAATCCTACATTTTTTACAATTAAGAATATTGTTAAGGTTTTAAGACAGATCTCAGCGATTGGAATTATTTCAGTAGCCGGAGCATTTGTTATCGTTACGGGCGGAATTGATCTTTCAGTAGGAAGTTTTATGGCTTTTGGGGCTGTAGGCATTGCAATGTTGGTCTCATTGGGGACGCCTCCGATCCTTGCCTTGCTGATCATTTTGGCTGCCGCTGCGGCGTTTGGCCTGCTTAACGGACTGGTGATCGTAAAGATTGAATTAAATCCGTTTATTGTTACGCTTGCTATGATGAATGTTATTTCCGGTATTACATATTTGTTCAGCAATGGCATTCCGATTCATTTTGATACATATTTGAATTTCCTGGGCAGTGATTTCCTTGATATACCGATTTCTATATTTATTATGCTGGCTATTATGGTGATCGGGCATATCATATTGAGTAAAACAGAATATGGAAGGAAAGTGTTTGCCGTGGGAGGAAACGAAAAAGCGGCAAAGCTTTCAGGTATTAATGTACATAAAATTAAATGCAGCGTGTATATAATGACGGCCGTGTTGGCCTGCCTGGCGGGCGTGATCACCTGTGCAAATCTTAATTCCGGCGATGTGTCTACCGGATCCGGATATGAACTGAATGTAATAGCGGCCTGTGTAATTGGCGGCTGCAGTCTGGAAGGCGGACGCGGTTCAATTGTTGGCGTTTTTATCGGCGCGGCAATCCTTGGGGTTATCAAAAACGGCTTTGTCCTTTTGCGGATACCCGCGTCCTGGCAGACAATCACTACAGGTATTGTTATTATTATAGCGTGTATCATGGATCAGTTAAGCCGTCGGAAATCAATGTGAGGATGAAAGAATGAAAGATGTTTTATTCAGAGTGGAACACGTATCAAAGTCATTCCCTGGAACAAAAGTATTGGATGACATTAACATAGAACTGAAGAAAGGCTCCGTACATGCAATTGTAGGTGAGAACGGCGCCGGAAAATCTACTTTCATGAATATTGTTTTCGGCGTGTATCAGGATTATGAGGGAAAACTGGTCTGGGAAGGGCAGGAGGTAAAATTTGATTCCCCGATCGCATCGCAAGCCCGGGGCATTGCCATGGTTCATCAGGAAAATTCGCTTATACCATATTTGTCGGTGATGGATAATATTTATTTGGGACATTACCCGAAAAAAGGGAAACTGATTGATATGAAGCAATTGAGAAAGCAGGTATTGGAGCTGATGGATGAGCTGAAGATAGAAGGAATCAACCCGGACGCAAAGGTATTTAAGCTTTCCGTGGCCCAGAAACAATTGGTGGAGATCATCAAGGCGTTATCCCGGAACGCGAAGCTTTTAATGTTGGATGAACCGACTGCGGCATTGACGACAAAGGAAACAGAGTACTTGATGGATATTATCGAAACACTTCGGAAAAAAGGCGTCGGGATCTTTTATGTATCTCACCGTCTGGAGGAAGTTTTTGAGGTCGCGGACGAGATTTCGGTCCTGCGGGACGGATGTATGGTCATTAATATTCCAAGAGAAAAGTTTGATCATGATGAAGTTGTATATCATATGATCGGACGAAAGCTGGAAGAATATGATGTTACCGGGGAGGATCATCGGGATTTGGAACACGGCGAGGAGATCCTGCGGGTGGAACATCTTGGCCGTGGAAATGAACTGCGGGATATTTCCTTTAGCGCGAAGAAAGGGGAGATACTCGGATTTGGCGGTCTGGTGGGAGCCGGACGGAGCGAATTGCTGGAAGCGCTTTTTGGATACGTTCCTTACACAACAGGAGAGGTTTATGTGGAAAATAAGAGAGTTTCCATCAAAAAGACTTCTGATGCGATTGCCAATGGCTTTGCACTTGTTCCGGAAGAACGGAAAGTAAAAGGAATTTTTGCGGGGTTGTCGGTCAGGGAAAATATTAACATATCCTCTTATAAGGAATTAAAAAAAGGGAAATTTATCAGCAAAAAGAAAGATAACGCATCAGCGGAGGCTTATGTAGATAAATTAAAAATCCGCACCACAAGTATCAGGAAGTTGATCGGACAGTTATCAGGGGGAAACCAGCAAAAGGCAATTCTTGCAAGATGGCTGCGTACAAACCCGAAAATACTTATGCTGGATGAACCGACACACGGAATAGATATTGGGGCAAAAGAAGATATTTACCGTATTATCCGGCAGCTTGCCCAGGAAGGAACTACGATTTTGCTGATTTCCTCGGAAATGCAGGAATTAATACGTTTGAGCGACCGCGTAATTGTAATGAGGGAAGGCGTGAAACAGGGGGAACTGGAAAAAAACAGCATCACGCAGGATTCTATTATGAATTATGCGATGGGACAAGGATGATTTTAAGCAGATATGCTTAAATTATAAATGAAAGGAGAAATTAAAATGAAAAAGAAATTGGTCAGTGTCTTGTTGACTGGATGTATGTTTGCAGCTTTGTTGACAGGATGCGGCAGCGGAAGCGGCAGTGACAGCAGCAAAGGAGAAGGAGATGCTTCGGGTGCGGACAGCGTATCAGTGGCGGAAGAGACTCTCCAGTATGTGTATGAACAGGTAGGAGAAACGGAGAACGCCCATATGGTTGAACAGGAACCAGAGGAGGAATTGAGATTTGCTTTTATCGGTTTTGCAAATAATTCTTATTGGGATTTGATTTATGAAGGCGTTTACGCGGCTCAGGACAATCTTGCAGAACATAACGTGACAGTTGATGTGATTAATCTTGGAAGCGATATTGGGGCGGACGTAATCAATGAAGCCCTGGAAACCTGTGAAACGGAAGGGTATGACGGAATCGTATTGACGTGTTTTGTTTCAGGATGCGAAAACTACATCAACGCATGCGTTGAATCCGGCTGCCCAGTGGCGATTATCGGCGGGGATTCCGGTGAATGTGAGAGATTCTGCTATATCGGACAGGATAACGCCGGAGCCGGCCTTACGGTTGCAGAGTCGATTGATGAAGCGCTTGGCGGGGAAGAAGGAGCGGAATTTGCTGTTATTACCAGTTTGTTTTCCATGACGAATATTGAGGAAAAACGAAATACATGCATTGACTATCTGGAAGGAAAAGGCTATGTGTGCGTTGGTTCCTATGAAGCCCATGATTCGGCGGATGAGACTTATGAATATATGGAACAGCTTCTGGAAGCATATCCGGATTTAAAGGCTGTTTACTGTACGGCTGGCGGAACCTATGGCGCCCCGAAAGCTGCAGAAGATAATGACGCTTTGGGAGAGGTATATATTATCGGACATGATGAGACAGAAGAGAATCTTGAATATGTACGCAAAGGTGAATTGACGGTAATCGGGCAGAATCCGTCCGGTTATGCGTATGATGCGTTCATTTATCTCTATAATAAGGTAGTGGCCGGACAGGATCCGGAAGAGGAAGTAATGGCTTCTCTTTCTATGATCATTAATGCCGATAATGTTGATGAATATTTCCCGGCAGAATAAGGCTGCATGAATGAATAGGATAATGATTTTTTGCGATTTCTTTATTGAGGCTGTATTTTTACAGCCTCAATATTATAAAATTGCGCGGAGGTTTTTGACAAGTGAAAATCAGTAATATTGATCATATTGCAATTAATACGGCTGATATTGAGGAATCAGTGGAATATTATTATAATGTATTTGGATTCAGGGAAGTAAGCCGGGCAGATATGGGAAACGTAACTTTGGTTTACCTGGAAATATGCCCGGGAAGCTATATTGAATTATTTGATTTAAGAGGAGAGTGTGAAATGGGCGGTACGCCTGAAAATCTCCAGGGATTGAGACATATTGCCTTTCATGTAGATGATATTGAGGAGTGCAGCAGGCGCCTGAAAGATAAGAATGCTGATTTTGTGATGGAGTTGACCCGTATGGAGCCGATCAGAAAAGACGGGATTCTCATAAGGGATCCAAATGGCGTAATTATTGAATTAAGCGCTGACTACTGAAAAGATTATTTTAACTGAGATATAAAATATGATTGTAAAGGAGAGATAGGATAAATGACACCGAAAGAAGCTGCTCAAATGATAGATATCAGCGCTGTAAGGACGCATCATGGAATATCCGATATAAAGGAAATTGTCGGATATGCAAAGGAATATTCGTTCATCAACGTCCATGTGCTCCCAAACTGGATTTCAACATTGGCGGATATGATCAGGGATATACCGGATGTGTATGTCGGAGCTCCCTGCGGGTTCCCATCCGGAGGCCACGCCACAGAAGTGAAAATTGCTGAGGCAAAACAGATGATTGACGATGGCGTAGAAGAGATGGATATTGTAATGAACGTGGGACGTTTTAAATCCGGCCAGTATGATTATGTGTTGAAAGAGTTAAAAGAGATCATTGCCCTGAAGAAAGACTATATGAAGACGAAAGTACTGATCGAATTAAACTGCCTTACAGACGATGAAATTCCAAAAGCATGTGAGATTGTGATGGCTTCGGGAGCGGATTTTTTAAAAACCGGAACAGGTTGGGTTCCTGGAAATGCAAATATTGAACGGATTCGGAAAATAAAACAGATTGTCGGAAATAATGTAAAAATTAAAGCGGCGGGAGGAATCCGCACCCGTGAGGAATTCGACCGGCTTCTGGATATTGGAGTGGATCGTTTTGGGATCAATACAAAATCCGCGATTGAGATTATCAAAACATTTGAATAAGGAGGGTTTCATGATGAATGGAAAGCTTGTGGAATCGAGGATTTATGAGACTCCACTGACATATGCATCTGTGAAATGTCTGTGTTACGAAGCAATGGCTTTGGGATTGAAATCTGTACAGGTTTTTCCCTGCATGGTCAGCATGTGCAGGGAAGTTTTGAAAGACAGTGATGTGGAAATTAATGCCCTTATTAATTACCCGCATGGCGGATTCCTTACAGAACAGAAGATTGAAGAGGCCAGGGAAGCTGTTGAACTTGGGGCTTCTATGGTTGAAGTTACGGGAAATGTCAGAGCGATAAAAAGGCATGATTATGATTATGTTTACAGGGAAATGAAAGCGATAAAAGAAGCGATGCCGTCTGGAGTGACTGTAAAATATATCATAGAGATTGAGTATCTGACAGGGGAAGAGGCGGTCCAGACAGCTGAAATGGCTGTAAAGGCGGAAATCGATTACATCAGTACGTCAACAGGGCTTTATCATTCTCTGGATGAAAACAAAAATGATGTGCCGCTTGTTTCATCACCTGATGATATAAAGCTTTTGAAAGAGACTGTGGGCAGTAAAGCGATGATTCAGGCTGTGGGATATATATCCGATCCTGAAACAGCGGAAAAACTCATCGAAGCAGGCGCGGATATGATTTCAACAGAATATGCATCCGCAGTTATGAAATAAACCGGAAGGAGAAAAATGATATGTACGATAAAGAGATGTATGAACGTGCCTGCCTGTCGCCTTTTCTTTCTTTTCTGCCACAGGATATTATTGAGAAAGAGATAGAGGACGGGTTTCGGCACAATGTGCGTTCTATTATTGTGGATCCGGATCAGGTGGTATTGTTAAAAGAACTAAAAAAGAAATATCCGGAATGTCCTACAAGATTGGGAATTACAGATGGATATCCGTTTGGAGGGCTTACAACAAAATCAAAAGTCCGCCAGGCGTTATTCGCTGTGGATGAAAACCTGGATGAGATTGATTTGGGAATCAACATTAACGCTTTGATGTCGAACGATTGGGGGACAGTCAGGGAAGATTTGAAAGCCGTGATTGACGCGGTGGACGGAAGACTTAATATTGCGCCGGTAAGCTGGCTGGTTCGTTTGTCCCTTGCTCAGATTGACAGGCTGTGTGAAATGTATATTGATTTAGGTATCAAAACCCTGAAAACGAGCGCGGGACTTCATTTTGGAAACATGAAAGTGGAACATGTGGATTATGTATATAAACATTTTGGCGGCAAATTGGAAATAGAAGTAGCAGGGAGATGCAGGACAAGAGAAACTGCAGAGGCAATGTATGAGGCGGGCGCAAAATATTTTCACATGAGTCAATGGCGGAGAATCTGCGGCGGGGAATTTGATTATGCCTTTGATTATAGTAAAAAAACTGGCGCATATGGTGAATATAAGGACAGGACTACTTAAATATATGAAAAAAATAAATGCGGGCTGCCTATGATGGACCGGAGGAAACGCTTACGTGCCTGTCATCCATACATCTGTTGATTTTTATATTGGGGTTATGCTATAATACAACTCGTGATAAACGAATTCGATTTTATTAAGGAGTTGTAAAAAAATGTTTAAGATTAATACAAATTATCAGAAACTTCCGGGCAGCTATCTTTTCAGTACGATCGCCAAAAAAGTAAGCGCATATCAGGAGGCAAACCCGGACAAGATATTGATCCGTCTCGGGATCGGCGACGTGACACAGCCGCTGGCGCCGGCTATTATCCAGGCAATGCATGGTGCGGTGGATGAAATGAGCAAGGCAGAGACTTTCCGCGGTTATGCGCCGGATCTCGGTTATGATTTTCTTCGCAATGCCATTGTGGAAAATGATTACAGGGCAAGAGGATGCGATATCAGTGCGGATGAGATCTTTGTATCTGACGGAGCAAAGAGTGATTCCGGAAATATCCAGGAGATCTTTTCCGGGGAAAACCGCATCGCAGTGTGCGATCCGGTATATCCGGTCTATGTGGATTCCAACGTTATGGCGGGAAGAACAGGTACATATGATCCGCAGACTGAAATGTGGAGCAATGTGATCTATATGCCCTGCACAAAGGAAAACAATTTTGTGCCGGAGTTCCCGAAGGAGACACCGGATATGATTTATCTGTGCCTGCCGAACAACCCGACAGGTACAACGATCACAAAGGATCAGCTCCAGGAATGGGTAAACTATGCAAATAAAGTGGGTGCAGTGATCATTTACGACGGTGCATACGAAGCGTATATTTCCGAGGATAATGTGGCGCATTCTATCTACGAGTGTGAGGGTGCAAAGACCTGCGCCATCGAGTTGAAGAGCTTTTCGAAAAATGCCGGATTTACCGGTGTGCGTCTGGGCTATACCGTAGTCCCGAAAGAGTTGAAATGCGGTGATGTGTCCTTAAATCAGATGTGGGCGAGACGTCACGGAACAAAATTCAATGGAGCTCCTTATATTGTGCAGCGCGCCGGTGAGGCCGTTTACAGCGAGGCCGGAAAGGCTCAGTTAAAAGAGCAGGTTGCTTACTACATGAAGAATGCAAATGCGATCAAGAACGGCCTGCAGGATGCGGGATTCGAGGTGTTCGGCGGCGTGAACGCTCCGTACATCTGGCTGAAGACACCGGATAAAATGACTTCCTGGGAATTCTTTGATTACCTGCTTGAGACTGCAAATGTGGTAGGTACTCCGGGCTCCGGATTCGGCCCGAGCGGCGAGGGATACTTCCGGTTGACTGCCTTTGGAAGCTATGAGAATACACTGGCTGCGTTGGAGAGAATTAAAGATTTGTAGAAAGGGTCAGTTTTTTGGCGAATAAAAATATGGGGCTGCCGTTTTTCGGCAGCCCCGTATTTTTATTTTCTCATCGCGGCCCGTTTTCTCAAGGTCGGGTCTAATATTTTCTTGCGGATGCGCAGGCTCTTTGGAGTAACCTCCAGGAGTTCATCTGTATCGATAAAGTCAAGCGCCTGTTCCAGGCTTAAAATACGCGGCGGCGTCAATGTCAGGGCTTCATCTGCGGAGGAGGAACGTGTGTTGGTCAGATGTTTTTTCCTGCACACATTCAGTTCGATATCCTCTGCGCGGGAGCACTGTCCCACAACCATGCCGGAGTATACGCGCTCACCTGGTCCGATAAATAATGCGCCTCGTTCCTGGGCAGCAAACAGGCCGTAGGTGACGGATTCGCCGGATTCGAAAGCAATCAGGGAGCCGAGCTTGCGGTATTGGATGTCTCCCATGTATGGCTCATAACCGGAAAAGATTGTGTTGATGATGCCATTTCCCCTTGTGTCAGTCAGGAAATCACCGCGGTAGCCGATCAGGCCACGGGAGGGAATCTTGAATTCCAGGCGGGTGTAACCACCGCTGATGCTTCCCATGTTCTGCAGTTCGCCCTTTCTCTGACTCAGCTTTTCGATGACAACGCCGGTAAATTCATCTGGCACATCCACATAAGCCAATTCCATCGGCTCGGTTTTCTTTCCCTTTTCATCTGTGTGGTAGAGTACTTCTGCCTTGCTGACCGCAAATTCGTATCCTTCCCGGCGCATATTTTCAATCAGGACGGACAGATGCAGTTCACCACGGCCGGAAACCTTGTAGCTGTCGGCATTTTCGGTTTCTTCCACCCGCAGTGACACGTCCGTGTTTAACTCCCTGAAAAGACGGTCGCGGATGTGGCGGGAGGTGACATATTTCCCTTCCTGTCCGGCCAGAGGACTATCGTTTACGATAAAGTTCATGGAAATCGTAGGCTCGGAAATCTACTGGAATGGGATTGCGACAGGGTTTTCCGGGGCGCAGATCGTATCGCCGATATGGCTGTCGGAAATACCGGAAATTGCCACGATGGAGCCAATATTTGCCTCTTTGACTTCTACTTTATCCAAACCGTCAAATTCATACAATTTGCTGATGCGGACTTTTTTCTGTTTATCCGGCTCATGGGCGTTTACCAGTACAGCATCCTGGTTGATCTTAAGGCAGCCGTTGTCTACTTTTCCAACGCCGATACGGCCAACGTATTCATTGTAGTCAATGGTGCTGATCAGTACCTGGGTATTTGCGTCCGGGTCACCCTCCGGCGCCGGGATATAATCGATAATGGTTTCAAATAAAGGCATCATATCCTTCGGCTCGTCATCCAGATTCAGCATGGCATATCCGTTTTTGGCGGAAGCGTACACAAATGGGCAGTCGAGCTGTTCATCTGATGCGTCCAGGTCCATGAATAATTCCAGGACCTCGTCGATCACTTCATCCGGCCTTGCTTCCGGACGGTCGATCTTGTTGATGCAGACGATGACCGGAAGATTTAAGTCCAACGCTTTCATCAGTACAAATTTTGTCTGGGGCATTGCGCCCTCAAATGCGTCCACTACAAGGATAACGCCGTTTACCATTTTTAAGACACGTTCCACCTCGCCGCCGAAATCCGCATGGCCTGGCGTGTCGATAATGTTGATCTTTGTGTTTTTATAAAATACTGCGGTATTTTTGGAAAGAATCGTAATCCCTCTTTCTCGTTCGATATCGTTGGAATCCATGACACGTTCCTGCACATCCTGATTTTCACGGAATACGCCGGATTGTTTTAATAATTCATCTACCAATGTCGTTTTACCGTGGTCAACATGGGCGATGATCGCGATGTTACGGATATCCTCTCTTGTTGTTTTCATAAAATGTATCCTTCTTTCTGTTTTCTCAGTAAAAACTTCTAATTCAAAAGGGCAACTAATTCAGTATACCATATTCTTTTGATTTGACAAGGTATTTTGTAAATAAACTAATATTATAATTGTTCTTAAGAAGAGGGTTTTCTCCCCGCTGCGCATTGTAAGGTGGTCATGATGCCGAGTGAAGCAGGTTTGCTGCCGTGATGTTTGACGCATCCAACGTGGTTGTAATGTAATTATGATAATGAGTGAACATGGCAGCGTTTTTTGGAAATAAGTTGGCGAAAACGGTCAACACGTAGTAAAAAACAATCGACGGTTTTATGGAAATTATGCATCTCTGTCATGGTACAGTGATGAGGCCGGCAATTGCAGCGTTTTGCAGTTCTAAAATTAAAAATCAGGAATAAATTGAAAGCACAGAGAAAGTACATGTGAAGAAGGGAGCATACGAAAAATGACAGATAAATTGTTTGAAAACAACCAGGTATCCATGATGGGAGAGATCGTCTCCGAGTTCCAGTTCAGCCATGAGGTGTTTGGCGAAGGATTTTATATGGTAGATATAGCGGTGAATCGCCTGAGCAACTATGCAGATTATATACCGCTGATGGTGTCGGAGCGTCTGATAAACACGGAGGAGGATTATACAGGCCAGCTTATCCATGTGACAGGCCAGTTCCGGTCTTATAACCGCCATGAGGAGAAGAAAAACAGGCTTGTGTTATCCGTATTTGTCAGGGAACTGGAGTTTTTGGACGAAATTGATGAGAATGAGAAGACAAATCAGATTTTTTTGGACGGTTACATTTGTAAAGAACCGATTTACCGGAAAACACCCCTGGGACGGGAAATTGCGGATGTCCTTCTGGCAGTGAATCGTTCTTACGGAAAATCTGATTACATACCATGTATCTGCTGGGGAAGAAATGCGCGCTTTGCGTCCGGCTTTGAGGTGGGAAGCCATATTCAGATATTAGGGCGTATACAGAGCCGGGAATATGTGAAACGGCTGAATGAGGAAGAGACCGAACACCGGATCGCATATGAGGTATCGGTCAGCAAAGTAGATCTGCTGGAAGACTAATGTCGGCCAGTAGAGAGGCTGAGAGCAAATGTTGCATTTTTTTCCACAATATGGTATACTAACTAGCCATCAGCTTATATCAGATGTGAGATGGCTCCCACCTCTATAGGTGATGAGTAACAATTTTGTATCAGTGGGAGTTTAATCTCCCATCTGATATACGCTCCGCGAAAGATGCGCAGGGATTCGGATTTGTATTATGTCAGCTAAGCTGACCCGAATCCCGCGCCAAGACTCGCGAGCGA
>CAZJSI010000075.1:0-13865 GCA_964548675.1 uncultured Eubacterium sp. | reverse complement strand
AGGTATACCCTCTGGGGCACCCCATTATGCCATTCGGCGTTTCACAAGGTATACCTTATGAAACATTAGTAGTTTCATAAGTATGGATTGGGAGAAGTCTATGAAGCTGGATGAAGTTTTGGAAAAGATTCGGCCTTTGGATCAAAGGGCAATGGATCTGGCATGGAA
The DNA here is from genome assembly GCA_964548675.1 of uncultured Eubacterium sp. GTDB lineage: Bacteria > Bacillota > Clostridia > Lachnospirales > Lachnospiraceae > Eubacterium_I. The sequence goes on along the minus strand of CAZJSI010000075.1, from coordinate 13,697 downwards.
AAAATGGGATGGAATCGCCAAGCCCTTGAGAAGTCTGGGACGTCTGGAAGAGGCAGTCGTGCAGATCGCAGGCATTACCGGTTCGTCAGCCATCAATCTGGATAAAAAGGCATTGATCATTATGTGTGCCGATAATGGCGTGGTAGAGGAAGGAGTTACCCAATCCGGTCAGGAGGTTACTGCCATTGTGGCGGAAAATTTTCTGAAAGAAAAGTCCTGTGTGGCTATTATGTGTAAACAGTGCGGCGCGGATCTTTTTCCCGTAGATATCGGCATGGCTGTTGACACAGAAACTGTTGAAAAGAGAAAAGTGGCTTATGGGACTAAAAATATGGCAAAAGAGCCTGCCATGACACGGGAGCAGGCAGTTGAAGCCATAGAGGTGGGCATCGCAAAGGCGCTGGAATTAAAGGAACGGGGATATCAGATCTTTGCCACCGGAGAGATGGGGATTGGAAACACTACCACCAGAAGCGCCGTCACTTCGGTTCTTCTATCCGCTGCCCCCGAATATGTAACAGGACGGGGAGCCGGTCTGTCCAGTGAAGGGCTTCAAAGAAAGGTAGCGGCGATTCGGCAAGGGATAGAGCTTCATCAACCGAATCCGGCTGATCCACTGGACGTGTTAGCGAAAGTTGGCGGCTTTGATATTGCGGGACTTTGCGGTGTATGTTTAGGTGCGGCGGCGGCCAGAGTACCGGTAGTGATCGATGGTTTTATATCTGCTGTGGCGGCATTGCTGGCGGTTTCTCTTGAGCCAGGCTGCAGGGATTACATATTGCCCTCTCATCTGTCGAAGGAACCGGCTGCCGAGATGGTCATGAAAGCATTGAATAAGGAACCGTTTTTGGACTGTGAAATGTGCCTGGGAGAGGGAAGCGGTGCCGTGGCTCTTTTCCCGTTGCTTTCCATGGCTGCGGATGTGTATGAGAAGATGAGCTCCTTTGAGGAAGTGAATATTGAACGGTATGTACCATTGGCATAGATGCGGGAGTGGGAAAGAAGGAAGGATTTGTCTGCTATATTATATAGTAGAAATCGGTTGATACAGAGGTAACAGATGCTGATAGAGATCATAGGCGGAAGCGGCAGCGGTAAATCTGAGTTTGCAGAAAAATACTGTATGGAGCTTTGTCCCGGAAAAAAGTATTATATTGCGACGATGCAGCCCTTTGATGGAGAGGGGAAGCTTCGAGCGCTTCGTCATCGGAAGCTGCGGGAAGGAAAAATGTTTGTCACGATAGAGTGTCAGACTGGTCTGGAAAATGTGCAGATAGAAAAGAATGCTACAATTTTGCTGGAATGTATGTCGAATCTGGTAGCAAATGAAATGTACAGTCCAGAGGGCAGATATGAGAAGCTTGCAGAAGAGACATGTCACGTTTCGGAAGAGACATGTCACGTTTCGGAAGAGATATGTCACGTTTCGGAAGAGATACGTGATGTTTCGGAAGAGATATGTGATGTTTCAGAAGAGATACGTGATGTTTCGGAAGAGATATGTGATGCTCCGAAAGAGACATGTGGAGAATGCTGGGAACCCCGAATGAGATCAAATAGGGAGGAAGTTCGTGAACGGATGGTTGCCGGTTTGATGCAGGGGATACGTTGGCTGGCAGACAATTCGGCGAATTTTGTGATTGTGACAAATCAGGTGTTTTCGGATGGCATAGAGTATGATGCGTCAACCATGGAGTATATGCGTATTTTGGCAAAGGTCAATCAGGAGATTGGGGCTATGGCAGATGAGGTGTATGAGGTGGTACACGGCATACCGATCACTGTAAAAACTTGTGAAAATATGTAAAATAGCTGATCTAAGGGAATCTTGAAAATAACGCCGAAACTGATGGTTAAAAGGATTGAATATATGAAATGAAGATACTGGAAAGCTTGATCGTGGCATTGTCAATGTATTCTAAAATTCCAATGCCGCAAATAGAATGGAATAAAGAGAATATGCGCTATGCATTATGTTTTTTTCCGGCAGCAGGCGCTGCAGTGGGAATCTGCATCTGTTTGTGGGGATGGATTAGTACATTTCTGCCCATGGGAAATGCTTTTGTTACGGCGGTCTTTCTGCTGATTCCCGTAGTAATCACGGGCGGCATTCATTTGGACGGGCTGCTTGATACGGCAGATGCTCTAAGCTCCTGGCAGACGATGGAGCGCAGACTGGAGATCTTAAAGGATCCTCATGCCGGAGTATTTGCGATCATTGTGTGCTGTTCCTATTTCGTAGCGGCATTCGGGATCTGGTCAGAGGTAGATCTTTCAGCGCTTCCGGTAATCGGCGGAGGGTATGTGCTCAGCCGGGCCATGAGCGGATTTGGAATAGCTGCTTTTCCATGTGCAAAAAGCAGCGGACTTGCGGCAGCATTTGCGAATCAGGCGGACAAAAAGAAGTGCAGGATCATTTTAGCGCTGGAGATCATTGCAGCGTCAGCTTTTATGATAGGCATGAATCTTATTTGCGGAGCGCTTGCCGTAGCGGCGGCGTTTATTGTATTTTTCGTATGCAGAAAGCTGTTTCTTTCCAGATTTGGAGGAATTACGGGAGATACACAGGGGTGCTTTCTTCAATTTTGCGAGCTTTTTATAGCGCTTGCAGTTATAATAGGAGAGAAAATAGTCATATGATTGGGAATGTCCATACGACAGAAGGTAGTTATATGGCAGGGAATAGTTATATGAAAGAGAATAGTCACATGACAGAAGATGGTTGTATGGCAGATCTTTATAATTGGAATCAGTAAAAAGATGCAGTTTGTATGGAGAATGAATATATGATATTGATAACAGGCGGAGCCTTTCAAGGGAAAGAAACATTTGCCCGGAGGACATTTGGCATCGCGGATCGTATTGCAGATGGGGCGGCAGCCGATAGGGAGGAACTGAAACAGGCCAGATTGATGACGCATTTTCATCTTTGGGTATTCAGACAATTAAAGGAGAAGCGAGATCCCCAATATGAGATTCGGCAAATATTGCAGGAAAATCCGGAACTGGTTATCACAGTTACTGAGCTGGGCTGCGGAATCGTACCAATAGATGCATTTGACCGCCAGTGGCGGGAATGTGTGGGAAGGGTGTGCTGTGATCTGGCGGAAGAAGCAGAGGCAGTATTCAGGCTTACCTGCGGTATCGCCGTTAAAATAAAGTAGGAGCAGGATTATGAGCGGATTAATTCACATTTACGAAGGAAACGGAAAAGGGAAGACTACCGCCGGCGTAGGTCTGGCTATCCGCTGTGCGGGCGGTGGTTATTCGGTGGTATATACACAGTTTTTAAAGGACGGCTCATCTGGGGAGATTCGTATTTTGAAGGGACTTCCGGGTGTGCAGGTTGTCATAAATGAGACTGCTTTTGGCTTTTCATTCCGCATGAGTGAGGAGCAGAAGAAAGAAGCCGCCAATAGTTATGAGCAGTTATTTGAAAAGGCAGTTTTACATGCTGTAAATGGAAAGTGCAGACTTTTGGTATTGGACGAGGCGCTGGATGTATGCAATTGCGGCATGCTGAAGAAGGAACGTCTGTTGGAGTTTTTAAAAACGAAGCCGGAAGAGCTGGAAGTAGTTATGACCGGAAGAAATCCGGCGCCGGAGTTGGTAGAGCTGGCGGATTATGTTACGAGAATGGAGAAGATCAAGCATCCTTTTGACAGGGGAATCTATGCCCGCAGAGGGATCGAGATGTAAGGTGCATCGGCAGGATGCCGGTGGATATTATGATTGGTATGAATAAATAGATTATAGAAAAATCGGAGGAATGGAAATGGAATTGATACAGCGTCCGAGACGTCTTCGGAGCAGCGAAAAGCTTAGAAAAATAGTCCGCGAGACGAGAATGGATAAATCATCTTTAGTGTATCCCATGTTTGTGGTGGAGGGAACGAATCGTAAGGAGGAGATTCCGTCTATGTATGGTCAGTACCGCTACAGTATCGACCGTATGGAGGAAAAGCTGACAGAGCTTGCAGATGCAGGCGTTGGAAGTGTTATGCTGTTCGGTATTCCTGATCACAAAGATGCGGTTGGAAGTCAGGCATATGCTCAGGATGGTATCGTACAAAGAGCATTTCGGAAGGCGAAGGAGGCCTGCCCGGATTTGTATTATATTGGCGATGTGTGTATGTGTGAGTATACCTCTCATGGACATTGCGGTGTACTTTGCGGACATGACGTGGACAATGATAAAACCCTGGAGCTGTTGGCAAAAACCGCACTTTCTCAGGTACAGGCAGGAGCGGATATGGTAGCGCCTTCCGACATGATGGATGGAAGAGTGGGGGCGATACGGCGCCTGCTGGATGCTAACGGATATAGCAATACGCCTATTATGGCATATTCAGCGAAAATTGCTTCTGCGTTTTACGGACCATTCAGGGATGCGGCAGAGTCGGCGCCGGCGTTTGGAGACCGAAAAACCTATCAGATGGATTATCACAATCGCAGAGAAGCGCTGAAGGAGGTTATGCTGGATGTGGAGGAGGGCGCCGATATCGTTATGGTTAAACCTGCGATGGCATTTGGAGATCTGATCCGGGAGACAAAGGATATGGTAGATATTCCGGTAGCGGCTTACAGCGTCAGCGGAGAATACTCTATGATCAAAACAACCGGAGCAGCCGGATTTATTGATGAAACAGCGATCATGTGCGAGGTTGCAGCGAGTGCATATCGCGCAGGAACTGATATTTATATTACCTATTTTGCAAAAGAACTGGCAAAATGCATGGATGAAGGGAGAATCGGATGATGACGAAATCGGAAGCGCTTTTTAAAGAGGCAGTAGAATACATTCCGGGCGGCGTAAATTCACCGGTTCGGGCATTTGGTTCCATCGGTTCTACGCCCCGATTTATCAAAAAGGCGGACAAAAGCCTGATCTGGGATGAGGATGACAGGGAATACATTGATTTTATAGGTTCCTGGGGACCGATGATCCTGGGGCACAACCATCCGGCGGTGCTGGATGCGGTTATAGATTACGCAAAGCGGGGGCTCAGTTACGGCGCCGCAACAAAGATCGAGGTGGAGATGGCAAAGCTGATCTGCAGCATGGTTTCGTCGATCGAGATGGTACGTATGGTAAACTCCGGCACGGAGGCGGTGATGAGCGCCATTCGTGTGGCGAGGGGATTTACCCGCAGGGATAAAATCGTGAAATTTAACGGATGCTATCACGGACATTCCGATGCTTTGCTGGTGAAAGCGGGTTCCGGCGTAATGACAGCGGGAGTTCCGGATTCTTTGGGAGTTCCGGCGGGATGTACACAGGATACGCTGACAGCGGATTTTAACAATCTGGACAGTGTAAAGGCACATTTTGAGAATTTCGGGGAACAGATCGCGGCTGTCATTGTGGAACCTGTGGGAGCCAATATGGGTACGGTGCTCCCAAAAGAGGGATTTTTGCAGGGGCTTCGGGAACTCTGTGACAGGTACGGCGCCCTGTTGATTTTCGATGAGGTCATCACGGGATTTCGTCTGGCGGCGGACGGCGCACAGGGATATTTCGGCGTGCAGCCCGATCTCACCACCTTTGGCAAGATCATCGGCGCGGGAATGCCGGTGGGCGCATATGGCGGACGCAGAGAAATTATGGAAGTGGTTGCCCCGGTGGGCGCAGTTTATCAGGCGGGAACTCTGAGCGGAAACCCGGTGGCTATGGCTGCGGGAATCGCACAGCTTAGTTATCTGAAAGATCATCCGGAAAAATATGAGGAACTCAATCAGACCGGAGATGCATTTTACAGTGAACTTCAGAATATTGTGAATGAGGCGGGGCTTGGGTATCAGGTCAATCATATCGGTTCCCTGGGAAGTCTGTTTTTTACAAGACAGGCGGTTGTCGATTATGAGAGTGCAAAGACTTCGGATACGAAGGCATATGCGGATTACTGTAATTTCATGCTGAACCACGGCGTGTATCTGGCTCCGGCCCAGTTCGAGGCGATGTTTCTGTCGATGGCTCACACTGAGGGACAGTTGGAGCAGGTTCTGGAGTTGGCGAGGGAGTATTTTAGATAATTTGTCAAAAAATATTTTTCGGTTGGCAGGGTAGAAAGAAAATAGCAATAGTGTTATAAATTTTTGTAGACAATTTGAAAAATAGAAAGCGTTTGTTGAACTGCCAGATGGAGGTAAGGTATATATTGAATAAAAGGCCGATGATTCTTGTTTTTGCCGGATCCAATGGATCAGGAAACATAAAGATGACATATCCATATTTCCGAATAGTATTTGGAGTGAAGAAAAAATAATATTACTGATAGAAGAGTAAAGTTACGGGCAGTGTCCTGAATAGAGGGGGCACTGCCCGTTTGTTTCTATGTCAATTTATGACTTTTTTAAGCTGCAGAAGCACGTTTTGGGTTTCTATTTGATTTGGAACGGAACTGTGGTATACTACAAGTTAAAGTGCGATTGATTTTGGAGGCATTGCATATGTCAGGTTACAAAAGAAAAAGACGGAGAGGTCGGAAACAGAAATGGTATGTCCGTTACCGTCTGCTGCTCGCGTTAGCGGCGCTGGCCGCGCTGCTCGGACTGATCATCGGAGTATCGAAGCACAGGAGGAATGAAATTAATCCTCAAACATTGTCAAAAATAGAAGCAGATACGCCGGATTATGACGTACAATTATTGACGGTCAATGATTATTCCCGGCCGGGAACTGCATTGGAGCAGGTAAACGGTATTGTAATTCATTATACTGCAAATCCCGGGTCATCGGCCCAGGCGAATCGGGACTATTTTGAGGGATTGAAGGATTCCCATACAACACATGCGAGTTCCCATTTTATCGTGGGGCTTGAGGGAGAAATCGTACAGTGTATTCCTACCGCAGAGATCGCGTATGCGTCGAATGACAGAAACAGCGATACGATTTCCATTGAATGTTGTTATGAGAACGAGGATGGCTCTTTTAATCAGGCAACTTATGATGAGGTTATCCATTTGACCGCATGGCTGTGTGCAAAGTTTGGTCTGGAAGGAAAGGATGTCATTCGACATTATGATGTTACCGGAAAACTGTGCCCTCTTTATTATGTGGAACATGAGGATGCATGGATACAATTTCAGAAAGACGTGGATACTTATTTGGCGGAGTATGAAAAAAGTGATACGCAGTAGTGCAGTAAGACGGCGTACGAATCCGGAAAAAGATAAGTGCGGGCTTATTGTCATGTCATCCGGAAAAAGATTGGCGGAAGCTTATTATCATGTCATCCGGAAAAAGATTGGCGCGGGTTTATTATCACGCAGAATAAAATGGAGGCTGCGCGTTTAGCGCAACAGAATGAATATGATCAAAGAATTGTACGATAAAATCTGTATGGGAGAAGCGCGAAGAGCTAATATGATCTCCCTGAAAAAAGAATTAAAAGAAGAGAAAAACAGAAAAATTTTGTGGAAAGTTACCGGAAACCGTCTGGATGAGATTATGAAATGCCTTGTGGATGAGGATGCGAAAGTACGCAAAAACGCGGCTGCTATTTTGGGTCTCATGCATTGCCAGGATGCGTTGGATGTGTTAATGGATGCTTATGTCGAGGAGGAACAGCTCTTTGTACGGCCAGAATATGTATCCGCCATGGCGCAGCTTGACTGCAGTGAGTATCTTGCGGATTTTCATAAGCGTTTGGAGGAGTTGCTGGATTATGACGCACCGGAATATGAGAAAAAGCATATACAGGAGGAAATACGGGAACTCCGGGAATTAATTTTGAACCAGGAGGGCATGCAAAAACATACATTTACCGGGTGGAACCGCGCAAATGAAGTCGTACTTGTGACGCTTCCGGCCTTTCGGGATGTGCTTGCGGCAGAGATTCCAGGGAAAAAAGCACTGCTGAGATCCGGTGTAAAAACAGTTGTTTCGGATATGGGAGAGGCATTGAAGATCCGCATTTTCAACGAGATCCTGTTTGTTGTGAAATGCGATAAATTGCTTCCGGCAGAACCGGAAAAATTGGCGGATGCATTAAAAGAATCAGATCTGATGCAGGTTCTTACGGAAAATCATAAGGAGGAAGCGCCGTTTTATTTCCGGCTTGAAATATCCGGGGCAATGCCTTTGGAGGAGCGCAGCGGTTTTTCGAAAAAGGCAGCGATGGCTATTGAGGAGGCTTTTTCACGGGAACTGACCAATTCTACTTCCCACTACGAGGTTGAAATACGGCTTATCCAAAACAGGGAGGGGAATTTTGTCCCGTTTTTGAAGTTATATACACTTCCGGATCACCGATTTGATTATCGCAGATATCATGTGGCTTCCAGTATGCGGCCGTTTATTGCGGCGGGGCTGGCGGCATTGGCAAAACCATATTTAAAGGAGCATGCACAGGTGTTAGATCCGTTCTGCGGCGTCGGTACACTGCTGATGGAACGAAGATATCTCATACCTGCGCGGAATGCATATGGCATTGATACTTTTGGCGAGGCGATCGAAAAGGCCCGGGTAAACAGCAAAATTGCCGGAATGCAGACAAATTATATCAACCGCAGCTTTTTTGACTTTGAACATGGGTATAAATTTGATGAGATCATCACGGATATGCCGGCAGGGAGCCTGACAAAACCCGAACTGGACAGGCTCTATCAGAATTTCTTTGAAAAAGCAGCGGAACTGTTGACGGATAAGGGCAGGATCATTTGTTTTTCCAGAGAGATGGGACTTGTAAAGAAACAGCTTCGCCTGGGAAATGAATTCCGGCTGCTGAAAGAATTTTGTATTCAGGAAAAGAGCGGGGCGTATCTTTTTATTTTGGAAAAGAAACAGGTTGGATTGCAGCATGTATAGATAAAATGTGAAGCTATGGGAAAGGGACTGTCGCACTAAGCGCCGGATATACAAGATATAGTTTTGGAGTATGGACGCTTGCTACTATATCTGGTATTTGTTTTCCTTAATGCGACAGCCCCTTTCCTTTAATATGACAGGAATGTCTGCAGCCGGCAGCAATCTGCCGATCAAAGGTATGGGAGAGAAAAAATTGAAAGAAAAATTTAAAGAATTATTGGAAGATTGTCCGGTAATCGCGGCTGCCCGGGACACAGAGGGACTGAAAAAATGCTGTGAATCCGAGTGCGGAATTCTGTTTATCTTATTTGGCGATGTGTGTAGTATCGGAGAAATCGTAAAAACAGCAAAAGATGCCGGAAAAACCGTTCTGGTACATATGGATCTGGTGAGCGGGCTGTCAAGCCGGGAGATCAGCGTGGATTTTATTCAGAGGGAAACACAGGCAGACGGTATTATTTCCACGAAACAACCTCAGATCAAACGGGCGAAAGAATTGGGAATGTATACGGTGCATCGTTTCTTTGTCATCGACTCCGCAGCTTATGAGAGCGTGGCAAGATGCGTGAAAAATGTGCGCCCGGACTGTGTGGAGCTGATGCCGGGAGTCATGCCGAAGGTAATCCGCCAGATGAGGCGGCATATCTCGGCGCCAGTGATCGCGGGAGGGCTGATTTCCGATAAAGAGGATATTATGTCGGCTCTTGATGCAGGGGCAGTCTCGATTTCCACGACGAAGCAGGAACTGTGGTTTTTGTAGAATGATAGAGAGTAATGATATAAAATTGATAAACTAAAAATTGACGATAATTTGAGGAGGAAGATTTTTATGGCCTACGGATCATATCGTCCATCACAATTTATGATGGAATTAAACCGGGATTTTATACCGCCCGGTGATTTTCACCGTTACATATTTATCGGCAATGCCGGAGAGAATATCCGGAATCCTCATGGGACGAAAGGCGATCCGGCCAATGATTATGCCGGTGGGGAACCCCTTGACGAAGCTCCTGATGACAGCGAGAGTGTCATGATCTCGATGTACACGATATTTCATGAAGCAACTCATATCATGCAGGATTATTCTCTCGGCAGCGAAATGTTGAGAGATGTATTGACAGATATGATCAATTATGAGATTCAGGAATTAATGAGAGAATGTCAAAAAAGAGGGGAAATTATAAGTTTTCCGTTGACGGCATGGATAAAAGAGAACAAATCGTGTCATACATATATGGGGAATACAGGGCTTTTTTTAACAGTAATATGGATGAGAAATATAGAAGAGCCTGGATACTTTAAAAAATGTTATTTCTTTTGAGAAACGGAACTATGCCGGGAACAAAATAACGGATGGGTTAAAATTGGATTTGTTTTCCGGATTTGGAATACCGGTTTTGGTGAGGTATTTCTCTGAAGGAGAATCTTTTTTTGAATATACACATATAATTGGCGGTTGCAGTATGGCTGTTATGGATAATAGTCATATCAGTACGACAAAAAATCCGCGTATGGTTATAAAAGCTTGGGTTGAATGAACAACAGTCCCAAAGGCTGATTCAATATGTGTCCCCAAAATTGACAGTGGATTTCAGGGCAGATTCGGAAGAGGAAGCGGTTAAAGCGCTGCGATTGTTGGAGGAGTTGGTAAAGGGAACAGAGTCAAAGCAGGGGTGACCGCATCAGAATACATGCAGAAAATATGTAAAGCGGATATTAACGGAAAGTATTGCATATCATAAAGAAGATAAAATGCTTTGCGGCAAGATTGAAGTTTTGAGGGAAAGTATTATTGAAACAGATATGAAAAGCAACAAAATGATCATTACCAGATACAAATTAGATAACTGCGGCGTTTCTCTCCGCCTTGCCCTTGTGACCGATATGCATGAGTCCGACCCGGAAACAGCATTGCGGCTTTTGCGGCAGGAAAATCCGGATGTCATTCTCATAGCAGGAGACCTGCTGGAGCGGCACAAGGAGGGGATGAGCGAGTGGACGGGAGAGATGATGGATGCATGGCAGGGGATCAACAGAAGGAAAAGCTGTAATTCACCACTGCGCAGGATCGCATATCGTTTTTTGCGCCTTCGTGAAAAACAATCCCAGTCAGAAAACGCATATGTTTTTCTGAGGAAAGCAGGAAAGATTGCTCCTGTTTATTACTCAGTTGGAAATCATGAATGGTATTTTGTTGATAAAGATTATAAGGTTTTTGCGGAAAACGATATAACGCTGTTGGATAATCAGGAGATTGAATTTGCAGCGCCGAATGGAAGCGTTTTGATCGGGGGTCTGTCAACACGTTACGATCTGGATTGGCTGAAATCTTTTTCTGAAAAATCCGGATACAGGATCCTGTTGTGCCATCACCCGGAATATTACAGCAGATATATCAAGGGAACGTCTCTGGATACTTTTGATCTGATATTATCAGGACACGTCCATGGCGGGCAGTGGAGAATATTTGGAAAAGGCGTGTTTGCGCCGGGCCAGGGATTTTTCCCGGAATATTCCTATGGAATGTATGACGGTAAGCTGATCGTGTCGGCGGGAGCGGCGAATACGGTTGGTATTCCCCGTTTCGGCAATCCCTGTGAGGTGGTGATGGTTGAATGCTGCATTTGATAGATGAATAATGTCAGTAAAAAGTACCGCTATTGTTACATTTCACTGACATTGCCGATGAAATGTGACACCCGCCATCTTCCGGAGGCTGAAAAAACGAGAAAAACCATTGCATTGCTTTCCAAAATGTGCTATCATAAGAACAAGTTCATAGCAATTGCATGAGAAGATGAGTCAAGCAACAGGAACCATGACGAATGGTTTTAGTTTTCTTGACTCTTTTTTATTTCATGGGAAAGACCTTGCCGCCTTAAAGCAAAGCATATGACTTTCTTATGGATTGCAGTTATGTGCGGGGAATAAAATGAGAAAGGAAGCAAAAATCAATGTATGACGTAATCATTATTGGAGCCGGCGTGACCGGAAGCGCAGTTGCCAGGGAGTTATCCCGCAAGAAGCGAAAAGCAGCTGTACTGGAGAGATGCAGCGATGTCTGCGAGGGTACATCCAAGGCAAACAGCGGCATTGTGCATGCGGGATTTGACGCAAAACCGGGTTCGCTGAAAGCAAAAATGAATGTAGAGGGCAGCCGCCGCATGGAAGCGCTGTCAAAGGAACTGGATTTTTCTTATAAACGGAATGGATCTCTTGTCCTCTGTTTTGACGAAAAAGATATGGGTATATTACAGGAATTGTTAGAAAAAGCAAAATTAAACGGCGTGGAAGGATGCAGGATCATTACCGGGGATGAAGTGCGGGCGATGGAACCGCAGGTTACCGGACAGGCGGCAGCGGCGCTCTATGCCCCGGCGGGCGGAATTGTATGTCCGTTTGGGTTGACGATCGCGCTGGCAGAAAATGCCTGCACCAATGGAGTTGAATTTGCTCTGAATCAGGAAGTAACAGCCATTGAGAAAAAAGAGGGCGGTTATCTTGTGCGCACACAGGATCGTGAATATGAGACAAAGATTGTTGTAAATGCAGCGGGTGTCTATGCTGATGTAATTCATAATATGGTAAGCAAAGACAAGCTTGAGATCATTCAGAGAAAAGGTGAATACTGCCTGATGGATAAAAAGGCGGGAAAATTTGTGTCTCACACGATTTTCCAGCTTCCGACAAAATACGGAAAAGGCGTTCTTGTGACCCCAACGGTACATGGAAATCTTATGGCTGGCCCGACAGCGACAGACATTCCGGATAAAGAGGGCGTCAACACAACGGCGCCGGAGATTGCCGATCTGCTGGAGCGTGCAAAACTGAGCACACCGGCGCTGCCGAACAGACAGGTGATCACCTCCTTTGCGGGGCTCCGTGCTCACACGGAAAAGGATGATTTCATCATTGAGGAAGTGAAGGATGCGCCGGGATTTATCGATGTGGCGGGAATCGAGTCTCCGGGGCTTACCAGCGCACCTGCAATCGGGGCTTATGTGGCGGATATGATCGATCAGATCATTCCTGCGGAGGATAATCCTGATTTTAATCCGAGGAGAAAAGGAATTGTGTGTATGGAAGAAATTACATTAGAGGAAAAACAGGAGCTGATCGCTGAAAATCCGGCGTACGCCAATGTGATCTGCCGCTGCGAGATGGTTACGGAGGGAGAAATTCTCGATGCGATCCACCGTCCGCTTGGCGCAACGACTCTGGATGGCGTGAAGCGCAGGACAAGAGCCGGTATGGGACGCTGCCAGTCAGGTTTCTGTTCACCGAAAACGGTGGAAATTCTGGCACGGGAACTTGGCAAAGACATGAGTGAGATTACAAAAATGGGTGGAAGATCAACATTCCTGACCGGATATAACAAGGAGGATGTACAATGAAAACAGATATAGCCATTATCGGGGGAGGCCCTGCCGGGCTTGCGGCGGCGATCGCAGCGAGAAAAGCGGGAATCCGGAATATTTTGATCCTGGAGCGCGACAATGAACTGGGAGGAATCTTAAATCAGTGTATTCATAATGGCTTCGGCCTGCATACATTTAAAGAGGAGCTGACCGGACCGGAATATGCAGCACGTTACATTGAGCAGGTAAAGGCGCTTGAGATCCCGTACATGCTCCGCACAATGGTTGTAAATATCAGCCAGGATAAAGAGATAACATGTATGAACCGCGAAAACGGTATGTTTGTCGTTGAGGCAAAGGCAGTCGTGCTGGCGATGGGGTGCCGGGAACGCCCGAGAGGGGCCCTGAATATACCGGGATACCGTCCGGCAGGAATTTATTCTGCGGGAACCGCACAGCGCTATGTCAATATCGAGGGAAGAATGCCGGGCAAAAAAGTTGTGATCCTCGGTTCCGGAGATATCGGT
>CAZJSI010000074.1:1616-13919 GCA_964548675.1 uncultured Eubacterium sp. | reverse complement strand
GTATAAGCGTGGTATTGTTATATCTGGTGTGGTATCTTTAACTATGGGAAACTCCGCGCTCCCACTTGCTGACTGCGGATTCCGATACGAATAACTTTTCCGCCAGAGCCTTTTGAGATAATCCAGCTTCCTTTCGTTTCTTTAATATATATTTTCCAAAGCTTTCTTTTTCTTTCATAAATATGACCCCTTTCTGAATGTTCAGGATCCGCTCGTGAGTCCCGGCACGGGATTCGGATCGTCTTGGCTGACATAATACATATCCGGATCCTCTGATATACGCGCAAGTTACGAATTGATGCTATGACGCGTTTTTCTTTTTGTCCTGCAGGAGATGATTTTGTTATATCAGATTATTCCGGATACCGTCAATAATTTCGGGCGATTTTACAACTGGACTGTTGGTCGAGTCCAGTAAATATGCGGGTTTGGGGGATTCAGGCTGGGATGGGATATTTTTGCGCGCATATAACCGAATGTCTTTTGATTCTGCCTTTTTATATCAGATGTGAGATGCCTCCCACCTCTACAGGTGGTGAGTAACAAACTTGTATCAGTGGGAGTTCAATCTCCCATCTGATATACGCTCCGCGAGGATGCGCAGGGATTCGGATCTGTATTATGTCAGCCAAGCTGACCCGAATCTCGCGCCAAGACTCATGAGTGAGTCTTGAATCGGAAGCAACGAGAAAAATTGTAGATCTGCAACAGAAAAAGGGATTTCGTTGCCGAACCGAAACATTTTTTTGAATGAAAAGCAGTGAAACCCTGTAAATCTGTATTTTTTTCTTTGCAGAAAGTTGGCATGATATTTGCAATATATTGGGATGATTATTGAAAATCGCAAGGGAAAATAAAAAAATATAAAGGAGAAAAAATTATGTCAGAAATTGCAGTAAGACACACGCGTGAAGAAAATTATGCACATACCAATGATTGGAAGAAACCTTATGACGGAAGTATCTTCGATATGTTTAAAGATGGCTCTTTCGAATTGGTTGATCTTTCAAATCCGTTTGGCAGAGGAAATCCTCTCTGGCCGTCAAATGGAGATTTCCATATTGACAGGGTTCAGCATATGCCGATGCATTACAGGCTTCTTCAAACTTTTAATTCATTCCATATGCACAATTCGACCCATGCGGATTCACCTGCCCATGTAATTCCGGAGAGTCCGTTTACACATGAGCTTCCGATCCAGAATTACTTCGGGGAGGCTGTTTGTCTCGATATTCCGAAAGGAAAATGGGAGCTGATCTCCGTAGAGGATATTGAAGAGGCAGCCAAAAAAGTTCCGGGTGGGATCAAAGAGGGCGACTGGGTGCTGTTAAATACAGGCACACACAGACGCTGGGGCGAAAACGATGATTATTTCGCATACAGTCCCGGACTCTCCATCGCCGGAGCACAGTGGTTTGTTGACCACCATGTAAGAGGCGTTGGTTTTGATATGCAGGCAATTGACCATATTCTTTATACATATGCCGCAGACCATGGCCCTGGCCCGTATGTACCGCGTATCTGTGAAGAGTATGAAGAGATGTTCGGACATCCGGCGAAAGATGATTTCCCGGAATGGGAGCCGTGTCATGACTTGCTCATGGCAAACAATGTAATGGGTATTGAAAATCTGGGCGGAGATCTTGATAAGGTTACAAATCAGAGATTCCTGTTCTGTGCATTCCCGCTTCGCTGGTACATGGGAGACGGCACAATTGTCCGTGCTGTTGCATTTGTTCCCTCTGACAGAATCGACAGAACTGTCCCGGACAAGGAATATCCATACGGAGTATATTAAAAATTACATAGTCAGATCCTAACTTACAAAAGCAGGGTGCCGGGGAGATTAAGGCATCCTGTTTTTGAAACTTGGCATGATGGAGGAAAAAATATGAGTGATAAAAAGAGAGTTGCGGTTCTCGGCGCGGGAAAAATGGGGCTGGGTATTGCCCAGCTATTTGCTGCAAAGGGACATGAGGTAAAGGTGATCTATGTTTATGATGACAAGACACGCTATGATTCAAGAGAGGTTATCCGGGGCAATTTGTCTGTTCTGGTGGAAAATGACGTAATGTCACAGGAAGAGGCGGACGCGGCGCTTGGGCGTATCGGTTTTGTGGATACCATTGAGGAGACTGCGGACTTTGCGGACATCGTATTTGAGGGGATCATTGAAAATCTGGAGATCAAACAGGATTACTTTGCAAAGATGGACCGGATCTTCCCGGTTTCCACAATTCTGGCAACAAATACATCTGCGATCAGCATTACGGAGATCGCGGAAAAATCGGTACATAAAGAGCGTATTATTGGAACTCATTACTGGAATCCGGCTTATCTGGTTCCGCTGGTTGAGGTGATCAAAACAAAATATGTGTCCGAGGAAACTGTGAAAGCAACCTATAACCTTTTGGAAGAGGCGGGCAAGAAGCCGGTTATCGTAAAGAAAGATGTTCCGGGCTTCCTGGCAAACCGCATGCAGCATGCCCTGTTCCGGGAGGCGCTGTCTATCATTGAGAATGATATTGCGGATCCGGCGGATGTGGACGATGCGATCAAATACGGGTTTGGAATGCGTCTTGGCATCTGTGCGCCGGTGGAGGTTATGGATATGGGCGGCCTGGATCTGACCTATTCCATCCACAGTTATCTGTTCCCGCACATCGAAAGCTCCACTACTCCGTCCAGATTGCTGACAGAGAATATTGAAAAAGGAAACCTGGGATTCAAGACCGGAAAAGGACTTATGGAATGGTCCGGGGAAGATGTAAAGAGGGCGAACAGGGAACTGACAGAAGGTTTGATCAAAGTAGCAAAAGCGTTGGGAAGAATATAAGAGGAGAAAGATCATGAGAAATGTAGTAATCGTGGCAGGATGCAGAACACCGATCGGGACGATCGGAGGACAGTTTAAGACGTTGGCGCCATCGGAATTATCGATTCCGGTCATGCAGAATCTGGTAAAGAGAGCGGGCATCGATCCGGCGATCATCGAGGACGTTATCTGGGGATGCAATTATCAGAGAACTTACAAAGAAAATAACCTCGCCCGCGTGGCTGCAGTGAAAGCGGGACTTCCGGTCACTGTTCCCGGGATTACGATCCACCGTAACTGTACCTCATCCATGTCCGCGATCCAGATGGGATTCTATCAGATCAGGGCGGAAGAGGCGGACTGCATCATGGCAGGCGGTGCGGACAGCATGAGCACGGCCCCGCATATGGTATTTCATGCAAGATACGGTCAGAAATACGGACATATGGAGATGCGTGACTCCATGTGGGATTCCCTCACAAATCTTGGGGTAGGACCGGCAATGGGAATTACCGCGGAAAATGTAGCGGATAAATATGATATCAGCAGAGAGCAGATGGATGATTACTCTCTTCGCTCCCAGCAGCGCGCGGTGGCAGCGATAGATGCGGGCAGATTTGAGGAGGAGATTATTCCCATCACAGTTTCTTCCGGAAAAGGCGACGTGGTTTACACGACGGATGAATATCCGAAACGCGATGCGACGATAGAGGGATTGCGGAAATTGAAACCGGTATTTAAAGAGGGCGGCAAAGTGACTGCCGGAAATGCGTCCGGTATGAATGATGCGTCCTCAGGAGTCATTTTGATGGAAGAGGAAAAGGCAAAAGAGCTGGGATGCTCGATCCTTGCAAGGGTGATCAGCGTGGCGACGACCGGCGTTGAACCGGAATTGATGGGGATCGGACCGATCAGCGCTACACAGAAAGCGTTGAAAAAGGCAGGTCTGACTGTCGATGATATTGACCTGTTTGAGATCAATGAGGCGTTTTCCTCCCAGTGTCTGGCATGCCAGAAAGAACTTGGCATTCCTGATGACAAGCTAAATGTAAACGGCGGAGGGATCTCTCTGGGTCATCCGGTGGGAGCGACCGGCTCCCGCATTGTTGTTTCTTTAATGTATGAGATGAGACGCCGGAAAAATCGATATGGTGTGGCAACATTGTGCGCCGGAGGCGGAATGGGAACTGCGGTGGTGATCGAAACGTGCAATGCCCGCATTTGAGGGCCTTGAATGATATACAGTTAAAAACTTATGACATTCAGATTTTGCCGCCGTACGGAATATCTGATTCCGGTGCGGGGATCGTGAAAACCTTTTGCGGCGGAACGATCCGAAACGAATTTTAATACGAAAAGAAACAGGAGGAAAGAAAAATGGCTTACAATTTTTTTGTACATAACGATCTGACCTTTGGAAAAGATTCTGTACAGGAACTCCCGGGCATTCTGGAAGCGGAAGGCATTAAAAATGTCATGATCATTTATGGTGAGGGAGTCAAAGCTGCCGGCATTGCAGAAAAGATAGTTGCTCAGGTAGAAAAGGTGGAGGGCGCTGATATTACGATCTTTGACAGAGTTCTCCCGAATCCATCCAATGAGCTGGTGGAGGAGGCGTACGCCATTGCAAAAGAAAAAAATATTGACGGTTTTGTGGCAGTCGGCGGCGGCAGCAGCATTGACCTTGCAAAAGCGGTAAACGTACTTATGACAAACCCGGGTCCGATCGGTCAGTACGGCGGGATCGGACTTGTAAAGAATCCGGTGAAACCGCTGATCGCAATACCTACTACAGCAGGTACTTCCAGTGAGATCACAAACGTAACGGCTCTCACGGATACGGTTGCCGTATGCAAATACGTTGTCATTGACAACAAGATCGTTCCGTCCCATGTCATTGCCGATCCGGAGTTCACAAGAACTATGCCGAAATCGGTGACTGCGGCAACCGGTATGGACGCCATCACACATGCGGTCGAGAGTTACATTTCCAACATGGCAACTCCGCTGACAGAGTACAATTCTCTGCAGGGTTTGAAGATCTTTTATGAAAATTTACCGAAAGCGGTTGAAAACGGAAACGATATGGAAGCGAGAGAAAAAATGATGCTTGGATGTATCATCACCGGTTTTGGATTCTCAAATGCAAACCTCGGGCTGGTACATGGTATTGCCCATACATTGAGCGCCCATTTCCATTTGGCTCATGGGATGGCGAACGCGGTGGTGCTCCCGTATGTTATGGCTTACAATGCGCCGAGCTGCCCGGAAAAAATGGTGGAACTGGCAAAGGCCATTAACCTGCCGATGACAGGAAACCTGGACGAAGATATGTATGAACTCTCCAACGAACTTCTTGCGCTGACAAAAAAACTGGGCATCAAAACTCTGTCTGAGCAGGGCGTGAAAGAAGATTTTGAGATGCTTGCGGAAGATGTATTGAAAGAACCGGTATTAAACTTCAATCCACGTCAGGGCGTTACAAAAGAGGATGTTGTGGAATTGTTAAGGAAAGCATTTTAAACTGTCTCACAGATGACAGAACGGAACGTATAAACTTTGGGTTTAAAGAATCAAAAGTTTGCGGGAGGAACTTATATGGAAGGTTATGTGTATGTAGATATGGATGAAGAATTCCGAAAATTGCTGAATGCAATTTTTTCCGATGAATTTATGCAGAAAAATACAAATTTTGAGAATTTTGAGGGTTTTCAGTACTCCAGTGCGGTGATTGCCAACTGGGAGGCGGACCGTATGGTCTACGCCCGGCTTCTGATGGATAATTTTGTGAAAGAAAGTACGAAATTTTCCACTTGGGAAGAGATGGTAAAGGCCGCTGCAGAAGAAAAATTTGGAACCTCAAATTGCGTATGAACAACAAAATGATTCAAAATCGCAACAAAAAACAAATGAAATTGCGAAAAAAAGCCTGTTTTGAGGGATGAAAAACTGGCATGAGAATTGCTGTATATTACAGTGCAACTATTCATGTACTAAATATCTTAAATAAAGGAGGAAACAGAATGGCAAAGAAGTCGTTAGTTGCCCTTTCAAAAGGAACTGACATTCAGGCAAATGTGACAAGGGTATTTGATCTGATGGGCGGAGTTACCAATGTGATCCGTAAAGGAACAACGGTTGTTTTGAAACCGAATGCGGGACATGCGGAGCCGCCCGAGACATCCGTATGCACGAACCCGGAAGTAGTGCGCGCAGTGATCCGGGAAGTGAAAAAAGCAGAGCCGAAACGTATTATCGTGGCAGAGGCAGCGGCGATCGGATGTGATACGGAGGAATGTTTCCGCGTCAGCGGCATCGCGGCGGTTGCAGAAGAAGAAGGCGTGGAATTAAAGGACATCAAGCGTGACAAAGATCTGGTGAATATCGCAGTGCGCGGTTACAGATCCAATATCGATCACGTATTGCTTCCAAAATTTCTCATTGAAGCAGACCATCTGATCAACCTGCCGATCTTAAAGGCACATGCAAGCATGGTATTTTCCGGCGCGCTGAAGAACATCAAGGGCGTTGTCCAGGATAAGGTACATATGCAGATGCATCAGCAGAACCTGACCATGGCGATGATGGATGTATGGAGCGCATGCCGGGCGGACATCAATATCATGGATGCAATGCATGCAGCCAGCGGATACAGCCCGCATATGCCGGTGCCGATCGACACAAATATGATCCTCGGATCCAAAGATCCGGTAGCCATCGACCGTGTTGCGTGTGAAGTAACCGGTATCGATACGAGCTGTGTGGATTATTTCAAAGTAGCTGAGGAGACCGGACTTGGAAATTATGATATGGATCAGATCGAGGTCGTGGGAAATACCATCGAGGAAAGCTATAAGAAAATGTGGATCCCGTATATCGGCGATATGAGCACACGCTGGCCGGAATATGATGTGAAATGCGAAGGAGCATGCTCAAGCTGCCAGGCTCTTCTTGCGATCAACATGGAGGAATTGAAAGCGGTTGATGAATATGAGAAAAACAAAGGCATGACCATCGTGATCGGCGGTAAAAACCAGATTCCGAAAGATATTCCGGATGAAAAGATCGTTCTTCACGGAAACTGTACCAGAAAATACCTGAAAGATCACCCGAATGCATACTGGATCCTTGGATGTCCGCCAAACGAGCCGGCCCTTTATCTGACTGTTCAGAGAAAAGAGGTTATCAACGGTATGGGAGACCAGGAGGAAGAGATCATCCGTCCGTGTATGGCAAGGGATGCTGCAGTATGGCGTGATTATGTGTTCAAAGCTGCTGAAAAATACTACGAGGAGCATCCGGACGAAAAGTAGATAGGGGGGATAAAAGTTGAGTAGTACTTCGAAGAAAATGGAAAGCGAAAATATGAAAATGAATTTCTCCAAAGGTTGGGGAGTTATTATTTACTGTGCGGCAATGTTTTTTTTCCTCATTGGATTTTCCATTGATGGATTAAATATCGTTGCACCTGCGTTTGCTGCGGAGACCGGGATTGAGTATTCTACCGTCCTGAGTATGTCTACGGTAGCAGGATTGATCGGACTGATCGCATATATCATTATATCCAGGCTGATCATTAAGGCAGGCCCCCGTCTTATATCGGGCATCTGCCTGATCGGCTCCGGCCTGTCCTATATAGCGCTTGGCAATGCAAAGACACTGGCAGCATATGCAGTCTGCCTGACACTGGTAACCTGTTTTATCAATGGTGCTGCTTACATTGCCGGCGGAGCCCTGGTAGCACAGTGGTTCCCAAAGAAAAAAGGACTTGCAAACGGTTTTACAACTATGGGACATAACAGTGGCTCGGCCTTTTATGTACCGCTGATCTCTTTCCTTTTGGCAGCTTTTGGATATGCAAAGGGCATGAGCTTCGCGGCAATCGGCGCAATTGCGCTGGGTGTACTCGGCCTGATCTTTATCCGCGATACGCCGCAGGAATACAATATGTATCCGGATAATGTAAGCAAGGAAGTGTATGAGCGTGAATATTTTATCTCTTCCACAGTGGACAGCACCGGGGGATGGACGGTTGGAAAACTGTTAAAGACGAAGGAATTATGGCTTTGTGCCCTTGTGGTAGGCATCAACCAGATGGTTACAACGGGAGTTATGAGCCAGTTGGTAGTTCGCAATACCGGAATTGGCTTTACACAGGAGAAAGCTGTGGGGCTGATGACAATCTGCGCCTTGATCGGGCTTGTCGGTTCCTACCTGTTTGGTGCAATTGACCAGAAGTTTGGCGTAAAGAAAGCGATTTTGTCTTTTCTCATCTGGTACTGTATAGCGCTTGCGATCAACTGTACTGATACAACCGTTGGCGTATATATTTCTGTAGCTATGATCGGTATCGCTGTTGGCGCGGCAGCAAACTTTATCGTGTCACTTCCGGCATCTGTATTCGGAAGACATGGATTTAATACGGTCAACTCGGTATTTTTCCCGATGATGGAAGTGATCCTGATGATGAATTATCTTGTGAATGCATTTGCATTGAAAGTAACAGGAAGCCTGCGAGGTGCGTATATGTTTTATATTGGGCTCCTTGTTGTCAATATGATACTGATCGGCATTACGAATGTGCGCAAATACAATAAAGATTATCAGAAAGAAGAAAGTTTGAAATAGAGGATTGCGGAAATGGCAAAGAAAAAAACAATTATCACAGCGGCTGTGACGGGTGCATGGCCAAAAAAGGAAAATAACCCAAATGTGCCTATGACCCCGAAAGAAATTGCGGATGATGTATATGCATGCTGGAAAGCAGGGGCTGCGATTGCCCATCTGCACATGCGTGATGAAAACGGAAACGGTACGATGTCTACGGAAAAATTCTGCGAGACAGTGGATCTGATCCATACGAAATATCCGGACTGCGATATCATCCTGAATCTGACTACATCCGGTGCGATTGACGCAGATGATCAGGTTCGCATGGCTCATATTAAAGCAATCAGGCCGGAAATGGGATCCTATGACTGCGGCTCCATGAACTGGCTTCATAACAGCGTATTTTTAAATACGCCTCCATTCCTGGAAGAGTGCGGATATTTGTTCCAGGAGACAAATACTAAGCCGGAGATCGAGGCTTTTGACCCGGGTATGATCGGCAATGCCGCTTATTACCTGAAAAAAGGCGTGCTGAAAGCTCCGCTGCATTTCCAGTTCTGCATGGGATGTGCGAACGGCATCCCGGGAACCATGAAGAATCTGATCTTTATGAAAGAGACTGCGGAAGAGCTGATCGGAAAGGGCAATTTTACCTGGTCCTGCTTTGGCGTGGGACACAGCGCAATGGAGATGCTTTACGGTGCGGTGGCATTGGGCGGACATATCCGTGTTGGAATGGAAGATAATGTCATGTACGCAAAAGGGCAGCTTGCAGAGAGTAATGCCCAGTTTGTTGCAAGGGCAAAACGTGTGATCGAAGAATACGGAAATGAGGCGGCAACGCCTGAGGAAGCACGGCAGATCCTTGGCCTGAAATAATTTTTGTAACCAATAGAAACCTTTATAAACCAAAACAAACCCTAATAAATAAGCCAACCTTTCTTAAACCTTAATACATAAATGAGCCATGGCATTTTTCCGCCATGGCTCAATTTATGTTATTCTGATCTATGTTAGTCTTTCCTGCCCGCCCCATGTTACTCTTTCCTGTTTGGATAATCAATGTTATATTGTTTTATTTTCCGGGAGATGGTAGAGGCGTTAATGTTCAGCTTCTTCCCGGCCTCCCTCAGGTTCCCGGAGGTTTTTAACGTGCTTTCCAGAAGGTCCTTCTCGAATTGTGCCACGGCAGTATTGAAATCCATGTCTGTGACGATCGGCTCCTGCTCTTTGGAGATATTCAGCAGGCTGGTGATGACGGTGTCGTCTACCTGCCCGATACCGGAGCTGCACAGAACGAGATATTCGATGATGTTTTCCAGTTCACGGATATTCCCGGGCCATGCATATTGGCGGAAATAATTCATCTGCCGTTCTGTAAGCGTAAACGGGCGGTTATATTTTTCTGAAAATATTTCTATAAAGCGGTTGCTGAGAGCTTCAATATCTGCGACACGTTCCCGCAGCGGAGGCACATAAATTGGAATAACGTTCAGTCTATAATATAAATCCTGACGAAACGTGCCGTTTTCGATCTTTTCTTTCAAATTGGAATTGGTCAGGGCAAGAAAACGGATGTCCAATTTGATAGGCCTGGAACCGCCGATGCGTGTGATCTCCTGCTGCTGAATCGCACGAAGTAATTTTACCTGAAGATCCATCGGCATGTCCCCGATTTCATCCAACATCAATGTCCCATGATTTGCCAATTCGAACAATCCCGGTTTTCCCTTGGCGTTTGCACCGGAAAAAGCCCCTTTTTCATAGCCGAAAAGCTCTGATTCCAGCAGATGTGCGGGAATTGCAGCGCAGTTGATCTTGACAAAAGCATTTTTGCTGCGGTTACTGTTTTTGAAGATTTCATCTGCGATCACTTCTTTGCCGGCTCCCGATTCTCCGGTAATGAGTACGGTTGCGTCGGATGGAGCCACATGGCTGATGAGAGTCCAGATATTTGCAAGAGTCCCGTTTTTTCCGATCATATCTTCGGACAGATTTTTTGCGCCTTCTGAATAGGATTTTTTGGAGTTTATTTCCTGGACTTCCCTGACAAAAGTGTTAAAGTCGTCTTTTAACGCGCCAAGTGTGACGATAGGGCGGCTGCAGGCGATGACCTGATGCAGTTCACCTTTTTCATCAAAAATAGGGCTTCCGGATGCATATCCGATCAGCGGTTTTCCTGTTCCGTATGTCGTGGACAGCCGGAATGCGGATTTTTTTGTCTGAAGCACGTCAGGGATGGCTCCGCCCGTATAAAGTTTATCTTTTGAGATCAGATCGTAAACGTTGTGTCCCAGAACCCGGTCCGATGCGATCCCCGTATTTTTCGTATATGCTGGATTCACGTAGAGTACGTTTCCCTTGTTGTCCGTGATGAAGATGCTGTCGTCAAGGCCGTCCACTACCTGCTTAAAATCGATGCCTCTGTCTAAAAAGTAATTTAGCTCCCGATCGATCGCCTGTAATTTTTCCGTCAGATCAGAGTCAGAGGATTCGCTGATAAGTTCGCGGAGCATGTCCCGGATCTGACAGATCGCCAGATGTTGATTCATTTGTAATTGTCCTCCCCTGGGGGTAAAATGTTGATAACATTATATCAATTTCAGGAAAAATTGTAAACGATATGCGCAGGTATTTCGGCAAGATTGTTTGCCTATTGCAACAAAAATTGAAAATGTGCAACAAAAATTGAAACTGTGTAACAAAAAGAGGGATAAAATGTGAGAAAATCGCAGGCGGATTCAGGGTTGAAAATTGGCACGAAAATTGCATTTTATAAATTATGGAGAATACCTTTCACAATTTTGTGTTAGGATTGACGATTCATGTTATACTTATAGGACAGAGGTTTTGACAGGAATTTGCCGTGTGATTTCTGCAGGATAAAAATTTGGAGGTCCCAGGATGGATGTAGCGTATTTGACAGATATTTTAAATCAGGTGGCTGAGAAAAGTGTGAGCGTGGAGGACGCGCTGGAATGCTTAAAGAAATTACCCTATGAAGATATTGGTTATGCAAATATAGATCAGCACCGGAACCTCAGGACCGGTCAGGCCGAGGTGATCTTTGGACAGGGAAAGACGCCGGAACAGATTGCCGGGATCGTGAAACATATGATGCATGACAATGCAAGGATTTTGGTGACGAGGGCGGATGAAGAGGATTTTGCGGGAGTGCTTGAAGTCGCTCCGGAAGCAAAATACGACAAACTTGCCAGGATCATCATGATCGGTGAAAAGCCCGAGCCTGTTGCGACAAAGGGGCCGATTGCAGTGGTGACGGCCGGGACGTCGGATATTCCGGTGGCAGAGGAAGCGGCGCTGACCGCAGAATATTTTGGCAATGAGGTAGACCGCATTTATGATGTCGGCGTGGCGGGTATACATCGGCTGTTTGGAAAGATGGAGCGGATTCAGAAAGCGGACGTTATCATTGTGATCGCGGGAATGGAGGGCGCGCTGGCAAGCGTAGTCGGCGGTTTGGTCAATGTACCGGTCATAGCGGTTCCGACCAGTGTTGGCTACGGAGCAAATTTTGGAGGGCTGGCGGCATTGTTAGCCATGTTGAACAGCTGCGCCAACGGCATAGGCGTGGTGAATATTGATAACGGATATGGGGCAGCCTGTCTGGCGTCCAGGATCCACATTGGAAAGTAGTCATGCACATTATGCGAAGTTTTTTGTGAAGAGTGCTGCGGTAAAGGGCAATGAATCGTACAGAATTTTTTGCAGGGAAAGGACAGCGGTTATGCAGGAACACGAAAAATCGATAATAAAAACAGGAGAGATTAACAAAAATCAGGAGCACGAGCACAGCCATGGCCACGCCCATGGACATGTGCATCCGAATTCCAAGGCGGTTTCAAACCGGCTGGCGA
>CAZJSI010000074.1:0-1516 GCA_964548675.1 uncultured Eubacterium sp. | reverse complement strand
CACGCCCATGGACATGTGCATCCGAATTCCAAGGCGGTTTCAAACCGGCTGGCGAAAGCGATCGGACATTTGGAGGCGGTGAAGCGTATGGTAGACCGGGGAGAGGACTGTTCGCAGATATTGATCCAGCTTGCTGCGGTTCGCTCCGCCATCAACAATGCGGGAAAAGTTATTTTAATGGATCATTTAAATCACTGTATTGTGGATGCGGTGGAGGATGGCAACCTGGAAAAAATCGAGGAATTCAGTGAAGCAATTCAGAAGTTTGTAAAATAGTCAGAGAGATTGTACGCATATAGAAGATTTGGCATTGCGAATAAGTGAAACTAAGAAAAGGCGGAAATCGGGATGAAAGAAAAAATATTATATTTTGAATGTAAGACAGGTGCAGCGGGAGATATGCTTATAGGAGCACTCTACGAACTGCTTTCCGGGGAAGAGAAAAAAGAGTTTTTGAATAAAGTAAACAGTATCAGTGATGAAATTCAGGTGATTCCCGAAACAAAAAATGTCCGGGGAATCGGCGGTACTCACATGCGGGTAGAAATCCGGGGCAGGGAAGAGGAGGAGTATCTTCATGAGGAAACGCACAGTCATATGAATGAAAGCGGTGCAGTTCACGAACATGAGCACGGAGAAGTCCATACTTACGAACATGAGCACGGAGAAGTTCATACTCACGAACATGAGCATGGAGAAGTCCACACTCACGAACATGAGCACGGAGAAGTCCGTACTCACGAACATGAGCATGGAGAAGTTCACACTCACGAACATATGCATGGGGAAGTTCACACTCATGAACATGAGCATGCTCATGCCCATGGGCATCATGCTCACACAAGCTGTCCTGCGATTTTGAAAAAAATAAGTGAACTGGATCTTGAGGATCGTATCAAGGCACATGCTTCCGACGTATATCGCGTGATCGCGGCAGCAGAGGGAAAGGTGCATCAGACCGATATGCAGCAGATCCACTTTCATGAAGTGGGTTCTCTGGATGCCCTGGTGGATGTGGCGGGCTGCTGTATTGCGATTGATCTGCTGAAGGTAGATAAGATACAGTGCTCTCCAATCTGTGTGGGAAATGGCACTGTGCGCTGTGCTCACGGCATTCTGCCTGTTCCGGCTCCGGCAACAGCGGAGATCATCAAGGGAATGCCGATTTATACGAGTTCTTTTGACGGAGAACTGCTGACACCTACAGGGGCAGCCGTTTTAAAACATTTTGTCCGGGATTTTACAAAGGAAATGAATATGGAGATCGAAAATATAGGATATGGATTTGGTACGAAAGAATTTGAGCAGTTGAGCTGTGTGAGGGCTTTTCTGGGTTACAAATAAGCAGCGGTTTATTTCTTATTTGCAAAAAATTGTGTATTTTCAGCGCTTACCGGATTTATGGGACACACTCCGGAAAGGTGCAGGTATAATAAAACTACGTAGACACTGCATTAGAAAAAGAGAGGACAGTGGCTGTATGGCAAGGAAAGTATCGATTGGTTATCAGGAATTT
>CAZJSI010000073.1:4885-14530 GCA_964548675.1 uncultured Eubacterium sp. | reverse complement strand
TTGCCTCTTCCCTGCATGCCAGGGGTTAAAAATCGGTATTATCCGACACCCCCTTCTTTTTGATCCGCCGGGCGTTCGATAACCTGAACCGGGGCAGCAATTATCTGGACGTCAAACCGGCCATCCAAATCGGCCTGTTGGATTTTACACTTTTTGAAGACGCCTCCGAATTTTATGCCACCTACTATGTTATGAATGAAAAAACGCATCAAATATATAGTGACAAGATCCGGCTGTCTGTGTTAGACTTAATCATGATTTGAAATTTTCTGTACTGAAAAAAAGGTTGATTTCTCAGGACATAACAGATAGAATGATTTTATATATCAGATGTGAGGGCGCAAAGCCAACGGCCTGGGGACGTTGGCTTTGCGCCGACTGGAACGAGGTGTAGAACGCAGGGATTTGTATATGTATCATGTCAGCGAAGGCTGCCTCGAATCCCGCGTCAAGACTCGCGAGAGAGTCTTAAAATTTATGAAAAGGGGGAGATAGATATGCCAATTAAAATACCGGATTCTCTGCCGGCAACTGCTGTACTTGAAAGTGAGAATATTTTCGTCATGACAGAGTATCGGGCAATGCATCAGGATATCCGTCCTTTGAACGTATTGATCTTGAATTTAATGCCAACTAAAATTGTGACAGAAAATCAGTTGCTGCGCAAGTTATCCAATACACCGCTGCAGGTAAAAGTAGAATTTCTGCAGACGGCAAGTTATACGCCGCAGCATGTAGATACCGAGCACATGCAGGCTTTTTATACAACATTTGATCAGGTCAAAAACCGTTGGTTTGACGGTATGATCATCACCGGGGCGCCGCTTGCGGATGTGGCCTATGAGGATGTGCATTACTGGCCTGAACTCTGCCAGATCATGGACTGGGCAAAGACACACGTTCATTCTACAATGCATATCTGCTGGGGGGCACTTGCGGCGTTGTATTATCATTATGGGATTCCGACCATTGAATACCCTGAGAAGTTATCCGGTGTATATCCGAATCGGGTTTTGAAGAAAAGTTCACCGTTGTTTCGGGGATTTGATGATGTTTTCCAGGCGCCGCACTCCAGAGAGGTCGGAATACGCAGAGAAGATGTGCTGAAAGTGCCGGAACTGGAGCTGATCGCGGATTCGGATGCCGGAGGCCCGACGATCCTGAAAACAACGGATTCCAAATATTTCTTTGCGTTGTGCCATTTGGAATATGACGCAAATACACTGGCATTGGAGTATCAGCGTGATCTGGAAAAAGGGATTCATCCACATGTCCCGTATCATTATTTTCCGGATGATGATCCGACAAAAACTCCGGTCGTAAACTGGCGTTCGGCGGGGCAGTTAATGTTTTCAAATTGGCTCAATTTTTACGTGTATCAGACCACGCCTTATGATATCGGGAATAAGTTTACGGGGAAGTAAAGCAGGGGGAGGTGATGTGTGATGAAAAAGGCGGGGAAATCGTTTAATACTTCGCGAACGCATCGCCGGACTGTTTATAAGATCGTTATATTGTATTGTGTTCTGGTTATTGCAATGTGCATGTATATATATTACAGGCAATCACAAAAGAAATGATCTAAAACTGGATGTTGAGTTTATTCCGGCTGAACACGCGGATGAGATGGTATATGATGCATTTGAAATACAAACGCTTTTTAACGACGATCAGTCGGAGATTCTTAATATACCTGTAGAAGAGGGGATAAACGGGAAATCATTTTGTGGCATAGAACCATATAAGAGTATCGATTTGAAGATCGGTGGGGAGACGGTCATAGGCATTATCTGTATTAACCATGATGCCGTATCGAGTTATATTTCCTATAATGAGATATGTAATTTGTCCGAAAAAGAAATAAGTACAACGCTAAAAGATGTTGACTATATTTTTCTGATTAAGATGATGCTTTAGGACGGCCCACAAGATTGGCAAGGGCACCTATAAAGTGCGTGTGCATTTCAGCACAATCAGCAGCGAAACCATGAGCGATAAATCAAGCGTATGCTGAAAAACGAAATTCAGCAGATGTAAAAGAGCGCGGAGCCGGGAACTATATTTGTCCTGGCTCCGCGCTCTTTTCAGTATTGGAAGTTTCATTTCATCCACGTTCTGCTCGCTGTGCAATTAAATATGATATGGTCTTTCTTTTTCCAGGATTTCTGTTGCGGCCATACTGATCTTCATCAGTTCCTTTGCTTTTTCAAAGTCTTTTTCCCGTATCATGCGATCAAATTCCATAAATTCGTAGGAAAGCCGGTGTGCGTTTTCGTGGAAATCAAAGATTTCAACGTTTTTTCGGTTATCTATGAGCTCATAGCTCTCGATCTGGTTCATTGGAACCTGAATCCGGATGCAGCCCTTATCGCCCTGTATGGTGGAGCTGACCGGAGCCTGACAGTCCTTTGCTGCAACTGCGACAGCCTGAAACGTCCCGTAATCCAGAGTGAGAATACCGCTTGTATCGATGCCGCGCTCTATATTCGGGAGATAGCGTGTTGCTTTCGGACTTCCAAACAGCCCAATGATAGCGTGCAGGTTATAAATATTGAGATCCATCAGAGCGCCGCCCGCACACTTTGGATCAAAGGCTGGGGCAATTTTTCCCTGTTTGAAAGCATCATAGCGGGAAGAATACTGGCAAAATTGAAAATTGACAATTTTAATATCTCCAATATCTCTGATTTTTTCCCTGATGGAACGGTAAGCCGGCGTGTGGTGCAGACTCATGGCTTCCACCAGGATTACATGGCGTTCCCGGGCGGTTTGTTCCAGCTCCTGCAGTTCACTCAGAGTGACGGTGACAGGTTTTTCAAGAATGACATGTTTTCCTTTTTCCAGCGCTTTTCTGGCAAAGGAAAAATGCAGGTGGTTGGGAAGTGCGATATATACCGTATCGATATCTGCGTCCAACAGCTCTTCATAATCGAAGAAGCAGCCATTCATGTGATAGGCGTCACAGAGCTGCTGTGTTTTTTCCACAGAATGATCTGTTCCGAGAATATATAATTTTTCCAAATGCAAAATCTCCAGCATTGGAAGTACTTCATGGACGATTAATCCGGTTCCGAGGATTCCTAATTTCATCTGTATGCCTCCTGTGTCTTTTGATTATATTACTGCCACTATATTTGACAATATGCCATTAGCAATTGGTATTACAATTGCTAATGGGAATGATCCATTGTCTAAAGACAATGATACCTTATATTCTGCCCGCTGTGCGAGTGTCTGCTATCTTTTTTCGGGGCGGAGCCCGTCGCGGTCAATCTCATCCGCATCGAAATCATCCAGCTGCCTCAGATAGGCGGCAGGACTGATAGAAGTTACTTTTTTGAATACACGACTGAAGTAATAAGGATCCCGAAAACCGCTTGCCAGCGCGACATCCTTTACGGAGCGGCTGTTGCCGTAGCGTTGGAATTCTTTTTTGGAGTATTCGATCCGGATGCGGTTGAAATAGGCGACCGGCGTTTCGCCTGTCGATTCTTTGAAAACTTTGCGGAAATATCCCTTACAATATCCGGTTTTTTCTACCTCGACGGACAGGTCAAAGCCGGGATTTGTGACGTTGGCTTCCAGACATTCGATAAATCCGTCGATGCGCAGATCCTTTTGGCGGCCCGTCACGAAAAAACCAACCAGCATCTGGTAGATGGATTCCCCCATTGAATTCAGTATAGCTGCCGTATTGTAGGGAGCATTTTCGGCGGATGTTTCCGAGATCCGACAGGCAATCTGCATCAGACTTCGGATCGTTCCATGTTCATCATCAGAGATCTTTCTTATGCCGGAATCTCCGATGGGACGCATGTCCTTTACAAACATACACATATCTTCAAATCCGTATTCCGATGTTTTGCCATGGGGAATATCCGGGGGAATGAGAAAAATGTCTCCCGGACAAAATGTGTATTTTGTGCCGTTTACCGTCATGTATCCGCTGCCTGTCAGATTGAGCAGGATCTCCCAATATCCATGCCGGTGAACAGGGAAGCTTGTATATAGTTTATTTGATCGGCCCATTGTGACAACTTCCATATTCATATCCTCCGGGTTTGATGACGCCATATGTATCAGATGTGAGATGACTCCTATCTCTACAGGCGGTGAGTAACAAGTTCGTATTAGTGGGAGTTCAAACTCCCATCTGATATACGCTCTGATGACATTATAGTACAAAAAATGCGTTTTGTCCATCATGGTGGCGGATATCGTATATTTTGCAGGGCATCCCTTTTTGTTATACTTTAAATATCAGATAAAAAATAAAAAGGAACGGCATATATTCCGGTGATGTCGGCGGACATCGGAGAGCGGGAGGCTGAGGTTCCGTAGGAGGAGAAAATGGAAAAGAAAAAAGTACTTGGACTGTCCTTTGGCAGAAAGATGGGTAATACGGATATAATGGTAAAGACAGCACTGATGGAGTGTGAAAAAGCCGGATGCGAAGTAAAATTTTTTCGTGTAGACGATATGGACATCAAACCGTGTACCGGATGTATCTCCTGTGTGGTGGGGATGACGGCGGGCTTTGGAAAAGGGGGATGTCCTGTCCAGGATGATTTTCATATTTTAGATGAAGCTTTGATGGAATGTGATGCGCTTATCGTGGGATCGCCCACTTATGTGCTCAGTCCTACCGGCCGTTTTAAGACTGTCTGTGACCGGGTTGGTCCTTCTCATGATATTACATTCCGCAAAGCGGCTTACGATGAGGGACTGGCAGCAGGGAAAGCTGCCGATAAACTGCCGGATCCGAGAAGCTTCAAAAAACGTGTCGGAGCATTGGTCTCTGTGGGAGGAGCGATGACGAAAAACTGGCTGTCCTTTATGCTCCCGACAATGTATGAAATTACCATGTCCATGGGAATCGACGTGATCGATATGAATGAGTATCATGGGGCAATGGCGTATGAGCATGTGCTTGGCAATGAAACCCAGATGGCACGCATGAAAAAGATGGGACAGAATATAGCCGAAGCTCTGGCAGCGGATACAGAGGAGGAGCGCACAAAATGGCGCGGAGACGAGGAGGGCGTTTGTCCGGTCTGCCATTGCGATATGCTGACCGTATCGAAGGACCGCGCTTCTGTAGAATGTCCGGTTTGCGGCATTGAAGGCGAACTGACGATGAAAGAGGGGAAAATTTCCGTGACTTTCAGTGAGGCGCAGCAGAAACGTTCCAGACTTCACTGGGATGGAAAACTGGAGCATTCCACAGAGATTAAGACTCAGGCTGTCGGACCGGGACAGATTCCGGATCTGAAAGAGTTGAAACAGCCATATGTCGGGTATGCGGAGTAAATAGGGTTCTGTTTTTCTGTCATGACCTGTCATCAGAGGAAAAATAGGTGCCGGAAAATAATTTAATATACAACAAAAAAACCTGCTGTAAGCAGGTTTTTTTGTTGTGTGTTGAGAGTTGTAAAAAAGTGATTTTGAAATTTCATTCCAATTACGATAATAGAATACCATAGCTTGACTTATTTGTAAAATTGAAAAAAACGATATGGCAAATCAGAAAATATGATATAATATAGAGAAGAAAAAGCAGAGATTTTTGTCAGGAAAATAAGGACGGTTTATGCCTTTATATAGGGAAGAAATGGAGGTAAAAAGGGGGTATTATGGAATTGAGAAATGTCAAAACATTTATAAAAGTGGCGGAAATCGGGAATTTCTCCAAAGCTGCACTGGATTTGGGATTTGCCCAGTCTACGGTGACGACACAGATCCAGATGTTAGAGAAAGAGCTGCAGGTGACGCTTTTTGAGCGAAACGGAAAGAGGGCCACACTTTCGGCTGCGGGAAAAGAGTTTTTGGAATATGCATATAGCATGGAACGGTGCGAAGCGATGGCTGTAGAACATTTTGCCGCGGATGCCGAGCCGCAGGGGGATATCTGTGTCGGGGTTATGGAGACGATCTGTGCGTCGCATTATGGGGAGATATTCCGGGAGTTTCGGAAGAAATATCCAAAAGTGAACCTTAAAGTAGTAATTGCCACGACTTTGGAGTGCATGGAGCTTCTCGGCAAGGGCAAACTGGATGTAATTTTGACAGTGGACAAGAAAATTAATCATCCGAACTGGCTGACCGCCCATGAAATTCCGACGGAAATCTGCTTTTTCTGTGCTGCGGATCATCCTTTTGCAGGAAAACGGGAAATTCCGATAGACGACCTGATACTGGAAAACTTTATCCAGATTGAGGCGGGGTGTAATTATCGACAGGCATTCGAACAATATCTGGCGGAGCAGGGCAAGATGATTTCCAATGTATTGGAAATCGGTTATACCCGCCTTATCATCGACGGGGTCGCGGAAAATCTTGGCGTATCCCTGCTTCCGAAATTTACGCTGGAAGAAGCGCTGCGGGAACAGAAAATATCGCTTTTTTCCGCGAAAGATTACAGTATCTCTATGTCGATGCAGGTTATTTACAGTAAAAAACGTTGGGCAGCGCCGGCGCTGAAAGCGTTTTTGGATATGACAAAAGAGGCGCTGGTCTGATGCATGTTCCGGGAATATTATGAGATTTATGGTGTACAAAACGGGCAAAAATCGTTATAATCTTAATCACGGATAAGACTTATGAAAACGGAGATTTTACATGAATAAGAAAGAAATATCGGAAATCAGGAAATTATTTACGAAGGAACGCTGCTGTATCAACCGTCTCTGTGGATGTTATGTGGATGCAGACAAAAATAAAGTTGTAGAATTAAAAGAAGCATTTCTCTCTATTCCGGAAGAGGAAATGTATAAATACCTGAATATTTTTCGAAAGAGCCTGTCAGGTACGATCGGAAAAAATCTGTTGAATATGGAGTTCCCGCTGGAGCAGGAGATGGGAGACGGAACTCAGAAAAGCCTGTTGGCGTTGCGGGACAGTGAATTGAAAGATGATGTGATCCTGGAGCAGTTTTATGACAAGATGATCGAGACCTATTATCATCCGGAAAATTATTTGATCCTGCTCGTTCACGGCTCCTATGATATTCCGATGCGCACATCGGACGGACTGGAGATGGAGGATGCATCTGATTACATATATAATTTTATCCTCTGCTGTCTCTGCCCGGTGAAGCTTTCCAAGGCGGGACTGTGCTATAATGCCGAGACAAACAGCATTGAGGACCGCATCCGGGACTGGATCGTGGACATGCCGGAGCAGGCGTTCCTGTTCCCTGCCTTTAATGACAGAAATACGGATGTACATAGCCTGCTCTATTATTCGCAGAATTCAAAAGAATTCTGTGCAGAAATTACCGAACAGCTTTTGGGATGTGTCCAGCCGCTTCCGGCCGGACAGCAAAAAGAATCCTTTCAGGCGATCATTCAGGAAACCCTTGGCGAAGAGTGTGTATACGATGTGGTGCGGAATATCCATGAGAATTTAAATGAGATGATCGAGGAGCAGAAGGAAAATCCGGAGCCCCTGGAGCTTGACAAGGCGGAGGTTCGGAAACTTCTGGAGAGAAGCGGCGCTCCCGAGGAGAATCTGGAGAAGTTTGAACAGCAGTACGATGAGGAGATCGGAGCAAAAATGACCGTCATGGCAAATAATATCTCCGATACGAGAAAGTTTGAGGTGAAAACGCCGGATGTAACAGTGAAAGTAAATCCGGAGAGGGCTGATCTGGTGGAGACGAGGCTGATCGATGGCGTTCCGTGTCTGGTGATCCGGTTGACGGATGAAGTGGAAGTAAACGGAATCCACGTATATCACAGATTTGAAGAAGAATAAACGGCAGAGCGGGGGAACCGGTTTACACATTGCCGCCATGGGGAATTTTGACATTAAAGGAATTGTGATAGAGGAACGATGACAAGAGAATTTTATGACAGGCTGGCGGAACCATTCGAACATGACAGTCGAAAACGCCGGAGATTATTGAAGTTGAATAAGATTATTACCCGGTCGGTTTACGTTGTGTATCTGGCTATGCTGATCATACTTGCAGCGACCCGGGATGAGAGGATCGTAAGAGTATTTTTTGTCCCGGCCGTTTCGTTTGCTGCGGTAACAATTTTCAGAAAAGTATGCAATGCAAAGCGCCCCTATGAGGTCTGGGACAAGCCGCCGCTGATCCCGAAAGACACGAGGGGGAATTCGTTTCCGAGCAGGCATGTATTTTCTATTTATATAATAGCTATGGCTGCAGGCTATGTATATGCGCCCCTGGCGGTTATTCTGGCCACCGCAGGTGTTTTTCTGGCATCCGTGAGGGTCATAGCCCGGGTTCATTTTGTGAAGGATGTGGCGGCCGGAGCCGCGATCGCCATTGTACTTGGCTGGATCGGATTTTATTTTATATGATCATGATAATCTTAAAAATATTCAGAGCCGAAAAAAGCCGCCGCGGATGCGGCAGCTTTTTTGGCTTTTTTAATAAGTAAAATATGTTTTGTGCTTCTTAGCCTTCTGTAATAGCACCTGTAGGACATGTACCAGCGCAAGCACCGCAATCGATGCAGCTATCAGCGTCGATCTGGTACTGAGCGTCTCCCTCAGAAATAGCGCCTACTGGACATCCGCCAGCGCAAGCACCACACATAACACAAGAATCGGTAATTACGTATGCCATAATTTAGTTCCTCCTTATAGAATAATACTTGTTCGCAAGCTGTACTAGCTTTGAGAACATAATAATACAAACAATCGATAATTGCAAGAACTTTCAGAAATACAATCCCAGGTAAATGTGGCAAAAAAACCAGTTTTTTGCCGAATTGATAAAAAATTGTCAAGAACAGAAAATATGACATCAAAGTTACATTTATGTAATATTTATGAAAAGATTAATAAATTTTGCCTTGAAACATATGGAAATAATGTTATAATCTTTAGATAGCATTGGAGGATGTGAAAACTGTGAGAAGAAAAGTGGCTTCTGACAGCCATACAGGAGATAGAAATGTTAAATTATAAGAAATATAAGAGAGTTCCGGTACTGCATTATCCGGAGCGTGAATGGCCGAATAAAGAAATTGAAAAAGCGCCGATCTGGTGCAGCGTGGACTTAAGAGACGGAAATCAGTCTCTGATCGAACCGATGAACGTGGATGAGAAGATCGAGATGTTTCAGCTCCTGCTGAAACTGGGATTCAAGGAAATTGAAATCGGATTTCCGGCAGCTTCCCAGATAGAATATGATTTTCTCCGCAAGCTGGTGGACGAGGATCTGATCCCGGATGACGTGACCGTACAGGTTCTGACACAGTGCAGGGAGCATCTGATCGACCGCACATTTGAAGCGATCCGGGGTGTTAAGAATGTGATCGTTCATATTTATAATTCCACATCTGTTCTTCAGCGAGATGTTGTATTTCATATGAATAAGGAAGAGATCAAACAGATTGCCATTGACGGCACTCATATGGTAAAGGAACGCGCAAAGAATTTCCCGGGTAATCTTCAGCTGGAGTATTCCCCGGAGAGCTTTACCGGAACGGAGGTGGAGTTCGCACTTGACATCTGTACCGCGGTGCAGGATGTCTGGGAGCCTACGCCGGAGAATAAGATCATCTTCAATCTCCCCGCCACTGTGGAGATGAATACGCCGAATGTATACGCAGACCAGATCGAATGGATGCATAGACATTTTAAAAACAGGGATTCTATTATTTTAAGCCT
>CAZJSI010000073.1:0-4785 GCA_964548675.1 uncultured Eubacterium sp. | reverse complement strand
CAGGATGCGATCAACAAGGGCATCCATGAATTGAGAGAGAGAAATGACGGAATCTGGGAGGTTCCATATCTGCCCATCGATCCTGCCGACGTGGGACGCCAGTATGAGCCGGTAGTCCGCATCAACAGCCAGTCCGGCAAAGGAGGAGTGGCATTTGTCATGGATTCGGTATATGGGTACAAGCTTCCAAAGGAAATGCATAAGGAATTTGCAGAAGTAATACAGAAGATTTCCGAGGAACAGGGTGGAGAAGTCTCCCCGGAAGTTATTTTTGATACCTATAAAAAGGAATATATCGGACTTTCCAATCCTTTTGAATTTAAAAGGATCAAAGTGGAGGATGTGGACGATAAGAACTGCGTTGCAGCGGTTGATTTTGAATATCACGGTATACCGCGGCATCTGGAAGCAATCGGAAACGGCCCGATCGATGCGGTGAAGAAAGCCATTAATGCGGAATTTGACAGAGATCTTTGCGTGTTGAACTATTCGGAACATGCGCTTGGATCCGGTTCCCATGCGCGGGCAGCGGCTTATATTCAGATGAGGGATAACAGCACAGGAAAAGTGATTTTCGGCGCAGGTGACAGCTCAAATATTACGAAAGCAACGATCCGGGCGTTTTTCAGCGGATTAAACCGTCTGTCAGATGAGTGATTATGAATCGAAAAAGAAGATATGACTGGTTAAAACATTTGGACTTTATGGTCATTGATTTGATCTGTATACAGGCTGCCTATGTGGCGGCCTATGTTTACCGGCATCACAATTTGTATATGTACAGAGAGACAACCCTGTACGGCCATTTAAATATTTTACTGATCGTACTGGACGTCTGTTACGTTCTTCTCCGCATGGCTTATAAAAATATTTTAA
This sequence comes from uncultured Eubacterium sp., assembly GCA_964548675.1. Lineage (GTDB taxonomy): Bacteria > Bacillota > Clostridia > Lachnospirales > Lachnospiraceae > Eubacterium_I. Next base: position 3,909 of record CAZJSI010000073.1, on the reverse strand, counting down.
AGCGGAGTGTTTTTAAGGAAATTGAATCTGTTTTGGTACAGAATTTTGCCATCTGGGGTCTGGCGATGGCCTACCTCTATGTGACAAAGCAGGCGTTCTGGTTTTCCAGAACGGTATTTTTGACGGCGTTTTTCTTCAGTATGTTTTTTATGCTGGCAGGCAGGCTGTGCTGGAAACGGTTTATCCGAAAAAGGATATGGAAAGGGAAAAATCTGTCCTATTTTCTGGTCATCACCACAAAAGATTATGCTGCAAAGATGATGCGCCGGTTCAGCAGCCGTATCTATAATGGATTTAACCTGAATGGTTTTGCCGTTATAGATGAAGATATGACGGGGCAGAAGATCGAGGGCATGCCGGTGGTGTGCAGCCGGGACAGTATTGCGGAATATGTATGTACCCAGGTAGTGGATGAGGTGATGATCAATCTGCCTCAGAGAGATGAGGGCATTCATGATCTGATCTACACACTTCTTCAGATGGGGGTTGTGGTGCATATCGGACTGGATTATATGGATGATAAACTGCCGAACCGTACGATTGAAAGAATCGGCGGATATACATTTTTGACTACCAGCATTAATACTGCCGGAAATCTGCCGATGATTCTGAAAAGGGTCACGGACATTTGTGCAGGCCTGGTGGGCTGTGTGATTACGGGCATTGTCTTTGTGTTTTTGGCGCCGCTGATCCGCAAGGCTTCTCCGGGTCCCGTTTTTTACACCCAGGAGAGAATAGGAAAAAACGGAAGGCGGTTTACAATGTATAAATTCCGTTCTATGTATCTGGATGCGGACGAGCGGAAAAAGGAACTGATGGCACAGAACAAAATCCAGGGAAATATGTTCAAGGTGGATAACGATCCCCGCATTATCGGAAGCGAGAAAGGACCAGGTAAGGGTATTGGGAACTTCATACGAAGGACCAGTATGGATGAATTACCGCAGTTTTACAATATTCTACGGGGCGATATGAGTCTGGTGGGGACCAGGCCGCCTACGGTGGATGAGTTTAATAAATATGATCCGCATCACAAGATCCGTTTGAGCATGAAGCCGGGATTGACCGGCATGTGGCAGGTAAACGGACGCAGCAGGATTACGGATTTTGAAGAAATTGTCCGTCTGGATGCGTCTTATATAGAAAACTGGAGCCTGAGACTGGATTTTGAGATTATCCTGAAGACATTTCAGGTCGTTTGGGACGGACAGGGGGCGGAATAAGGATGGAAACCAAAATAATTGTAGCGACACATAAGTTATATGATATGCCGGAAGATGAGATATATCTTCCGCTGCATGTGGGGCGGGAGGGCAGTGAAGCGCTTCCCTATCAGCCGGATAATACCGGAGATAATATTTCATCCAGAAATCCGAGTTACTGTGAACTGACAGGGCTGTATTGGGCGTGGAAAAATCTGAAGTGTGATTATCTGGGACTGGCACATTATCGCAGGCATTTTACTGTTCGGAGCAGGAAGTATCAAAAGAAACATTCGCCTATGGAGAGCGTTTTGTCAGGACAGGAATTAAATGGCCTGATTCCGGAACATAAAATAATTGTGCCGAAAAAGAGAAAGTACTATATCGAAACTTTATATACTCATTATGCACATACTCATTATGCGGAACATCTGGATATCACCAGAATGATTATCAGCGAAAAATACCCGGATTATCTGGACGCCTTTGATCAGGTGATGAAGCAGACATCCGGGTATATGTTTAATATGTATATTATGGAAAAATCCCTGTCAGACGAGTACTGCAAGTGGCTGTTTGATATTTTGTTTGAACTTGAAAAACGAGTCGGTGATAAGGAGTATTCGTTTTTTCAGGGGAGATTTTATGGCAGAGTCAGCGAGATCATTTTTAATGTCTGGCTGGCGAGGCGGAAAGAGCAAGTGAAAGAAATCCCTTATATATATATGGAAAAGGTCAATTGGTGGAAAAAGGGAACGGCATTCTTGAAAGCCAAGTTTGGAAATAAGAAATATGAGGGAAGCTTTTAAAAGATCAGGTTCGGAGATAAGAAATATAAGGTGGACTTTTAGAAAACCGGAGATATTTGGTTGATGACGAGGAAGGAAGATTATGAAACAGTATGATTATTTAGTGGTAGGTGCGGGACTTTACGGAGCTGTTTTTGCGAGAGAGGCGAAAAAGCAGGGAAGATCAGCTCTTGTTATTGACAGACGTCCTCATATAGCCGGTAATATCTATACGGAAGAGATCGAGGGAATCAATGTACACAAATACGGCGCCCATATCTTTCATACAAATAATAAAAAAGTATGGGATTATGTGAATTGCTATGCGGAATTTAACCGTTTTACGAATTCCCCGGTGGCAAACTATCACGGGGAACTTTATTCCCTGCCGTTTAATATGTACACCTTTAACCGGATGTGGGGGTGTGTGACTCCCGATGAGGCTCTGAAAAAGATTGAAGAACAGAAAAATGCGGCAGGAATTACGGAACCGAAAAATTTAGAAGAGCAGGCGATCAGCCTGGTGGGAATCGATATCTATGAGAAACTGGTAAAGGGATATACGGAAAAACAGTGGGGAAGGCCATGTGATCAGCTCCCGGCATTTATCATCAAGCGCCTGCCTGTCCGGCTGACCTTTGACAATAATTACTTTAATGCACTTTATCAGGGTATCCCGATCGGCGGATATACGAAGATGGTGGAAAATATGCTGGACGGAATAGAGGTCCGGCTTGGCGTGGACTATCTGAAAAACAGAGAAGAGTTTGATGCTATGGCAGGAAAGGTCATCTATACTGGTCCTGTGGATGCGTATTTTGATTACCGGCTGGGTCCGCTGGAATATCGTTCTGTCCGTTTTGAAACCGAAGTCTTGGATATGCCGAATTTTCAGGGAAATGCGGCGGTCAATTATACGGACCGTGAGACGCCGTGGACAAGGATTATTGAGCATAAGTGGTTTGAATTTGGCACACAGCCTAAAACGGTTATCAGCCGGGAATACTCTTCGGAATGGAAGCCGGGGGATGAGCCGTATTATCCGGTCAATGATGAGAAAAACGGCAGGTTGTATCTGGAATATAAGAAGCTTGCCGATAATGAACCAAACGTGATTTTTGGAGGACGCCTTGGAGAATATAAATATTATGATATGGATGCAGTGATCGCTGCCGCATTGGATATTTGTGAGAAAGAATTAGGTGAATAATATGGAAGAAGATAATAAGAAAGTGATGACGTATCAATTGGTTTCAAAGTATAGAGGCGCTCTGATGGGGCTTGCCATACTGGGGATCATCGCATTCCATTTTGCTGAGGACTGTGCCAGCAATGGAGTGCATTTTAACAGGCTTATATCTTTATATTATAAGTATATCAAAAGTACAGGCGTGGATATTTTCCTTTTTCTGTCCGGATTTGGATTATATTTTTCCTTTAAGAAAAACAGCAATCTGAGAATATTCTATAAACGGCGGTTTTCAAAGATTCTTATTCCTTATATATTACTTTCAGTGCCGGCGTTGATCTGGCAGTGCTTCTTCTGGGAGGATGGGGGGGTATCTCAATTCCTTTCAGAAGTCTTTTTTGTATCGTTTTTTAGAGATGGGTTCGTATGGTTCTGGTATGTTCTGATGATCTCCTTCTGTTACCTGATCTTTCCCTATGTATATCGGATATTTGAACAATCGGCTGATCGGACAGCGGAGCAAATGAATATGATGTCTGTCTTTTCTTTCCTCACAGTGATCGCGCTTGTTCTTCAATTGTATCAAAAAGAATTTTTCGGCAATACAGAAATTGCATTATTGCGGCTGCCGGTGTTTTTTCTCGGCTGTCTGGTAGGAAAGGCTGCATTTGAGAAGAGAAAAGTATCAAATTTCATGTGGTTACTGGTTGTGATATCGATATTAATATTG
>CAZJSI010000072.1:0-14658 GCA_964548675.1 uncultured Eubacterium sp. | reverse complement strand
GACTGGTCCAGTCACAATGCCCCCTGTTTGAGGTTATCTATTTCCCGACAACCCCCTCCTGTTTTCTCATTCTTATTAAGCTATGTCCTTACTTTCCGTTTATCCCATATACAACCCGCCGTTTACATCCAGGAATACGCCCGTAATGAAGTTGGAGTTGGGTGAAACAAGGAATAAGATCGCGTGAGCAAGATCGATCGGCTCTCCCTGTCTTCTAAGAGGGAAATTCTTTCCGCTTACCTTATCCTGATCAAAATCTTTGATCATAGGCGTGTTGGTCGGTCCCGGATATACGCAGTTTGCATAAATTCCATGAGGAGCGCCCAGCTTCGCGATACAGCGATTAAAGATACCCACGGCAGCTTTTGACGCGGAATAATGCGGCCCCGCCTGAACGCCGGCGCTTCTTCCCGCAACAGATGATACATTCACGATCTTTCCATAGTGATTCAGTTTCATCTTCTCGTAAACTGCCTGAGTGATCAAAAATGTTCCCTTTACGTTGATGTCAAACATCTGATCCCACTCTTCCGGCGTGATATCCTCGAACGCAGTCGTTCTCGTGATTGCCGCACAGGTTATCAAAATATCAATTCTTCCGTGCTTTTCATAGACCTTTTCCACACCTGCAACAACACTTTCCTTGTCAGTCACGTCGCAGTGGATGATACTTTTCTCCTCGTCATCCGGAAACAGGTCGAAAGCATAGACCGTCGCTCCATGTTTCCTCAAAAGCTTTGCAGTCTCGCCGCCGATTCCGCCTGCGCCTCCGGTAATGATGGCAACCTGCCCTGTAAGGTCGTCTTCCCCGCTGAGCGGGGCTGCTGTATAATTTTCTGCCATAATTTTTCTCCTTTCGATCCATGCCCTGTTACGGCATGTGGATTCCCATTCCAACCATCTGATATGCCGATTCCATTACTGCCTCAGACATTGTCGGATGGGCGTGTATCGTGTGCATCAGTTCCTCCGCCGTACACTCCAATTCCAGTGCGAGCGTAGCTTCCGCGATCATTTCTGTCGCGTTTGCGCCGACCATATGTACGCCCAGGATCTCGTGATACTTTTTATCTGCTATGATTTTTACGAAGCCCTCTGTTTTTCCCGCACTGAGCGCTCTTCCCGATGCAGTGAACGGGAATTTGCCGACAAGGATATCTCCTCTTTTTTCCCTTGCTTCTTCCTCCGTCATTCCCACGGAGGCGAGTTCCGGTGTCGTATAAACACATGCCGGAATGTATCCCTTTGACTGTCCATGCAGTTTGCCGAGGGCATGGTCTACAGCATGAATCCCATGGTGGGATGCACTGTGAGCCAGCATTCCGATTCCCGTAACATCTCCGATCGCATAGATATTCGGTATACTTGTCCGGAAATGCTCATCCACTGCTATATTTCTTCGGTTCAGCTTAAGTCCAAGCTCCTCCGCAAGCCGGATCTCCGCCTTTCTTCCCGTCACTACAAGAAGCTTTTCACAGGGAATTTCCCGTTTCTCTTCCTGCGTTTCCACAGAAACAACATATCCTTCTCTTACGCCGCATACTTTTGAGCCAAGAAGCAGCTCCGCTCCCTGTTTCTGCATATGCGCCCTTAACGCTTCCGAAACATCATGATCCATTCTCGGAACCAGATTTTTTTCCATCTCAACGATCGTAACTTTCGTTCCCAGTGATAAGAACATCTGTCCAAGTTCCACTCCGATCACTCCTCCGCCCATGATGACAATGGATTTTGGAAGAGTTTCCAAGCTTAAGGCCTCGTCGCTGGTCATGATCCCCGGCAGGTCAAGTCCCGGAATCGGCGGCAGGATCGGGGCGGAGCCCGCTGCAATGATAAAATTTGAGCTTTGAATCTTTTTCCCATTGACAGTTACGGTATTTTTATCATTAAAATGTGCCTCGCCGCTGATCACATCAACTTTCGCCCTTTTAAGCAGCCCGCTCACGCCGCTGACAAGAGTTTTTACTCTTGCATTTTTATTTTCCATAGCTTTCGTCCAGTTCAGTTTCGCCTCTCCGGTCACTTCTACACCAAAAGCTTTCATCTCCTTGATGGAATCATAGTAATGTGCGGTCTGAAGAAGTGTCTTGGTCGGAATACAGCCTCGATTCAGGCAGGTCCCGCCCAGAAAATCTTTCTCGATCAGACAGGTTTTCGCCCCCTGTTTTGCCGCGCGGAGAGCCGCCACATAGCCGCCCGGTCCCCCGCCTATCACACAAATATCATACATATTTTTACCTTTCCTTAAATAAGCATTATCGGATTTTCGATCAATTCCTTCACTCTCTTCAGGAATTTGGCTCCCTCAGCGCCGTTGACCGCTCTGTGGTCAAATGATGCCGTCATCCTGCAGATCGGTCTGACCACAACTTCCCCGTCAACCACAACCGGAGTCTCTGTCGTCCTGCCGACCGCAATGATCGCAGCCTCCGGCTGATTTATAATCGCAGAGAACTCATCAATGCCAAACATGCCAAGGTTGCTTATCGTGATAGTTCCGCCCTGATAATCATCCGGCTGCAGCTGCCCGTCTCTGGCTTTCCGTATCAATTCACGGCTTTCACCGGCAATCTGCCCGAGGGATTTGCTCTGGACTTCCCTTATGACCGGAACGATCAGCCCGTTGTCAACAGCAACCGCAACTCCCACATTAATATCTTTTTTCAGGATCATCCTATCCTCATAAACATGGGCGTTAATCTCCGGATGTTCTTTCAGCGCCGTCGCGAGGACTCTCACAAGATAATCATGGAAAGATACTTTACAGCCTATATTTTTGATTACCTTATTGGCATTGGTCATATCGCAGGATATGGTCAGGTAATAATGAGGTACCGACTGCTTTGACTGTGTCATGCGTTTTGCAATCGTTTTAGTCATACCCCTGAACGGCACTTCCACATCTCCGTCTGCTTTCGGTTGCGCAGGTGCTGCCGCAGGCGCTTCATTTACACCTTCAACCTGATCCTTATAAATTCTTCCACCCTCAGGCGCTTCTATCGCAGACAGCTCCACGCCTTTTTCAGCGGCGATCGCCCTTGCCATCGGAGTAGCCTTGATCTTTGGCACATTATCTTTATACTCCTTGACCTGTTTGATGTGGACAACGCCTGATTCGTCACAGGATACCTGATCTAAATCAATACCATTCTCCTGCGCATATTTTCTTGCAAGCGGAGAAATCTTTCTTCTTCCTCCCTCCGTTTCTGCCGGAGCAATACTCCTTGCCGCAGAGGTTTCTGCCTGGTTCCCGGCTGTACTTTCTTCCTCAACTTCCACGGCAGTGGTTTCTTCCGATACTTCCGTATAAGTTTCCCCCTCTTCCAAAATATAAGCAATGGGTTTTGTCACCGGGACGACATCCCCCTCATTCGGGAAAAGGATCCTGCCAAGAGTACCCGAACCCGGCGCTTCCACCATGGAAGATGTTTTATCGCCTTCCACCTCAAGAATCTCTTCCCCGGCTTCTACCATGTCCCCTTCCTTTTTTAACCACTGTTTAATTGTGCCCTCATCCATTGTAAGGCCCAATTTTGGCATTACGATCTCAATCAAGTCAACCCCTCCTGTTTATCTCATTGTTTTCCTTGCCGCTTCAATAATCGTATTTACATCCGGTAAAATTTCTTTTTCAAGAACCGGGCAAAACGGAATCACCGTAAACTTCGTATTCACATATTCAACCGGTGCATCTAATTCATAAAAGGCATCTCTGCATACATTGGCGCCGATCTCCTTGCCGACACTGCCAATCTCAACGTCTTCGCTGGCAACTACCAACCGGTGCGTCTTTGAAACAGATTGAATGATCGTATCCATATCCATAGGCAAAATCGTGCGGAGGTCGATCACTTCTGCGCTGATACCTTCTTTTGCCAGCTCATCTGCTGCTCTTACGCAGTCGTTTACCATACGCCAGTAGCTTACGATTGTGACGTCCGTGCCTTCTCTCAGTATATTAGCTTTTCCAAAGGGGATCGTATATTCATCCTCCGGCACTTCTCCTTTCACGTTGTAAAGCTGGCAGTTTTCAAGGAAAAGAACCGGATCATCGCTTCTGATCGCAGTCTTGAGCAGGCCTTTTGCATCTGCGGGTGAGGAGGGCATTACAACTGTCAATCCGGGAACATGCATAAACCATGCTTCCAGGCTTTGGGAATGCTGGGCAGCCGCATTTCTTCCCGCACCGCCCTGTGCTCTTATGACCATCGGAACGTTTACTTTTCCGCCGGACATATAGTGGATCTTTGCAGCCTGGTTCACGATCATATCCATGCAGACAGTAGTAAAATCTACATACATAATTTCTGCAACAGGCCTCAATCCCTGGGTCGCCGAACCGATTGCACACCCCACGATGGCCGACTCTGAAATCGGCGTATTGCGCACTCTCTCCGTGCCAAACTCTGTGGATACTCCCAAAGTAACTTTCAGAGAACCTCCCATCGGATCCTGAAGATCTTCACCCAAAAGATAAACGGAAGGATCTCTGCGCATTTCCTCCATTAATGCTTCCTTAATAGCTTCGCGGTAATTTATTTTCCTCATCACTTTTCCCCCTACACATAGATATTTTTCATAGCATCGGCAGGATCCGGCAAAGGGCTTTCCTTTGCAAACTTAATTGCATGTTCCAATTCATCATTTAATTCCTGCTCTATCTCTTCCACAAGAGTATCTGTCAAAACCTGTGCTTTCAATAATCTTTCCTCGTAAGCAGGGATGGGGTCTTTTGCTTTCCACTCCTCCACTTCTGATTCCGGGCGGTACAGCGCCGGATCGCCTATGTAATGGCCGTACCATTTATAGGTCCTGCACTCTAACAGTGTCGGACCTTCGCCGCGTCTTGCGCGATCAACAGCTTCTTTTGCCGCTTGATACACCTCATCCGGATCATTTCCATTCACGGTAATTCCCGGGATCCCGTAAGCCTGTGCCCGGACAGCCAGATCATCAATATTTGTCGCAAAAGGTCTTCCCGATTCATCGTCTTTTTGCAGGGTTGATTCCGCATACTGGTTATTCTCGCAGACAAAAACTACCGGTAACTTCCATATGGATGCCAGATTTATTCCCTCATGGAATGTTCCCTGGTTGGAAGCTCCGTCTCCAAAATAAACCATTACGACCTGTCCCGTATTGTTCATCTTGGCAGCAAGGGCAACACCCGGAGCGATCACGATACCTGCTCCCACGATCCCGTTCGCTCCCACGATCCCATCCTCCGGACTCATGATATGCATGGATCCGCCTCTTCCATGGCAGCATCCGGTTTCTTTTGCAAGCAATTCTGCCATCATGTGATCCAGATTTACGCCTTTTGCGATCAAATGGCCATGCCCCCTGTGAGTAGTCAGGATCAAATCTGTTTTTTCAAGCGCATTGGCTGTACCTGATGCCGTAGCCTCCTGTCCAACGCACGGATGAAGAAACCCCGGCATCTCGCCGCGTTGATACATTTCTATTGAATTGAGTTCAAATTTACGTACTCTTTTCATCATACGGTAAATTGCAATCTGTTTTTCTTTCATAGTCAATTTTCATCCATCCTTTCAAAATATAATATTTTTCATAATGGGGGGATTCATCCCCCCATGAATCAGATGTGACAGATATTATTCTCTCTCTGTGACAACCTTGTCCGGAACATCCAGTTCTCCCAGTTCTTCCCCATTTGCCTTGCAGAGACGGAATTTATAATATAACCACACGAATATTGCCCATGCGCATCCGCACAGCTGCTGAACTACAAGCGCTGCCGGGAATGGTCCGATCAACAGATCATTGCTGATATGCGGAATAACGATAAAGGAAACTACCACAATAATGATTCCAAGTACGATCGTTGCGTAAAATCCTTTCTGTCCGCTTGCCGGAGCAAAATGTTTTTTAAGTGGGATCACGATATCATTTACCGCTTCCTCATCCGGTTTTGTCAAAAGCGAAACAAGAATAAACACTATTGTATTCGGAACCAAGCCCCAGATAATAACGTGTACGCTCGGAATCGGGTTGTGGATAAACGCCGTTACAACAACAAATGCCATACCTGTGATCAATCCCGCCAGAGCTCCCTGCTTTGTCGCTCTCTTCCAGAACAGTCCCAGGAACAACGCCGGTACTAACTGTGCAAATCCGGGAGTACAGAATGTATATGCATAGTTTGTCAGGATCGGCGGTTGGAAATAGTTTACGATGATAACTGCTGCAACGAGACCGATGATCCACCATTTCGCCTGTTTCACCTGCTTATCTCTCTTTGTGACCGCGATGTTGTTCTGGATCAGCGACGTCGCCGTTACTACGAAAGAGTCTGCTGTAGATAATCCAAATGCAAATACTGCAATGCCAAGCAGTCCCGTCAAAAGAGGACCTACTCCTGTCGTCAGTAAACTCATTATATTTTCTGCGGCTTCCGAATCGAGTCCCGGGAACGCATAAGGTCCTACGAAAGATCCGAAGTATACGCAGCATCCCATGATAACAACATAGCCGAGAGCCAGGCCCATACCCGTAAATCTCATAACTTTTGCAGATTTCGCCATGAATGCCCTCTGCATAAAGTGCGGCCATGAAATTACGCAGGCTCCTACGGAAAGTCCCAGACCGATTACTTCAATGAAGCTGTCGTAAGATTCCGTGATCTGCAATGCATTGGCATTGTCTGACGCCAAAACAGTCTGAACAGCATCCCCAAGTGTTGTTCCCTTGAAATAATGTGCGGTAAATACTGCCAGCATAATAAGCATTACAGCCAGACCGGCATAGCCCGCAAACGCATCTGTATTTGTTACCGATTTATTCCCGCCTCTGACCGTATGAATAACAATATAAATTGCAAAAATAAAGATAACCGGCCAATAACCCAGCTGTCCGCCGGTTGAAGTCGCCATATAATTTGCAACACCCTTGAACTGAACGGAAATATAAGGCACGATACAAAATACATAAATACAGCTTAATGCTATTGCAAAAACCTTACTCCTGAATCTATGATAGAAGAAGTCTGTCGGAGTAATATAGTGGTATCTCTTTGCCAGAATCCATAGACGATAGCATACAGGTAAATATAAACCTGCCGCACAGAATACGCCCACAATACCTTCATAATATCCAATACCACTGCGGTACATGCCCGCCGGATATCCAAGAACTACTAAACAACTCATCAGCGACATCAACAGCGTGCCAAGCATTGGCAGATAATTGGTCCCACGACCTGCCACGAAGAAATTTTCCGCATTTCCGGAAATTTTTTTTGAGCTTATGCCGCTTATAACAATGATCGTTACCCCATATGCAAGCATAGCAATTAAAAGTATTATTGATGTTATTGACATACTTTACCTCCCTAATTTAATCTTTAGTGATGCCATAGCAGTAATAGGATCACATCATCCGGATATGCGCGCTCTATGCAATGCTATAAAAGTATGGCTGAATCTATCTTCAACACTTTCCCTCCGTCGACTGAATTCCAGTGTGAAAACCAGTTTTATTTTTTTACTTTTTTAAAAGCCTCCCTTGTCAGGTTAAATTTTTTCATCTTTCTATAGACTGTGTTACGATCCACATGAAGCATATCCGCCGTTTTGGAAATGTTCCCGCCAGTCTGTTCAAGCGCACTGATCAGCGCCCTTTTTTCATAATCCATCAGCGTTTTCTCTGTTTCAGCTTTTGGTCCTTTCCCACTCTCCAAAAACTTTTCCGGTTTGTATTCTCCGCTGTCAAAAATGTAATATTTCGCCTCGTCGTCCGTCCGTATCACAATATTATGGACTTTATTTTTCAACTCCCTCACATTTCCCGGCCAGGTATAGTTCATAAACGCTTCCTTTACTTCCTCTGAAAATGATTTCATACGTTTGTTATTCTGCTGGGAGTATTCTTTCGCAAAATAGTTGGCTAATATGAGAATATCCTCTTTTCTTTTTCTCAATGGTTCTATATTCACCACATACGAAGTGAGCCTGTAATAGAGATCCCTGCGAAACTCTCCCCGCTCAACCATTTCCTCCAGATTGGCATTTGTCGCCGATACGATCTGTATATCCAACGGAATAATCTTTTGTCCGCCGATTCTTGTTATCTCCCGGGCTTCCAGGGCACGGAGCAGCTTCGGCTGGGTAGTAAGCGGCATATCGCCTATTTCATCCAGGAATAACGTACCGCCATTCGCCTGTTCAAATTTCCCCGGCCGCCCTTTCCGGTCAGCCCCGGTAAAGCTTCCCCCTTCGTATCCAAAAAGTTCGGATTCAACAAGATTATTGGAAATGGCACTGCAGTTTAAAGTAACTAAAGGCTTATTTGCCCGGGCGCCCGCATCGTGAACCGCCTTTGCAAAAAGTTCTTTTCCGACCCCTGTCTCTCCCCGGATCATCACATCGATATTTGCCCGGGCGGCGATTAGTGCATTGCTTTTTGCCCTTTCTATCTCTTTACTCGATCCCAGAATTCCCTCAAAAGCAAATTCCCCGACCCGGTAAGACCTGAGCTCCGCCTCATACTGTTCAATCTTTCTTTTCTGATAATTAATGGTTTCCATCAACTCCTGCATTTCTTCAAAATCATTCGCCTCGACAGTTCCCCAGGCTCCGATCAATTCTCCGTTTTCATCAAAAATAGGTATTCTGTTGGACAATATCGTTTTCCCGAAAACATTCTGTATTTTATGCAGCTCCGGGATTCCGGTCTGTGCCACCCGATGCGTTCCTGCATTTTCTATCTTATCCGGCATATATACTCCAAGAAGTTCGTCTCTCCGAAACCCGCTCCACTTCTCATAGGCGGGATTGACAGCAACAATTATCCCCTCTCTGTTCACTATAATGAGCGGCATCACCGACGACATAAACATGTGCCTGCCAATGTTTTTGTCTACCTTTTCCAAACTTAATTCCCTCAAATCCGTTTTTTTCATCAAGTGCTCCTCCTTTGGTCACAGCCCCTTTTGATTTTGCACTTTGCCAACATGCCTATATATTACGCAATTTCCATGCCAATCAAAAGGTCAGCTGTTTTCCGCATTTTTCAACCAGCTCCACGAAATAGTGTCGCATTTTTCAGCATCAATTTGTTTTTTTGCTGCGGCAAAATACCGCATCTTTTTCATTATATCCGATGTTCATTGCAAAGTCGCTTTAAATATTGGCATTTCCAGATATTGACTTTTGTCCTCTTTCTGGCATGGTTTTTGCGATATATTTAAGCAGAGATCCATTTATTCCAGACTCTCTCACGAGTCAGCACGGGATTATTTAAATAACATAAAGGAGATTTATCAAAATGGCAGAGATCGTATTACCAAAACTAAGTAAAGACATGACAGACGGCGTTATTGTCAATTGGTGCAAGCAGCCGGGGGAATCTTTTCTGGAGGGAGAACCACTGTTTGAGGTAGAAATAAGCAAAGTGATCTGCGAAGTGGAAGCGAAAGGAAACGGAACCGTAAAAGACCTTTTATGCGAAGAAGGAAGTAACATTGCAGTGGGAAACCCTGTAATGATCGTAGATATGGAGGAAGAAATATAATGCCGGCAGCAAACAGACTCCCTTCCTGGTTCAGGGTTTCCTATAATGAGAAAGCAGTGAAAAATATGGAAGCCGTCATGAGTTCCCTGTCATTAAACACAGTCTGCCGGGAGGCGGACTGCCCGAATATGGGGGAATGTTATAAAAACAGAACCGCCACCTTTATGATACTTGGCAGACGCTGCACCAGACACTGCCGTTTCTGCAATGTCTCCCACAGCGCCGCCGGGCCGATGGACAAGGCGGAACCGCAGCATGTGGCGGAAGCGGTGGAAAAACTCGGTCTGAAACATGCGGTCATTACATGTGTCACAAGGGATGATCTTGCAGATTACGGCGCAGCGCAATTTGCCAGAACGATCCGCGAAATAAGAGAGAGGACGCCGGACACTACTGTGGAGATCCTGATCTCCGATTTTGGCGGCAGGAAAGAAAATCTGGACATCGTCATAGAGGCACATCCCGATATTCTGAATCACAACATTGAGACCGTGCCGCAGTTATACGCTCAGGTACGTCCGGAAGCGGAATATGACAGATCCCTGTTTGTCCTGAAGTATGTAAAGGAAAAAGCGCCGGATATTTTGACAAAGACCGGGATCATGGTCGGTTTGGGCGAGACAAAAGAACAGGTCATCCGGGTAATGAAGGATACAAGAAAGATCGAGTGTGACATTTTTACAATAGGACAGTATATGCAGCCGTCAGCCCTGCACTATCCCATGAAAGAATTCGTACATCCCGATATGTTCGAAGAGTATGCCCGCATTGGAAAAGCAATGGGAATTCCCTTTGTCTTTTCCGGTCCAAAGGTGAGAAGCTCTTATCATGCCGGAGAAGTACTTCAAAAGGTGAGATGACATTATGTTGTGGATCAATACAGAATCAAAAGATGTTTTCTATAATTTTGCGGCGGAATATTATCTGGCATCAGAAAAACAGTTTGCGGAACCTGTCTTTCTGCTCTGGCGGACTACGCCGACTCTGATGGTCGGAAGATACCAGAATGTTTTTGAGGAGATCAATCTGCCCTATGTCATGGGCAAAGGAAATACTGTGGTGAGGAGATTGTCCGGCGGCGGAACCATATACACGGACGAGCAGGTGTTCCAGTATTCCTTTATCGCGCCCAAAAACGGCAATGAAATAGAATTTTCCAATTATACCAAACCAATCATTCAGGCGTTGAACCGGATGGGAATTCCGGCAAAATTTAATAACCGGAATGACCTGATGATCGGGAGCCGCAAAGTATCCGGAACGGCACAGTACAATGCGAAAGGATATACCGTTCACCATGGCTCCGTGTTGTATGATGTGGACATCGAAGAATTGGAACGCTGCCTGCATGTGGATGCGGAAAAGATCATATCCAAAGGAATTAAGTCTGTCCGGGAACGTGTTGTGAATCTGAATGACTATGTTCCAGGGAAAAAGGATGTGACACAGTTTATGCAGGATTTAAAAAATCATATTTTGGGCAATGACATAAGAGAATACAGGCTGACCCCGGAAGAACAGGATCGGCTCAGAGAAATTGCAGACACAAAATTCCGCGGATGGGATTGGAACTTTGGCAATTCCCCAAAATGTGATCTGGTGAAAAGCAAACGTCTGGACG
The DNA here is from genome assembly GCA_964548675.1 of uncultured Eubacterium sp. Lineage (GTDB taxonomy): Bacteria > Bacillota > Clostridia > Lachnospirales > Lachnospiraceae > Eubacterium_I. The sequence continues at coordinate 3,506 of CAZJSI010000072.1, read as the reverse complement.
GCGGCAAAGTGGAATTTCATCTTTCACTCAAAAACGGCAGAATACAGGCTTGCGACATAACAGGAGACTTTTTTTCCGGAAAAGACCTGTCCGCTCTGTCAAAAACTCTGTGCGGGTGCCGGTTAGATCGAAAGGACCTCCAAAAACAGTTGGAAAATGCAAATGCAGCTTCCTTTTTTTATCATATTACAAATGATGCTATTCTGGATATCCTGACGGGATGAGATCAATGATTCCGTCAGAGACGTGATTAAATATCACAAATCTTTTCAGAGGTGGGAGATCATGAAATTTTTACTGAATCAACACAGAGATGCCGCTTATAATCTTGCAACGGAGGAGTATATCCTGGAAAACTGCCGGGATGACGATTACTTTATCCTGTGGATAAATGAACCGAGTATCATAGTAGGAAAATTTCAAAACGTATATCAGGAGATCAACGTGAAAGAAGCATATCTCCAACACATTCCGGTATACCGGCGAAATTCCGGCGGCGGGTGCGTGTTTCACGATGAGGGGAATCTGAATTTCTCCTTTATCACGGACTGGAAAATGGAGGAAAACATCTACAGCCGTTTTCTTGATCCGATCATCGCCGCATTAAAAAAACACAACATCCCTGTATATCAAAACGGAATCTGCAATCTGTCCCTTGACGGGAAAAAAATTTCCGGGAATGCCCAGGCCATTCACAAAAAAAGACTGCTTCACCATGGAACACTGCTGTTTGATACGGACCTGCATAAGATCAGAAATGTCCTGAAGCCGGACTATGAACATTATATCTCAAATGCAATGAAATCCGTAAATATGCCCGTCATGAATATCAGTGAATATTATAGCAGCACATTCAGGGACATAGGCGAACTGCAACGGTGTATTCTCCGTCAGATGGGATACCGTCCGGAATTCGAATTCAAACTTTCATCGGAAGCAAACAGGGAAATTGAAAACAACGCAAAGACAAAATATCGCTCATGGGATTGGAATTATGCAAAAGCGGCAAACTTTAAATATTCCAGATATTCTCACGCCCCTGCAGGAAGTGTCAGATATGAGGTGGAAAACGGCATTTTGAAAGACCTTTCGTTAGAACATGCACAATTATCCGGGAATGATATGGAACAAATTACCGGATTATTAGTGCAAAAGCGATTTTGTTACCCGGAAATACACGAAATACTGAAACTGTATGGACAGTCGGGGGAACTTACAGAAAATATATTGTTCCCCGCGCCCTGATCATTGCAGAAAGCCTCTCTGCCTATTTCACGCCAGAGAGGCTTTCTCTTTTATTATCGCTATGATCCGTATTCTCTCTTAATAAACCGCTTTCTCTTTTATACCGTAATTACAACGCCGCCTATTCAGGTTCAAGACTCACTCGCGAGTCCTGGCGCAGTATAAAATTGAAGATATTTTACAAGATTTTTCTGATGGGGAATGATAGAATACCTTTATCAAGGAGGGACAGACATGAAAAAAGAAACAAGAACGGTCGTCTATGATGATGAGCTGCGGATTGAAGCTTACCGTTTTGAAGGAATCGTACAGCCCTTTCCAAATCATTTCCATGAATATTATGTGATCGGATTTGTTGAGAGCGGAGAACGCTGTCTTTCCTGCAAAAATCAGGAATATGTCATTAAGAAAGGCAATACTGTCCTGTTCAATCCCGGCGACAATCACGCCTGCGTTCAGAGTGACGGCAAAACATTAGATTATCGTGGATTTAACATTTCCAGGGAGATCATGCTGGATCTGGCCAAAGAAGTGACCGGGAAACCGGAACTGCCCGGATTTACACAAAATGTAATTTACGACGAAAAGGTGACTTGTCATTTGCGCCCGTTACACGAGTTGGTAATGAAAGGCTCCTGTGAGTTCGGAAAAGAAGAAAAACTGCTTCTGCTCATGTCCACGCTTATTCAACAGTACAGCCGGTCCTTTGAATGCTGTATACCTGAGTGTCGGGATGAGATTGAAAAAGCCTGCAGATTTATGGAACAGCACTATGCGGAGCACATTTACTTAGACCAGATCTGCCGTCATGCGGGCCTGAGCAAGTCAACATTGCTTCGGGCCTTTACGAAATCAAAAGGCGTCACACCATACAGCTATCTAGTAAATATCCGCATCGGTAAGGCGAAAAAATTACTGGAGCAGGGCATACCGCCTGTTGAAGCAGCTTTAAAAACCGGGTTTTCCGACCAAAGCCATTTTACTAACTATTTTAACCGATTTATAGGTCTGGCTCCCGGCATCTATCGGGAAATATTTTCCTACAGAAACGATACGGAGGAAAAGAGACATGGAAAATAAAAACACCACGGGACATTTATCGGCTCTGCTTACAATTATCATTTGGGGAACTACATTTATATCGACAAAGATTCTGCTGAATGATCTTCAGCCTGTAGAGATCCTTTTTTTCCGCTTTATCATGGGACTGCTTGCCCTATTGGCAGTATATCCCCATCGGTTAAAAAAGACGACCGGCAGACAAGAACTCACTTTTGCAATTAAAGGAAAGAAGAGAAAAAACAGATTGATAGGAACGGCCGGCAGACAAGAATTAACTTTTGCCGCGGCGGGATTGTGCGGCATCTGCCTGTATTATCTGTTAGAAAATATTGCCCTGACCTATACGATGGCTTCCAATGTAGGCGTTATCATCTCAGTTGCTCCATTTTTTACAGCCATCTTGACCCATATATTTATGAAAGAAGAAGAAAAGCTCCGTGTTCATTTTTTCCTCGGCTTTGCCGTTGCCATGGCGGGCATTTTCCTTATCAGTTTTAATGGCTCCAAATTCGAACTGAACCCTGTGGGCGATTTATTGGCGCTGCTTGCCGCGTTGATCTGGGCCTGCTATTCGGTCCTCACAAAAAAGATCAGCAATTACGGCTATCATACGATCCTCACCACAAGGCGGATATTCTTCTATGGCATCTTATTTATGATACCTGCGTTATTCCTGTTTGACTTTGAGATAGATCCTGTCTGCTTCAGCAATCCGGTCTATCTGTTCAACATTATTTATTTGGGACTCGGCGCCTCCGCCCTTTGCTTTGTCACATGGAATTTTGCGGTAAAATTATTGGGTGCAGTCAAAACAAGCATATATATTTATATGGTTCCCGTGATAACGATCGCAACATCTGTGTTGATCCTGAAAGAGCCGCTGACAAAGCTTTCTGTCATCGGCACAATATTGGCAATTACCGGATTGTTCCTTTCAGAATACCCGGGAAACAGACGCTCAAATAAATAAGCGCGGAATTGAAAAAAGAACCGCCTTTTTACAGGGGATCATCACGCCTCTTTCATAATATCTGTCAGGAAGATCTTATATTCCGGAAATTCCCGATTTTCTTTTTCAACGGAAAGCACATAATTGATCTTTCCCAGTAATTCCCGTATGTATGACTCCTGTCCGGAAGATATACCGCATTTCTCCATATGGGATTCTATACCGAACTTTCTGCAATAATAAATTTCCT
>CAZJSI010000071.1:0-14834 GCA_964548675.1 uncultured Eubacterium sp. | reverse complement strand
TACATTATATAGTTTTTTGCTACCCCCATAGTAAAAAATACCTTCTCTTTAGAAAAGAGCAGCCGATCGACTGGCTGCTCTTTTTGTTTGTGCGCCATAGGCGCGCTCTAACGGTTGTAAGTTCCGAACACGCCCAGGCAGCGAGGAAGTGTTTTCCCTCCTACTCGATTTTGACGGGGCTGTCGCACTAAGAGAAGCATATACCAGATATGGCAGCAAGTATCTATACTCTCAAACTATATCCAGTGCTTAGTACGACAGCCCCGTCAAAAAAAGAGAGTATGTGCACAGCAGAGAAAGTATTACTTTGCGATCATCTCCAAAAAAAATCTGTGCCGTGCAACTTTTTTCGCGAAAACATACCACATATATAGTGAAAGGTGGTAAAAAAGTGATCGATCCGAATATTACATCTTTTTTTAATGAAGTATATGATTCGACCCATAAGACAGTGCTGCTCTATCTTACCGGAAAATGTCAGAGCCTGTCGGATGTCAATGATATCTGCCAGGATGTATATTTTGAGTTTTATAAAATACTGGTGGAAAAAGGCAGCGGGTATATTCGCAATCCCGGGGGACTGTTGAGACGTCTTGCCAGACGAAAGCTTCATCAATATTATCATATGAAAGAGCAGAGAGCCAAAGTGCAGGTAATCTCCTTGGATGCTTCTGAGGAGGATCCCTCTTACATAGGGCAGGAACAGGCTGTGCTTGAGGCGCCGGGAACCAGCGAAGATGAAATATTAGTTGAGGAGATTCGTCAATATTTAAGGCAGAAGCCGGATGACATTCAGAAAATATTTTATCTATATTTTGAATTGGAGCAGACGATACCCCAGATTGCAAAGAAATTGTCTATGAAAGAATCGACGGTGAAAAGTAAGCTGTACCGGACGCGGGATGAGCTTCGCAAATGTTATCAGAAGGAGGACGCAGATGAACAGAGAAGATGAATTAATCCGAAAAGCAATCCGAAAAGGCATGCCAGATAAAGAGACGGTGCTGAATCACTGCATCCTTGCTCTGGAGAGAGAAGAAAAGGAGAATGCATCGATGAGAGCGAAAAAATTTGTACCGAGAAAACTGATAGTGGCTGCCTGCGTGGCAATCAGCATTATGGCAGCATCTACAATCTGTTATGCCGCTACCGGTGAGTTCCCGATACGGTTGTTTATCAACGGGCAGGAACAGGATGTGAATGCCTACATGAAAGACGGAAACACGATCCATATTGAGGATGAGGAAAATGGCACAGCCACGGAAATACAGACAGAACCGGGGCAGCAGGCAGATATCAGTGTGGAGGATGATGAAGTGACTATGGAGCTTTACGGTGATGAACCGGGATCGGTATCTGTAGAGGAAAAATCGGCAACAGAAAAATAGAAATAGGATCAGATGTTTTTGTGGGAATCTTGCATTTTTGTGAGATTCCCATTTTTTGATATGATAGGAAATTGTTCTGCAATATTCCTGTCATACGAAATTCCCCCGGAAAACGATGCGCAGCAGGAAAATTTCTGAAATATAAAAATATGGATAGGAAAGGCGCGTTTTCTGTTAATATATAGTATATACAGGAAGCCAAAAGGGGAAAGAGATCATGAAGGTTTCGGAAGATAATTATGTAATGCTGATGCAGCAGGGAAATGAAGCTGCCTTGCGATATTTCATAGAACATTATGGCTGGATTGTAAAATCAATGGTTCAGAAAAGTATGGCGGCCTTTGCCAGCGAACAGGAAGACTGCATAAATGAGACATTTCTGGCAATTTGGCAGAATGCAGGCAAGTATGATCGCAGGAAAGCCGCGTTTACTACCTGGGCGGCGGCAGTGACCCGCTATAAGATCCTGAATTATATGAGAAATATCCGGAAACGGGCGGTGGAAGAAAGTATTGACGGTATGGAATTTGAGGAAAAGCAGGAGATTGACAGTGGATTGCTGAAAGAGGTGGAGGAACAGGAATTTCAGGAACTGTTGATGATATTGCCGGAGCGGGACAGAGAGATTTTTACGCAGCTGTTCTGGGAGGAACTGAGTTATGATGAGGTCAGCGACAACTGTAACATAAAGAAAGATGTCCTTTATAACCGGATTTCCAGAGGAAAACGAAAATTGAGACAGGCATTGGGGAAAAAGGTCAGGGAGGAGATGCTATGAAAGATATTTATGAAATTTTAAACAGTGCAGATCCCAATCGGGCTGTCCCTGAAGATATGGAAAAAATTCAATTGTCAGAGTCAGAGCAGGAAAGCGTTTTCCAGTATGTGACAGCGCATTCCGGGCCCGAGGCAGAGGGCAGGAAAAAATGGTTTCAAAGTACTGCAGCGGCAGCAGTTGTGGTGATCTGCTGTATTGGCGCGGTGACGATTCCGGTTGCTGCCGCGATCAGCCATTATATGAATGGGAATACGAACAGTAACTATCGGGAGATAATTCAGAAAGAAGCGGTAGTAAAAGAGGGCGCATCCGAGGGGGAATTTTCGGCTAAGGATGTCAAAGTGGAACTGATGGAAGTGTCCAGAGTCGATGATGACTACAGGATAACATGCCGTGTGGAATTTCCGGAGACGGCAGATTTGACAGAATTGAAAGCAGAATGTGAGCAGATGTCCTCAGAGGGCAGAGATTTGATCACATGTGTAGATGCCATAAATGAAATGATCCTGGTAGACGGAGACGACCTCGACACAGAGCTTCCCGCTGAATTAGGCGGACCGAATCGTTGTCTGGGGCTTGCTCTTTGCACGGATATCAGTTTTGAAGGGAATGTAATGCTCCAGAAGATAGAGCTTCAACTGGATGAAAACTATTTGGCGTGGACAGGAGAGGAGCACACGTTTACCGTTTGTTACAGAGATTTTAAATTGGGAGATCAGGTGATAGAGGGAGAATGGAACTGTGATTATGATGTGTCAGGCAGCGCCTATGAACAGGATATGCCGATAACTGTTGCGATGAATCTCAGCGGAGAAACGTTGGAGGGCGACGTATATACACTGGATGCATATGCAGTGACTCCGAACGGAATCACTCTATACGGAACCCAGAAACAGCATGAAACCGTAGAATATGAGTATCCCTGCAGTATGGCAACTGCCAGAGTTTTGGCATGGGATGACCTGGGAAATTATTATCTGATGTATGCGAGATTTCCGGAGTATAATGCCGACAGCAGCGAGGTACAGCAATGTGTATTTTATATTTATGACGGCGTTCAGGCTACGGTCTTGGCAGACCGCCCGTATCTCACAGAGTGGGATCAGAATGCGTCGCAGGTTACGATCGCACTGCAGCAGGTGATTGACAGTTGGGATGAGAAAGGGACGTACCTGGGGACGGAATATGAATTGATCTCTGAGCCATTTACGATACAGTTGAAATAACCGGCACGATTTCAGGGAACCTTACAGAATTGTAAGGTTCCCGCTTTTGTTTGTAACCAATATCAATGGAATCCCCGGGCAATGTCTGCTATGATAATTACAACACGATACAGGCGAAAGGAGTTCTAAAATGTCTTTATTACAGGTACACAATCTGAAAAAAATATACACAACGAGATTTGGAGGAAATCAGGTCCAGGCGCTGAAAAGCGTAAATTTTTCTGTGGAGAGAGGAGAATATGTGGCGATCATGGGCGAGTCCGGTTCCGGAAAAACCACGTTATTGAATATTCTCGCAGCACTGGATTCCCCCAGCGGAGGAAAGATCCTGCTGAACGGGGATGATATCACGGAGGTTAAGGAGAGGGCGCTTGCGGCTTTCCGGAGAAAAAATCTCGGATTTGTATTCCAGGATTTCAATCTGCTGGACACGTTTTCTCTGCGGGATAACATTTTTCTCCCCCTTGTGCTGGCGGGAACGCCCTATAATGCGATGGAAAAGCGTTTGCAGCCATTGGCAAAACAGCTCGGCATATCCGATATTCTGGATAAATTCCCTTACGAGGTTTCCGGCGGACAGAAACAGCGCTGTGCGGTTGCAAGGGCGCTGATCACAAATCCTCAGTTAGTGCTGGCGGATGAGCCGACGGGAGCGCTGGATTCCCACGCTTCCGAACAATTGCTGAAGCTCTTTGGCAAGATCAATGATTCCGGACAGACGATTCTCATGGTGACACACTCTGCGAAAGCGGCAAGTCACGCGAAAAGGGTACTTTTCCTGCGGGACGGCGAGGTGTTCCATCAGTTGTACCGGGCGGATCAGACGAGGGAGCAGATGTACCAGAAGATCTCCGATACACTCACAATGATCGCGACAGGTGGTGAGCGCCATGAATAGAGGGTTTTATGCAAAACTTGCCGTTTCTAATATGAAGAAAAACCGCCAGTTTATGGTGCCCTATCTGCTGACCGGGGTTTTTATGGTAATGATGTTCTATATGATCGGCGCGCTCTCCGGAAACCCGGATCTTCTGACAGCGACCGGGAGCAGCAGTGTGTTGACCGTGATGAGAATGGCGGTTGCCATTGTGGGAATTTTTTCTGTGATCATGCTGTTTTATGCGGACAGCTTTCTGATGAAACGCAGAAAAAAGGAGCTTGGACTCTACAATATACTCGGAATGGAGAAAAAGCATGTGGGAAGGATGCTTTTCTGGGAAACGCTGTATGCATATCTGATCGCGTTAGCAGCCGGTGTGGCCTGCGGAATCCTGTTTTCCAAGCTCATCTTCATGCTTGCGGAAAAAGCTCTGCACATGAGCTTCGGAATGAAATTTTATGTTTCCCTGACCCATCTGAGGATGGCGGCGTTGTTGTTCGGACTGATCTATCTGGTTTCCTATCTGATACATTTGATACAGCTGAAAGTGAACCGCCCGGTAGAGCTTCTGAGAGGCGGAAATGTGGGTGAACGTGAGCCAAAGACAAAATGGATCATTGCCGTTTTGGGGCTTTTGTGTCTCGCGATCGGATATTTCCTGGCGCTGACAATTGAAAATCCGATACAGGCATTGTCGATGTTCTTCGTCGCGGTGCTGTTTGTGATCGCGGGTACTTATCTGACCTTTACCGCGGGTACGATCGCCCTGTTGAAAATGCTGCGCAGGAACAAAAAATATTATTATAAGACGAAGCATTTCACCGCGGTCTCCGGACTGATCTACAGGATGAAGCAGAATGCGGTGGGATTGTCCTCCATCTGTATTCTGGCGACCGCGGTCCTGGTGCTGGTGAGCGTTACGTTTTCCCTCTACAACGGCGTGGAAAAGGGCGTGACCAACAATATGCTGGCAAATACGAGGGTGGAAATCGACGTGACAGAAGAAAAGATGGACAGCGTCGGGACAGAGGATATCCAGCAGCTTTTGAGTGAGGAAGGATATGACACGGCGAACGCGGTTGATTACTATTATCTGAGCGCAATTGTACTGAAAGAAGGGGATACATTTTATGTAGACGGAGAGAGCCTGACTTCCGAATTTTACTCAAAAGCGGCCGCGGTGTATCTGATCGATGCGGAAGATTATAAGAAACTGACGGGAAAGGATGCCGTGCCGGAGCCCGGGCATGTGTTCTGCCGCACATTGAGCGGTCCCCCTCTGGAAGACAGCGTAAAAGTGCTGAATTCCGAATGGATAATTGATGGGGAGATGGAAGTGGACGGGATACCGGGAATCGGCGATATTGTAAACAGCTATGTATTTGTCGTGCCGGACCGGACTGTGCTCACAGACATGGCGAAGCAGGCGTCCGACCTCTATGTGGAATATTATCAGGAGGAAAACAGCATCACAGTGACCCACAGTATGCACTTTGATATTGTGGGCAGTGAGCAGACACAAAATGAGGGAATTCAGACATTGCAGAGTCGTTTGCCGGAAATCGTGCAGGATGAGGGCGGAATACGCAGTTATCAGATCATGGGAAAATCCCTGGAAATCTCGGAGGGTTATAAGTTTTACGGCGGATTTCTCTTTATCGGTATTTTCCTTGCCATCGTATTTATGATGGGAACGGTCCTTATCATTTACTACAAACAGATGTCCGAGGGATATGAGGACCGGGAGCGTTTCCAGATTATGCAGAAAGTCGGCATGAGCCGCAGGGAGGTGCGCCAGAGCATCCGCTCTCAGATTCTGATCGTATTTTTCCTGCCTCTGTTGACGGCGTCAATTCACATGGCGGTGGCCAGCCCGCTGATCCGGAAAATACTGTTGTGCTTCAACCGTATGGACATATCGGCGTTTGGGCCATGTACTGTCATAACGATTCTGGCGTTTGCGGCAATCTATGCGATCGTTTACAGTATCACGGCAAAAGTATATTATAAAATCGTAACAGAAAAATAAAACTGCAGAATAAAGCAACAAAACAAGCAAATAGCAGGACCATAAAATAACAAAATAATAAAATAACAAAATAATAAAATAACAAAACAATAAAATAAGAAAATCCTTAGCTCTAAGAGGCTGTGCTTTTTGCACGGCCTCGTTTTGGTCTGCACGAATCTTAAGAGAAAAATTCCTTTACAAATACCGGACTTCGGCGGTAAGCTAAACTATAGGGAAATACTGAATTAGTCAGTATTTCCTTAGAAAAATGTTTTAATGGAGAGCAATATGTATCGTATTTTGATCGTGGAGGACGATGCGGTGATCGCATCTGTCATAGAGGAACAGTTAAAGAAATGGGGATATGAGGCGCGGAGAGCGGAGGACTTTTCCAATGTCATGTCAGAGTTTGGCAGCTTTTCGCCTCATCTTGTGCTGATGGATATTACCCTGCCGTTTTTTAACGGATATCACTGGTGCAGCGAGATCCGTAAGATAAGCAAGCTTCCGATCATCTTTTTATCTTCAGCCTCGGACCATATGAATATTGTCATGGCGATCAATATGGGAGGAGACGACTTTATCGCAAAGCCCTTTGATATCGATGTGCTCGTGGCAAAGATACAGGCGATGCTCCGGCGGACCTATGAGTTTGGAAATGCGGTAAATCTGATCGAACATAAAGGCGCGATCCTGAATCTGGAGGAAGGCGTGGTATTTGCCGGGGATGAAAAGATCGATCTGTCAAAAAATGAATTTCGCATCCTTTCCATGCTGATGCAGGGCAGGGGAAAGATCATAAGCCGTGAGACTCTGATGGAGCGTCTCTGGGAGACGGACTGCTATGTGGATGAAAATACGCTGACAGTCAATGTGGCAAGGCTGAGAAAAAAGCTGGCCGATGCGGGGCTGAATGACTTTATCACGACAAAGAAAGGACAGGGGTATCTGATCTCATGAAATATTTTAAGTTTTTTCTTGGGGAACATAAGAAAAATCTGGGACTTCTCGTCCTGTTCGGGGTGATTTTTGCCATATTATTTGCGTTGGGGGATGTGCCGGTGGAGATTGCGGGATACGGCTTTTTGCTGTGCGTTGTCTTTGCGCTTCTGGTCTATGGGATATCCTATGTCCGGTATGTGGGGGAGATGAAAGCGCTGCAGCGTGTTTCTGGGGAGCTGCTTGTGACTCTGGAGCATCTGCCGGAACCGGAGACCGGAAAGGAATATCTGTATCAGCAGATGGTGAAAGAGCTGCGCAGGGAATATAATGAACTGATGCAGACAATGTATCGGAGAGAGCAGGATGCAGAGGAGTATCATGCTCTTTGGGCGCATCAGGTCAAGACGCCGATCGCTGCCATTCGCCTGCTTGTTCAGGCGGGGAATGAAGCTCAGAATGAAGATCAGGAAATTGTAGATCAAGTATTAAAAATAGAACAGTATGTGGAAATGGTTCTGAACTATCAGCGCCTGAACAGTATAACCAGTGACTGGGTATTGGAAAAACAGCCGCTGGATGGCATCGTGCGCCAATGCATCCGCAAATATGCGAAACAATTTATAAGGAAGAAACTCAGCCTGCGATACGAGGGGACGGATATAACCGTGCTGACGGATGAAAAATGGCTCTGTTTCGTGATAGAGCAGCTTTTGTCCAATGCTCTGAAATATACAAAGGCCGGGGAAATCCATATTTATACGGAGGATCACCGGCTGTACATCTGTGATACGGGAATCGGCATTCGCAAAAGCGACCTTCCCCGCATTTTTGAGCGGGGCTACACCGGATATAATGGCCGGGCGGATAAGAAATCCACCGGAATCGGGCTTTATCTGTGCAGGCAGATCTGCGAAAAGCTGGGACACGGAATATCTGTGGAGAGCGAAATGGGTGAGGGAACCCGTGTCTGTCTGGAACTGGATTTCCTGGATATGATGTAGAGCGCGGCAAGAAAAGGTGTGAAGCGCACTTTTCACAGCTTTTCACGGGAACAGGAAATTGCTTACAAAATAGCTTGCTTTTTTGCAGATAATTTTATATATTTATTGGTTGGAAGGCAGGTTTGAAATGAATAAAATAGCGAAGAAATGTCCTGCCGCCTTGTCCTGGCGGCGGTGTTTTTGTGAAGCGTACAGATAATTGAGAGGAAAAAGATATGTTCGACAAAAGCAAAAAAATGAGTTCTATAACCGGAGGACTCAGTATTATTATTGTTGGATGCGGAAAAGTGGGAGTGACTCTGGTGGAGCGCCTCTCGAAAGAGGGGCACGATATTTCGGTAATTGACAAAGATGCCACAAAAGTGGAGAATGTGACAAGTCTCTATGACGTGTATGGAGTGGCAGGCAATGGAGCCAGCCTTGCAGTACAGATGGAAGCTGGGATTGAAAATGCGGATATATTGATTTCCGTGACAGATTCCGATGAATTAAATCTCCTGTGCTGTATTGTGGCAAAAAGAACCCGGAATTGCGAGGTGATCGCCCGGGTGCGTACTCCGGACTACAGTGAGGAAGCTGCCTATCTGAAAGAAAAACTGGGACTTGCCATGATGATCAATCCGGAGCAGGAGTCAGCGAATGCCATTGCAAGGATTTTATATCTGCCGACGGCGTTGGAAGTGGCACCCTTTGCCCGGGGGCGTGCGGAGATGGTTCGGATCAAGCTCCCGAAGGGAAATGTGTTGACAGGAAAGCGGATCATGGATCTGGTGCAGGAGCTTTCCGGTTCAGTGCTGATCTGCGGAGTAGAACGTAACGGTGAGGTTTATATTCCCAGCGGCGCGTTTGAATTGGCGGCGGGGGATGTTATTACATTTATATCTCCTGTTCGTGATGGAAAAAAATTTTTGAGAAAAATCGGTTTCCACACACATCATGTAAAAAATGCAATTATTGTAGGAGGCGGACGGGCTGCTTACTATTTGGCAAAACGCCTGCTGGCACAGGGAGTGGCTGTTCAGATCGTAGAGTCCAGGAAAGAGCGGTGTGAGGAACTGAGTATTCTGCTCCCTCAGGCAGTCGTGATTAACGGCGACGGCACAAACGAGGAGCTGCTCAGGGAAATGGGCATTATGTATGCGGAATCCTTTGTGCCGCTGACAGGGATCGATGAGGAGAATATTCTGCTGACATTGTACGCCAGAGAGGTATCGAACGCGAAAGTAGTTACAAAGATCAACCGGATCACATTTACCAATGTGATTAATAACCTGGATCTGGGAAGCGTGGTTTACCCAAAATATATTACATCGGAGGCAATCGTTGCTTTTGTCCGCTCGCGTACTGCCGCCAGAAACAGTAATATCGAGGCGATGCTGCATTTGTTTGACAACAGGGTAGAGGCGATTGAGTTTTTGGTAGGCGAGGGGGCTGCTATTGTGGGGATACCGCTGCATCAATTGTCCTTAAAAGACAATTTGCTTATCGCCTGTATCAATAGGGATGGAAGAGTTATCATACCGGGAGGAAATGATGAGATCCGTGTAGGTGATTCGGTAATCATTGTTACAACACATACCGGTTTTCATGATGTGCAGGATATATTGAGAGAAAGCTACAGATAGCGGAGGGATTTGCAATGAACAGATCAATTATTTCATTTATCCTGGGATGGGTGTTGAAACTGGAAGGCATATTTTTGCTCATTCCCTGTCTGGTGGCGGTGATATATCAGGAGCGCAGCGGCTGGTATTTTCTGGCAGTAGGCGTTGCCAGCTTCCTGCTCGGAACGCTGATCACATGGAAAAAACCTCAGAATACGGTATTCTATATGCGTGAAGGGTGTATTGCGACAGCCTTAAGCTGGATCGTGATCAGTCTGGTAGGCTGCCTGCCTTTTTGCCTGAGCGGGGAAATCCCGTCTTTTACGGATGCGCTCTTTGAGACGATTTCCGGGTTTACGACGACGGGAGCCAGTGTGTTGAGTGATATTGAGGCGCTGTCCTATTGTATGTTGTTCTGGCGCAGTTTTACTCATTGGATCGGCGGTATGGGAGTTCTTGTATTTTTACTGGCGGTCATTCAGATGACAGGCGGTTCCAATATGAACCTGTTGAGAGCGGAAAGCCCGGGACCGTCCGTAGGTAAATTGGTGCCGAAAGTGATGCATACGGCAAGAATTCTGTACATTATTTATTTTGTGATGACACTGGTCCTGGTTGTGCTGCTTGTGGCGGGCCATATGCCCTTATTTGAGGCGTTGACCACGGCCTTTTCTACGGCGGGTACCGGGGGATTTTCCATCAAAAATGACAGTTTGATGAGCTGCACGCCATATATACAATGGGTAGTTACCATATTTATGATCTTGTTTGGGGTAAACTTTAATGCGTTCTACCTGCTCCTTTTGGGAAAATGGAGGCAGATCCGCCACATGGAGGAAATCTGGGATTATTTTCTGATCATAGGCGGGGCGATCGCCGTTATTATGATTGATGTATATAATTGGGCAGGAAGTTTTGAACAGAACCTGAGAGATACGGCTTTTCAGGTAGCTTCTGTTATCACGACTACCGGTTTTATGACGGTGGATTTTAACCAGTGGCCTTCCACATCAAAGTGCATCCTGCTTTTTCTGATGTTTGTAGGCGCTTGTGCCGGCAGTACCGGCGGTGGTATGAAGGTTTCCAGATTTATATTGTCCGTCAAGACAATCCTGAGGGAGCTGAATTCCTATGTATTCCCGAAAAGTATCAGGAAAATCAAGATGGGGGGAAAACCGGTAGATGAAGAATCCATCCATGGCATTAATGTTTATTTTATCGCATATGTGACGATACTGGTAGTGTCCGTATTTTTTGTGAGTTTTGAGCGAAAAGGACTGGTCACGACTTTTACGGCGGTTGTCGGCACAATGAACAATGTCGGACCGGGTCTGGATATGGTTGGCCCGACGAAGAATTTTGGCGTGTTATCGATCTTTAGTAAATATGTGCTGATGTTTGATATGCTTGCAGGCAGGCTGGAACTTTTTCCTCTGCTGATCCTTGTATATCCGCCGAGCTGGAGAGGATTATTGAAACATAGAAAACGGTGTAAATCGTAATAAGTTTCTTGTCGATTTCTGAAAAAGTTTTAAGAATTCCTGAAGTCTATTTACATGATATTCGAAACTTGGTAAAAAATAGATATAGGGCTAAGGAAGAAGGATTTCAGGAGGAAGACATGATACTATTTCGACGGATGATATGGACATTTTTAGTGGCAATGGTGCCGGCAGTAGAAGTAAAGGGTGCGATTCCGTTCGGGATCGCTCTGGAATTGAACCCGGCTCAGGCATATGTAATGGCGTTGGCCGGCAGCTTTATTATTGTGTGTTTTCTTGCATTTTTCACCAATTGGTTTTACCGTTTTTGCAAACGACATGGCATTTTGAAACGGTTTATCGGATGGATTGATAAAATTGTATCTAACAATCAGGACAAAATAAAGAAACTTGGTCCATTCGCCGTTTTTGCATATGTAGCCGTACCGATTCCGGGGACAGGTACCTGGACGGGAAGTATTATAGCCGGTGTGCTGAACATGAAGCCTTACATTATTATTCTGAGTGTGATGTGTGGAAATTTCGTATCGGGACTGATAATGGCGCTGGCAAGTACCGGCGTTGTTCATATGCTGACGAAATTGGGATGAAATAATATTATTTTTATAAGTTAGAAAATTTAGTTTGAAGTTTATGGGCGTTTCATGTATACTATAAGAGAAGCTATTTATTTGTTGTGAAAAACGTCTCGACAAGCTTTATTGCCCATTTACTTTAGCTGATAGCTTCAAAACGGTGGGAGCCTTTATGGCTCCCTTTTATGATGCGGGAAAGAAAAAAGCTTTTCCCGTATCATAAAATTTCTTCTAACCAGGACTGGAGTGTATGAGTATTGAAAAACTGGCTGTTGAAAAAAAGCCAGTTTTGCGATACAAAAGGATGCAGATACAAAACAATATGGAGAGGAATATATGACAGATTCACATAATAATCAAAAGAAAATAGCGGTGGTGAATGACTTTTCCGGTTTCGGGCGCTGTTCGATCGCGGTGGCGCTGCCGATCATCTCCGTAATGAAGATACAGTGCTGCCCGGTACCGACCTCGATATTTTCCAACCATACCGGATTTGAAAGCTTCTTTTTTGAAGATTATACAGGGAAGATGGAGCCGTATATTGAGGAGTGGAAGAAGCTGGACCTGCATTTTGACGGGATATGTACCGGTTTTCTAGGATCAAAAGAGCAGATTGCGCTTGTGGGCCGTTTCCTGAGAGATTTTGGCAGAGAGGATACCATTGTCCTCATCGATCCTGTCATGGGAGATTATGGGAAGCCTTATCCTACCTATACGATGGAAATGTGTACGGAGATGAAGAAGCTGGTGCAGTATGCGGATATTCTGACGCCGAATCTGACTGAGGCATGTATATTGACGGACACTCCCTATAAAGAAAAATGGAAGGTTACAGAAATTGAGGCGATGGCGCATAAGCTCAGTGAATGTGGCCCGGAAAAGATTGTTGTTACAGGAATTCCGCAGGGAAGCTTTGTGGCAAACCTATGTTACGAAAAAGGACAGGACATTAAGGTGCTGAGGACCCACAAGGTGGGAACATCCCGTTCCGGCACCGGAGATATTTTTGCTTCGATTCTTGGCGCGGATGCGGTAAATGGGGTACCTTTCGGGCAGTCTGTGAAAAAAGCATCCAATTTTATCAAGAAATGTATCCTGAGTTCCATAGAGCGGGATATTCCGCTGACAGACGGAGTATGTTTTGAAGATCATCTTGTAAAGTTAGGGAAACGCTGATTAAATCAGTGTTTCTTTGGAAAAATAAAGAGAAAAGAGGAATGAAAAATGGAAATTTTATATAAAGTACACAACAATTTATACGTAAATCTGACAAATAGATGTCCCTGCGCCTGTACGTTCTGTCTGCGTCAGACAATGGACCGCATCGGTGAATCCGGCAGCCTGTGGCTGGAACGTGAACCTTCCAGGGAGGAAGTGATCGCGGAATTTGATAAATTCGATATGACGCAGTATGAGGAAGTTGTATTCTGCGGTTTCGGTGAGCCTATGGAAGCCCTTGATGTGCTGCTCCCTGTGGCGGAATATGTGAAGGAAACTTTTAAAATGCCGATCCGTATTAATACAAACGGCCTGGGCAATCTGATTCATGGCCGGGACGTCACACCGGAATTGGAGGGATTGATCGATACGATATCCATCAGCCTGAACACGCCAAACGCCGAGAGGTACCATGAGCTGGTGCAAAGTAAATTCGGAGATAAATCTTTTGACGCCATGATTGATTTTGCCAGAAAATGTACAAAATATGTGCCGAAAGTGGTGATGTCTACTGTGGCAACCACACTCACCGGAGAGGAAGAGGCAGAGTGCCAAAAAATTTGTGATGAGATTGGCGCGGTGTACAGGATCCGTCCGTGGGAAGACTGATAAAGAGTTATGCGTTATTGACATAACAGAAAAAATATTATAATTTTACAAATCAGCAAATTTGGTTTATAATGCAGTTGTATTCGTTAAAGAGACATTACCGAGCCTCTGAATACAATGTTATTTACCTAAATCCTAATAAAACCCATACAAAAAGACATCAATTTTGATGTCTTTTTGTATGTTTATGAGCGCCTGGAACAGCATTTTTTAGTTCGGAGGGATTTCTTTCGCTTTTTTGAGAAAAAAAATCAAAAAAGTATTGACAAATATAAGTTAGGAGTGTTAAACTCTGATATGTTAAAGAGTTAGAAAGTTCTAACGAATAATAGCATTGTGTAGAAAAAATTATTTTTTACTAACTCAGGAGGAGATTCATATGATGCCTTTATCAATGGCAAAGACCGGAGAAACTGTAGTGATAAAAAAAATTACCGGAAAGGATCAGATACGCCAGCATTTGGCAGAGCTGGGACTTGTGGTGGATGAGTCCGTCAGTGTGGTGAGTGAAGTGGGAGGCAATTTGATTCTTCAGGTAAAGGACAGCCGGATTGCTTTGGATAAAACTATGGCTAATAGGATCATGATATAACGATGTGGGTGAGCTAATGCGGCTGCAGGCTGGTGAACCGGTAATGCAATCGTTATAAAATAACGAAATCAAGAAAGGGAGAGACAATGAAAACGTTAAAAGATGCAAAAGTCAATGAAGTAGTTGTAGTGAAGCGTCTGCACGGGGAAGGTCCGGTGAAACGTCGTATCATGGATATGGGAATTACGAAAGGCGCACAGATTCAGGTTCGTAAAGTGGCGCCGCTTGGCGATCCGATCGAGCTGAACGTACGCGGATATGAGCTGAGTGTTCGTAAAGCTGATGCAGAGATGATTGAGGTAGAGTAGTTCCATTTTTGGAAGATAAGTTAGAATAATCTAATTAAAGTTATGAAGAACAAAAACAGAGAGGAGATATCATGAGTATTAAAATCGCACTTGCGGGTAACCCGAACTGTGGTAAGACGACTTTGTTCAATCAATTGACAGGTAGTGCTCAGTATGTAGGTAATTGGCCGGGTGTAACCGTAGAAAAGAAAGAAGGAAAA
>CAZJSI010000070.1:5321-15042 GCA_964548675.1 uncultured Eubacterium sp. | reverse complement strand
AGGCATTGCCAGCAGATTTACAGTCTGTCCCCTTTGGCCACTCGGGAATCCACCCTTATTTGGCGGAACAAAAATCTTTTCCTTTGCTCCACCGAGATTATATCACGCAAATGTGGCTGTTGCAAGTATTTTTTGCAGCACAGCCTCAACCGCACGGCCTCAACTATAAATACGGCCTCCAATGATAACTGTTTCCAGATTCAGCTTTTTATCCAGAATCAAAAGATCTGCACGGCACCCGATTTTGATCTGGCCGATTTCCTTTTCCATTCCAATAACCTCCGCCGGTGTAAATGCTGCCGCCCGCACTGCCGCTTCCAGCGGAATTCCAAAGTTCACAGCATTTTGAAGCGCATCCATCAAATGAATCGAAGATCCCGCCAGGGTTCCGTCCGCCAGGACCGCCTTCCTGTTTTTCACAGTAACAGGCTGCCCTCCCAGCTCATAGTCACCGTCCGGCATCCCGGCACATCTCATGGAGTCTGATATCAATGTCATTTTATCTCCAAATAATCTGTATGCCATCCGTATAACTGAGGGTTCAATGTGCATCCCATCGCAGATGATCTCCGCAGTCACTCCCGCATCGAAAGCCGCCGCTATGATCCCCGGATTGCGGTGATGCAGCCCGTTCATCCCGTTAAACATATGCGTAACATGAGCTGCTCCCGCTTCAAAGGCCGCGTATGCCGTCTCATACCCCGCCACGGAATGTCCCAGCGAGACCATACACATTTTACTCACTCTTCGTATAAAAGCAAAATTTTCATCCTCCTCCGGCGCCACCGTGACCATACGCACCAGGCCTCCGCTCGCCTCATTCAGCCGCAAAAACATATCCACATCCGGTTTTCTCAAATAATCCGCCCGCTGCGCTCCCCGCTTTCCGCAGCTTAAAAAGGGTCCTTCCAAATGAATACCGACACATTTTGCACCATCGGATTCAAAATCCCTGACTGCATGCATCGCATGTATTAATTTATCCTCAGGCAGCGCCATCGTTGTGGGGCACCATGAAGTCACTCCGCGCTCTGCATAATAACGCGACATTTTGGTCAGCCCCTCTGTACTGCCGTCGCTGGCATCTTCGTTTACAGCCCCATGTGTATGGATATCCACCAGGCCCGGAATCACATACTTTCCCTCCGCATCCAAATCAGCCGTCCCTTCCAGAATCCCTATTCCGGTAATCCGCTCATTACATACAAGATCCACTTTTTCAAACACACCATTATTGCAAAATACAAGCCCGTTTTTAATCAGCATCTTTTGTCTCCCATTTATACTGTTTCTGATTCTACTGTTATCTTCTCTCTTTTCTTCCTTATTTGCAACCTTTTCTTCCGAAAAAATGTGACCGTATTTGATTGCGTTTCCTGACAGGAACACTTATAATAAAAAGGCAGAATTATAATGCGGAAAGGGATACATAATAATGAAAAAACCAATTTTAGTTGTAATGGCAGCAGGAATGGGCAGCCGCTACGGCGGTTTAAAACAGATGGATCCGGTGGGAAGCCACGGCGAGGTCATCATGGACTACTCTCTCTACGACGCAAAGCGCGCGGGCTTTGAAAAAGTTATTTTTATCATCAAACATTCTATCGAGGATGCATTTAAAGAAAAAATCGGGAACCATATTTCACTCTATATGGACGTAGAATATGCTTATCAGGATCTCGAAGATTTACCGGAGGGCTACGCTGTGCCGGAAGGCAGGGAAAAGCCGTGGGGAACCTGCCATGCTATTCTGGCAGCCCGAAATCTGATCGACGCCCCATTTGCAGTCATCAATGCCGATGACTATTACGGCGCCGAATGTTTCCGGATCATTTACGATTATCTTTCCAACCATACGGATGACGAAAAATACCGCTATTGCATGGTGGGATATCTTCTCAAAAATACAGTTACCGAAAACGGAAGCGTTTCCCGCGGCGTCTGCACCGCTGACGCTGACGCCAATCTCGTCAGTGTTGTTGAGCACACCCAGATCGAGCAGTATGAAAACGGTATCCGCTTTACGGAAGACAAAGGTGAAACCTGGACCGACATAGACGGGGAAACAATCGTATCAATGAATTTATGGGGATTTACCGAAAGCTTTATCACCGAATCACAGTCACGCTTCCCCGCATTTTTAGATGAAGCTCTCGTCTCCAATCCACTGAAAGGGGAATATTTCCTCCCTTCCGTAGTCAGTCAGCTTCTTGCGGAGGATAAAGCCGCTGTTAAAGTACTGGAAAGCCCGGATAAATGGTACGGCATAACTTATCGTGAAGATAAACCCGGTATCGTAAAAGCATTGGCAGACAAAGCTGATGCGGGAATCTATCCGTCTCCATTGTGGGACTCAAATACCCCGTAGCAAGCCGCGGGGTATCAACCCTGCCGCGAGATATTTGATCCTCGCGGCAGCCGCTAAATATCCATGCAGGCATGGCTGCCTGGCTCGTTGCCTGCGGGAATAAAGAAATTCATACCTTATCAAAAAAGTCCTCACAAGCATGGATTTTAATTTCCGGAGGAAACTTTGGTTTGGACATAAAAATCCCCCTTAAGCAGACTTTATTTACCTTGTCTACCTAAGGGGGATCATATCATGCTTTTTACGGCACATCCTGCGGGATTTTAAATTTTACTTTTAACTGTTACAGCTCACTACGCCTTTTTGTGCATCCAATGTCACAAACGAACCTGTTTTCAGGATCTTAGTCGCTTGAGACGCTCCCACGATAACCGGAAGATCAAGACTCAAACCTACGATCGCTCCGTGTGTATTGGTTCCATCCTCCTCAATGATCAATCCGGATGCCAGCCGAATCTGCGGCATCATCTCATTGCATGTATCATTCGTGACAATGATATCGCCCTCTTTAAATTTATCCTGAAGGTCTTCCACAGACTCAGCCACACACAGATTTGCAGATATGGATTTATCTGTCAAACCTTTACCTGTCATCAGAATATGACCCGCCACATGAACCTTGATCATATTCGTTGTACCGGACACTCCCAGCGGTACGCCCGCTGTAATAACTACGATCTCGCCCTGTGTGATCAGACCCGCCTGCTCCGTTCTGTCTACCGCATGGTCAAACAGTTCGTCAGAATTATCCTTTAACTCTACCAGGACCGGCGTCACGCCCCAGGACATGTTCAGTTTGCGGCAGACGCCTTTATCCACTGAACATCCGATGATCGGACAGCTCGGGCGGTATTTGGAAACCATCTGCGCGGTACGTCCGGAATTGGAAACTGTGATGATCGCAGATGCATTCAGATCCATAGCGGTTGTGCAGGTAGCATGGGCAATCGCATTTGTGATATCCGGATTGGTCAGCACATCACGCTTTTTCATCTGTTCTGAGAAATTGATATCCTGCTCTGTACGAACCGCAATCTTTACCATTGTCTGAAGAGCTTCCACCGGATAATCTCCTGCAGCCGTCTCTCCGGAAAGCATGATCGCGCTTGTCCCGTCATAAACCGCATTTGCCACATCCGTAGCTTCGGCTCTGGTCGGACGCGGATGCTTCATCATGGAATCCAGCATCTGTGTCGCTGTGATAACCTGCTTGCCTGCCATATATACTTTCCTGATGATCAGCTTCTGAATGATCGGCACATCCTCCTGCGGAATCTCAACTCCCATATCACCACGAGCCACCATGATACCGTCGGATACACGAATGATCTCATCAATATTATCAACACCCTGTTTATTTTCAATCTTTGCAATAATATTAATGCTGTTGCAGTTGTACTCATCAAGGATCCTGCGGATCTGAAGTACATCCTCCGCAGTACGCACAAAAGAGGCAGCAATAAAATCGAATCCCTGCTCTATTCCAAAAACAATATCGCTATAATCGGTCTCGCTGATATATGGCATGGACAACTCCACATTCGGCACATTCACGCCTTTCTTGTTGGAGATCATACCGCCATTTTCCACTTCACAGACAATGTCTGTTCCATCTATACGAACTACTTTCATCTCAATCAGGCCGTCATCAATCAAAATCCGTGTGCCCACATTAACGTCCTGATACAAATCTTCATAAGTGATGGCAACCCGGTTTGCATCTCCGACAAAATCTCCGATTGCCAGAGTAAAAAGCTGTCCTTCCTTCAGTTCCGTTTTTCCGCCTTCAATCTGTTTCAGCCGAATTTCAGGTCCCTTTGTGTCCAACAGCGCTGCAATCGGCAGCCCCAGTTCTTCCCGCAAAGCCACCAGCTTATCCAGACGAACCTTCTGTTCCTCATGAGTGCCATGTGAGAAGTTAAAACGTGCAACATTCATTCCCTCCAGCATCAACTGGCGCAACACATCGTCCTTATCTGTAGAAGGACCTAATGTACATACAATTTTGGTTTTTCTGATTTCTTTCATAACTGTTTCCTTTCCTTAGAACACAATCTTCCAATCTCAAAAAACCCTTCAATCTACATAAAAACCCCTGTTTTTTATGGAAATGCCGACTCGATCAGCGTTTCTTTATAATAGTTCCGGTCTGTCCCGCCATCGCTGCTTCGATACTCCCCAGTCTCGTAATCAGCACGGAACGCATCGCGGAATCGCCGATAAATGAGAGCGCCGTCTCAATCTTAGGACGCATGGTTCCCTCTCCGAACTCTCCATTGTCAATATACTCCTGTGCCTGACGGCAGTTCAGCATATGGATCGGTTCCTGCTTGTCCTTCCCATAGTCCTTATATACACAATCCACCCCGGTGAGAATGATCAGCTGGTCCGCATTCACTCCATCGGCAAGCAGTCCGGCAATCAGGTCTTTCTCGATCACAGCGCTGGCGCCCTTTAACGTTGTCCCCTGCTGTAAAACCGGAATACCGCCGCCGCCCGCTGCAATAACGACCTGATCCGCATCCATCAAGGCATTTACCGCATCCAGCTCCACGATCTCAATCGGATTCGGCGCTGCCACGATCCTGCGGTATCCATCCTCAGTGCGGATTACATGATTTCCCTTTTGCTCTTCCTCCTCCGCTTCTTCCTCAGTCAGAGTGCGCCCGATGATCTTGGACGGTTTGTAAAACGCTTCATCATAGGGATCTACGACCACCTGTGTCAGGATCGTCGATACGGTCCGGTAGACGCCGCGCGCCATCAATTCACTGCGGATCGCATTCTGCAGATCATATCCGATATACCCCTGGCTCATTGCCGAGCATACGGACATCGGCGTCGCCGTATATTCCCTGTACAATCTATGAAACTCTGACATTGCAGTATGAATCATGCCAACCTGAGGTCCATTGCTGTGTGTAATAACAACCTGGCAATCATCCTGAATCAGATCCGCAATTGCTTTTGCAGCCGCTTTTGTCGCCTTCTTCTGCTCCGGAAGAGTCGTCCCCAACGCATCATGCCCTAATGCAATTGCAATTCTCTTTTTCGTCATTTTAAGCTGCCTCCAATACTGTTCATTACTTATGCGTTAATCTTATCACAAATTGCAAACAGCGTAAAGCCACTTTCTCCCCGCAAAACTTATTTTTTACTTCCCAATGTCACGGAAATCGTCTGCTCTTTATATTCGCCATTGGCAGCTCTCTGAACGACCACATCCACGGTCGTTCCCGCCGAATAGTATTGCAGTTGGTCTTCCAGAGCCTCCATGGATCCAATGCTGTGTCCGTCAAAAGCGGTAATGATATCCCCCTTTAAAAGTCCCGACTTTTGTGCCGCGCTTCCCGCAGAGATCTGGGCAATATAAACGCCTTCCGGCATATCATAGGTTTTGGCCACATCAGACGTCACATCTACTCCGACAATACCAAGATACGCACTCTGCGCCTCATCTACCACCTGTCTGGTGATCAATTCATCAATGATCGGGCTTGCAGTAGCCATCGGAATCGCATACCCCATTCCCTCTACATCCGTATCCGAATATTTGATGGAATTAATACCGATCACCTCGCCTTTGACATTCAGCAGCGCTCCTCCGCTGTTACCCGGATTAATCGCCGCATCTGTCTGGATCAGATCATTTGTTGTAGATTCACCTGTCTGTGAATCCGTGGTTGTCACCTCCCGGTTCAATGCACTGATCACACCTGTCGTCACAGACTGTCCATAGCCCAGAGCGTTTCCGATGGCGATAGACGCCTGCCCTACCTTCAGAGCATCCGAATCTCCGACTGTAGCAATCTTTACCTGGGACAATGTATCGGTTTCCAGGTCTTTCTTTTTTACAGATACTACCGCCAGGTCGGAATCCGCATCTGTTCCCTTTACTTCTGCCGCCACGGTCGTGTCGTCAAAAAAACAGATTGTCAGCGAATTGGCCCCTGCCACCACATGATTATTCGTCGCTATATAGAGATAATCGTCATCATCCGACACAATAATGCCGGACCCGCAGCTCTGGCTGTCACGCACCTCTGACTGGCCGAACCAATTGTAATATTCGGTCTGGCTCATATTCGTGATCGCCACGATTGACGGCATGACATTCTCGACAATGCCTGATACGTCCGATACTACCACCGTCTGTTCTGTCACAGCCTTGCTGGTAGCAGTATTTTCCAGTTTCTGCGTTTCTGTCTCCTGAACTGCGGCATTGTTCGTTGAATTTACCCCGGCAGCATAATTCATCCCCTGAAATACGCCGCCTGCGATCAACCCAAATACTACCGCCAATACCGCACACCTTATCAGCTTCATTCCAAAACCGGAACCTCCATTCTTCCTGTTCCTGCGGGACTGTCTTCCCATCGGTTCATTATAACGCTCCTTGTAGGGCTCGTTTCCATATACATTTTCATAACTGTAATTGCGTCCCTGCGTTTTCTGATTTTCATTCTGTCCGCCATAGTAATATCTGTTTTCATCACGACGGGCGTTATAATCCCCCTCATGTACGGTCCGGTTCCGTTCTCTGTCGCTGTAATTGTAAGAATACGTGGAATCTGATGTGTTTTCTTCCCTGTTATCATAAAAGTCGTCCATTTGAATCAACTCTCCTTATCACATTATATGCATATATGTGTTTCACACATACCTGCGTTCAAAATCTTTAACAGCACATTTTTAAAGCCTGCAGGGTATACCCTACAGGCTTCATTGTAACGATTATTTGTGTATTATTTGTGACTTTTCGTATCAAATATACTATTATTTTTTACTTTTGTGAATATACATCCAACTGTCCGCGTAATCCTGCCTTTCCTGCTCCGTCATGTGAATATAGCGGGAATACTCCAGTTTCACCGGTACCATAGAGACCTCGGAACACTTAAAGCACTCAACATTGGATCTTCTCGAAACGGTTCTCAGCCACCCGCAGTTCGGGCAAATAAATAACCGTATCATTCTTCGTCCTCCCCTGTCGTATGTCCTGATCCGGTGAAATCATCACCGTCATTAAACTGATCTACGGCTGCATCCTCTTCTGTCAGGCCGGTATTGTTGATAATAAACTCACTATACTCTTTCACTGTATAGGACGGTTCATAACTCTCTGTTGCAAACAGCTGCCTGTGAAGCTCGATCACGTTGTTCTCCAGCGTACATGGAACTACGACATTTCCGACTGACTTACTCGGCGTTGTGGTTGTCCTGTCATAGGGGAAGCCTCCGCTGTTTGCCATGTCATAACCGATCATAGCTGTCATCATCGAAACAATATCCTTTTTGGCAAGGTCTGTCTTGATCTTCGGGAAAATCGTATCCACAAGTTCATTCAACTGGACAAGGTTTGCTTTCTTCGCCTTCTTTATCATCTCATTTAATACCCGGCGCTGGCGCTCCGCACGCTTGTAATCTCCGCCCTTGGTATAGCGGATTCTCGCATAGGCAACCGCCTGCACGCCGTCCAGAGTATGCGTCCCAACTGTGTTGAGCGTCGGTGAATCAGTTCCCAGTATATCATTATTTGCCAAAATATAATCATTTAAGTATCCCAGTTCCGCTTCACTCTCAATCTCAATGTCAACTCCGCCCAGAATGTCAATGGCATCCGCTACCGCCGAGAAATCGAAGGACACATAGTTGTCAACTTCCAGATCCAGGTTCCGGTTCAGCATCGTCACCGCCTGCTCCGGTCCTCCCGCCGCATACGCCGCATTTGCTTTACGAAATCTCTCATCCTCATCTGCCGCCGCAACGTTCAGATATGTATCACGGTAAACAGAAACCATGCTGACCTCTTTCGTGTCATTGTTGATATTCATGATCATGATCAGATCACTGTTTCCGGTTGTATACACGCCCTGCTCACGATTGTCCAATCCAAACAGCGCGATCGTCGTATATCCCTGGAAGGTCGCCTGCGTCTCCTCGCTCACCTCATTTACCTTAACCTTTGACTTGTCCAGTGTATCTGTCTCTATCAAATCTAATTTGTTATAGAAAAATAATACGATCGCCAACAATATTAAAATAATGATCTCTATTACAAAAATAATCAGCTTCCGTTTTCTTCTCTGCCTTCTGGAAATTTTCTTACGTCCTGCCATATTTTATCTCCACACGTCCTCTAATATTTGCTATCTTTGCGCATAATCATGCATGAAAATATCATACTGCAAGAAAAAGAAATTGACAACCATTTATTTTATTAATTTTTTATTATTAAACAGCATCTTACCGGCATCCATCCTTTTATAAATATCGCGGCACAATTTCTCCGACTGTTCAAATACCAGCCTGTCAAAACGTATATCCTGCGTCAGATCATCTCCCTCGCGAAGGCGCATCGCATAAGCATATTGCATTGTGTTTCTCATCAACGGCTGTGACCCTGCCGGCGTCATGAGATCATATTCCATGTCTCCATCCGGCCTTTCCCTGAACCGGACGTCCGCGGCGTCTGCCATATAGACCACGCCATAGCGTCTGTCCGCCTCACCATCATGCGCAGGCGTCTGAAAATCTTTTTCTTCCAGTGGGCGCCATTCCCCCGACCGTTCGTCGACGGTACAACATGCATAAAATAATGCTTCGTCAAAATTGCTTGTAAATCCCATCCATTCACTCGGTATCCCATAATGCGCATCAATGATTTCCGGAATAACTGCCGTTTCCTGTTTTCCACACTCAGATATCAGACGGCGTATCCGTTCAGCCGTAAAATCATTATACCGGTCTTCACTCTCAGGCATACGACGGTAAATCGTACTTTTTCCTGTCGGATAATAAGCATTCTCACCACGGAAATAATTTGGCAGACAAAACTGCTTTGGAAATACTCCGTTCAGATACGATACATTCATTCCTACCTCATACCGTCTGCGTTCCTCCTCCGTAATGATACCATCACAGTCATCCTGTTTCCTGCCCTGCTGAAGCTGCAGGTTCACAAGCAGCGCTTTCTTGCGCTCCAATTGCTGCACCACGTGCATTTTAATGATTTCTTCTCTCGAAACTCTCTTTTCCATGTCGTAGCTCCCACCTTTACGCATTTTCTTAGTAATGTAAAAATACATTTATGCAAGTAGATTTTACCAACTTTTCTATTAAATGTAACTATATTTCTCTACATTTTTAACATATTTTTAAGTTTATCGTCTGTTGTCGACAAAATTCGACATGATACATTCTTATTTGTCGTCCTCATATGTATATACATCAGTCTCACATGAATATTTCAGGATAACAGAAGAAGCTGCCTTACGGCAGCTTCTCTGCTTTGAAAATAGAATTATGTGTATTTGGATAGCCGGCCATTATAGCTATAACAGTCAGCTTATC
>CAZJSI010000070.1:0-5221 GCA_964548675.1 uncultured Eubacterium sp. | reverse complement strand
TAGAATTATGTGTATTTGGATAGCCGGCCATTATAGCTATAACAGTCAGCTTATCTTATATAGTAACCTGCAGCATACAAATCTGAAGAACCCATATTCTCCACATATACATAGTATGTACCATACTTTTCACAATTAAATGTATGAGTCACCTGTCCTTTTCCATTCACATATAACTGAGATCCATCCGGTCTGCGGATGCCTACCCGATGATAAGAAGAAGAATATACGTAACAGGATACAATAATCGTTGTCCCCGCTCTTTTAATAAAAGCCGTGGAACGTGCAAACTCACCGCCAGGAATATTCCAGTCAAAATATTTCTGCACGGTCATGGGTTCAATGCTTTCCTCACCATAGACAATCGCATTTGCCCATTTTTCCTCATCCACCTCATCAGCAGGAATCTCGAACTCTTCCAGATCATCCATCTCATTCGCGGAATCAGTTTCTGTATATCTCGTTGCCTTATATAATTCTTTCTGTGTATCTACTATCCCAGCTCCTGCTGCCAACGCTGTTACGGAAGAACCTGCCACCAACACTGCCGTGAGCAGGACACTTGCCAGTGCCTTCCGCCCATTCTTTTTCCATTTTATCATCCGCTCCATCCTCCTCTTTAGTGATTCGCTGCTACTCATCTGTGAGACAAACGGCGGTATCAGAGAGCGGCCTCTTGTGCGGGTCCTCATCAGCACTTCAAAATACGTATGGGGATCATTCCCCAGGAATCGTTTACATACGGTGATATCACATGCGGTATCCGACCACTCATCCAGCTCATCGATATACTTTTTCAAAACCGGATTGAACCAATTAATGATCACAATGCCCAAAGCAATCTTCTTCCACAGATTATCATGTCTGGCAATATGCGTCGCCTCGTGCATCAGTATGATCGCCATATCCTTCTTCGCATAATCCGTTTCCGGAAGCACCAGGTCATGGCGGAATGTTCCCATGACGCAGGGCGACTTCAGCAGGAAGTTTGTGCACAGTGTGACATGCTTCCAGTTTGTTCCCGGATAGCAATGCTCCATGAGTTTCATGTAACCTTCATCGAAAAACGGTATATTCTTCCACTTTATCCAGAGAAAACTCTTATACTTCCGGATATACTTTACCGCTCTCACAACCGCACCGATGATCCACGCCACACTAAGAGCCAGTACAACAGCACGGATAAACCGGTTTCCCAGACAAAAATCTCCTATCGTATCAGTATGCACACGGCCATAATACCGAAACCGGTTATAAAACCATCCGATCGGTACTATATAGAAAAATTCGACCAGCCGGTACATTGGATAAACGATCCGGATCGCCCCGATATTCTCCGCAAACTGCGCCAACAGCCTGCAAAGAAAATAGGCTGCGGTCCCCGTCACAGCATTCAGACAAATTACAAAAAAGAAAAAATTAATCCAACTCATTCATCAGATCCACTAACTTGCGCAGTTCCTCATCTTCCTTTTCGTCGCCGCTGCCGTTAAAAAATGCGGATAAAAATTCTTTCGGCGTCCCCGGGTCTCCCCAGTAGTGCACAAGTTCATCCATCTGAGTAGAACGGTAATCCAATTCCAATACCTCCGGATGATAAAGAAAAACTTTCCCCTGTCTGCGCATTGTCAGATAACCTTTACGCACCAGATGTGCCAGATAGGTTGATATCGTCTGCGGCCTCCAGCTCTTTTTAAATCTCTCGTTTACCATTGCTACTAATTGTGACAACGCCAATTCTTCTGGTGTATCCCAAATGCATTTCATAATTAGCATTTCAATGTTTGTCAGTTCATTTTCCAGCAAAACGTCTTCCTCCTTAAATTATGCCCATATGATTTTACTTTATCGTATTCATCATATCATGGACAAAGACTTTTTACAACCAAAGTTCCAACAGGATTTTGCTAAATCCACGAATCTGGCATACGAAATAATTGCTTATCACTCTGCCTGTTTGTCTGCAGCAAATCCATTTTACCATATATTTTCAAAATTTTCAACTACTATCGTAATTTTTATACTATTTGATTATCAGCCGTCCGGGACTGCCCTTTTATTCTATTTATTCAGCGGAGAGGTATACACGCCATCCGCGATAAGCCGGGCAAAAGCGTCCGTCACACTCTGCCTGTCCTCCGCATAAGTTACGCCGAACCATTTATCCGCTGTCTCGAGCAGCGTTACTGTTGCCTGATGTTCTTCCAGCATTCCCCCGATAATCGTCGGGAGGAGATATTCCGCTTTTATGTCTTCCGGCGTCAGTCCGCCTAAAAATTCGGCAAAACCTTTTTCCAGCACGTCCAAAAATTCCGGCGTCAGTCCCCACATGTTCATGGACACATAGGAATCCGCATCCACAAGCTGGTCGGTGCCCTTGATTTTTGCCCCCTCCGGGCATTTGACAATATCGTGTGTCTCAACAACATCCAACAGCTTCTTCTCCTCATTGATCTTACAGATACCCCGGGTCACGCCCCCGTTATCGCTCAGAGTATTTTTCAAGATGAACCCTGCCATGCAGTACCGGTACTTATCATTGGCATGTTCCACCAGATAGTCGTGAACAGCCACAAAGGCCTGTTTCCCGTAATAATCATCCGCATTGATCACCGCAAACGGCTCATGCAGAATATCCCTGCACACAAGCACGGCCTGTCCGGTTCCCCATGGTTTTGTCCGTCCCTTCGGCAAAGAAAAACCTTCCGGAAGGCAGTCCAGCTCCTGAAAAGCATATTCTACCTCACACAACTGTTCGATCCGGTTTCCGATGACTTCACGGAAATCCTTTTCCAAATCTTTACGAATAATAAAAACAATTTTGTTAAATCCCGCTTCCAAAGCATCATGGATCGAATAATCCATGATGATCTCCCCGTTTGGTCCTACAGGAGCAAGCTGTTTAATTCCCCCGCCAAATCTTGAACCAATACCTGCGGCCATAATGACAAGCGCCGTTTTTTGCATCATTCTTTTCCTCCATCCAAATCATTTTAGTTCTTAATATAATCAAATTATACACATATCTGGTCATATTTGCAAACTTTATTCCCCATCTTCGTGTTTTAACACCACTGCCGAATATTTGGGCAGCGTAATCTTAAAATGTCCTCCGCTGATCGTATATTCTACGGGAAGAACGGAATAATTGCTCTCCGTTGTATACATGACCTGGGTCATCGTACATTCTTTTGGCACTCCGGCGGCGTTCACAGTCAGGTCAATCGTTCGGGAATAGCTGTCATTATTGACGATTACCACAAACTGCTGTTTCCGATTAAAACGGCCATAACAGAGAATATCCTTCTCTCCCTTTAAGAACTTCACCGAACCGTTCCTCAATGCCGG
Source organism: uncultured Eubacterium sp. (assembly GCA_964548675.1). Taxonomy (GTDB): domain Bacteria; phylum Bacillota; class Clostridia; order Lachnospirales; family Lachnospiraceae; genus Eubacterium_I. The sequence continues at coordinate 1,873 of CAZJSI010000070.1, read as the reverse complement.
GTTCTCTTTATGAATCCGGATCATATCCCTGTGGAAAAGGAGCAGTTCTCTATCCTCATTTCCCCACGGGTATGTCCGGCGGTTATCCGGATCAGTAAATCCGCATACCCCCGCTTCGTCTCCATAGTAGAGTGTCGGTGCGCCCGGCCAGGTCATCTGAATGACTACGGCCTCCTTCAACACACCTTTATTTACATTTTCGCTGGCAGCTTCCGAACCGAGCTGCGCCACCCTTCCCACCTTGTGATTCGTCCTCGTCAGGAATCGGGAATGATCATGGTTGGAAAGCTGATTCATGGCACAGTGAAGCGACGGCGTCGTAAAACTTGCCATATAGTGAGTCATAGAGTTCTGGTAATTCTCAATATTTCCCAACATGTAATCCTTATATTCATCACTGTGCTTTTCCATACCGGTCAAAAACCATGTGATCGGCTCCATAAACGCATCATAGTTCATAACCGTATCCCACTGGTTACCTTGCAGCCATTCTTTCGGATCGCCATAATGTTCTGCCAGAATCAGAGCATTCGGGTTAGCCTCCTTTACCACCTTCCGGAACTTTTTCCAGAACGAATGGTTATATTCCACGCTGTGCCCCAAATCTGCCGCCACATCCAAACGCCAGCCATCCGCATTATAAGGAGCCGACACCCATTTTTTTGCAATTTTCAATACATACTCTTCCAATTCAGGGGAATCCTCATAATTCAGTTTCGGCAGAGTGTCATGCCCCCACCAGCCCTCATAGGTAAAGTTGTCCGGAAACGCGTTGTCATTCTGGAAACGGAAATAGCTGTGATACGGACTTTCCTTTACCGCGTAAGCCCCCGGTTCAAAGTTCTCACTGCCTTCATATATTTTTTCCCTGTCCAGCCACTTGTTGAAAGAACCGCAGTGATTAAACACGCCGTCGAGAATAACACGCATTCCTCTCGCATGCGCTTCCTCCACCAGCTTAATAAACAGCCTGTTGCTCGCCTCCAGATTTTTCCTGCTGGTGACACGCTCCTTGTAAATGGACGCCTGACGGTTGTCGGAACATCCCTCCCACATCGGTTCTCCGCCATCTTCAAGAATCACTCCAAAATGAGGATCGATATAATCATAATCCTGAATATCATATTTATGGCTGGATGCGGAGACAAATAACGGATTGAAATAGATCACTTCCACTCCCAGCTTCTTCAGATAGTCCAACTTTGAAATAACGCCAGCCAGATCACCGCCGTAAAAGTTGGCAACATCAAAATCGGCAGGACATTTGTCCCAGTTTTCCACTTTTCTGGTCAGACGGTCAATATAATAATATTCGCCATCCACCACATCATTATCCGGATCGCCGTTACAGAACCGGTCCGTAAAAATCTGGTACATGACTGCCCCTTTTGCCCAATCAGGCGTTGAAAATCCGGGAATAATGGCAAATTCATACTGTGGCCGATATTCTCTCGCCACCCCGGCCCGGTCATAACTGCAGCGGACCATTCCGGATATCACCTCAAAATGATAACTGTACTTCTCATCTCCAAGCTGGATCTCCGTCTCATAATAATCAAAATCCCGGTTGCGTTCCACCAGCCTCATCTCCAGACGCTCTTCACCGTGGCAGAGCAGTACCAGGTCCACATTATTCGCCGCGGTCCGGAACCGGATACGTACTTTTTCTCCTGCCTTCGGTTCCGGCGGTATCCTGTAATCCGCTGTTCCGTCGCTGAACAGAACAGGCTTGCGCAAAATCGGCCGCATCTGCATAATATATCTCTCTACACTGTTAAACTGTTGTACTGAATCATATTTCATAACTGCTTATCCTCTATCATTAATGTATATTTGCCCAAAACAAAAGAGACAGCCGTCGATCTGCTGTCTC
>CAZJSI010000069.1:0-15093 GCA_964548675.1 uncultured Eubacterium sp. | reverse complement strand
CAGTTTGTCGCTGTTATGCGGCTTTCTGCTGGTATCTCCTTGTTACATTCCCATCAGCGAACGGATGAATAAAGACAAATTCATAGTGAAATACACTGCTTAGGATCAGCGGATGAACATTCCCATGAGCTTCTTTCATCCAGATAAAAAGCTCATTCATCAACTGCGGAACCAATCGGGCAGGCGGAGCCATAAAGATGCACTGGTCACCATGAAATACACCTTCTTCTCCTTTTCGGAAATCACCGGATTCCTCCACAACATATTTTGTCATAATGCCATGAAACTGCTTCAGAGAGTTGATGCTGTATGGCTCAATTTCAGAGAAGCGCTCATAAGCAGCATAGGCATTTTTGACTTCCTGAATCTCTTTCTGTTCTCCTAATACGTTTTTACCGTTGATTACATCCCTGACCTGTCCCAATGAGAGAGAATTTGCCTCTATCTTCAAAGAGGAATGGATAGATTTGATCCGATTATTTTTTCTCAGGTGCGGTTTTGCTTCCATACTGCTGCGTGCCGTAATGTTTCCAATCTTTTCCGAAATGGATGACACATACATTAATATCTCATTTGTTATTGTAAAAGGCGGTTTATAATCCCCCATAAAAACACCTCCATCGACTTAGATATTATCTTGCGTACTTTCTTTCTCACCGGTTTCTTCCATAAAAATAGGTCGCAAAAAAGATCACCGATGCGATAATAACGATCATCGGTCCCGTTGCAACATTGGTAAAATAGGATATAAACAATCCCAAAATACCGGAAAACACGGAGAAGATCACTGCGAACAAATGATATTCCCGCACATTTTCCGCAATATTCCGGCTGGAAGCCGCAGGCAGGATCAGCAACGCATTGATGATCAGGATTCCGATCCACTTGATGGACAGCATGACCATCAGGGCGATAAACACGGAAAACAGATTTTCAATGAGCCGGATCCTGAACTGCTTGCTCTTTGCCAGCGTCCGATGCAGGCTCACCGCCTGCAGTCTGTTGTAGCAAACGATCCAGAACAGAATTGTCGCTATAAAGATCAGCAGGAGATAAATAATCTCTCTCTTTGTAATGCTCAGAATATCTCCCACCAGCAGGCTGGAATACTTGCTGAAATTGCCGCCCCGGGACAGGATTGCCAGGCCGATCGCAATACAGCAGGAGGAAAATACGGATATGATCGTGTCCGTGGAAGCCGTACTCTTACTCTTAATCCAATTCAGCAGCAGGGCAAACACCACGCCAAAAATGACCATCGAAATATTTGTGTCCGGTATTCCGCAGACTACCCCCACCGCAATGCCGGTCAGGGCAGAATGTCCCAGGGCATCGGAAAAAAACGCCATCTTGTTATTCACGATCATTGTCCCGAGAATGCCGAACAGCGGCGTGATAATAATGACTGCCAGAAAAGCATTCACCATAAAATCGTATTGAAATAAGGAAGTTATCATATTCATCTACTCTTCCTCCTTCCAGATCCCATGCACATGCTTCGGCATATGAACATTGTTATCCTGCTTTTCTCTCTGGCGCCGCGGCTTATAATTTTCCAGATCAAATCCGCCGAACACCCGGTAAAACTCCGGGCTTTCGTACACCTGGCGCACGCTGCCCTGCTTTAATATCGTGCCGTCCAGCAGCACAACCTGATCCGCATACTGCGCCACATAGTCCAGATCATGGGATATCAGTATGACCGCCAGATCATAATGTTTCTTCAACTCCGAGATCGTGTGGTAAAACAGATCCATACCATTCTGGTCAATTCCGGACACCGGCTCATCCAACAGGAGCAGATTCGGTTCATCCATAATCGCCATGGACAGCAGTACTCTCTGAAGTTCGCCTCCCGAGAGATTGCAGACCTGTTTGTCGATCAGATCCTCCGCCTGAAAAATTTCCAGATGCTCCCGGATTCTGTCATACAGCTTTCTGCTCTTTTTTAAAAAAACCGGATACCGGCTCTGATAGCATGCAATCATATCATAGACGCTGATGGGCGTCTTTTTTTCGATATTCAAAGTCTGCGGTACATATCCGATGCGCAGTTTCTGAATTTTTCCGTCCTCCCGGTCCTTAAACTCAATGCTGCCGCTGTGGGGAATGTCCCCGAGGATGGCCCGGATCAGAGTGGATTTTCCCGCTCCGTTTTTTCCGATAATTGCCGCCAGCGTTCCGCAGTGGATGTGCAGATTAATATTTTTCAGAATGTTCTGTTCACCTATGGTCACGCCGATGTCATGCATCTTGATACAGTGCAGGCCACAGGGTTCTATAATTTTTCGTATCATTGGAATGCCTCTCTCAGTAACTCTATATTCTGTTCCATTCCTGTCAGGTAGCTGTCGGCCTCATAATCTCCGCGGGTGAGCGTATCGAGATAAATCACTTTTACATCCGTCTGTGCTTCCATCATCTCGCCCATATCCCGGCCATAAAGTTCCTCGGCCAGGATCACTTTTACCTGGTTTTCTTCAATGGCAGCCAAAATATCCGCCACTTCTCCGGCGCTGACCTGACGCTCCTCATCCAGATCCATGACTCCCTCAACGATCAGTCCGTAATCGTCCGCCACATACTCATATGCCTCATGAAAAATGACAACCGGCTGTCCCGCAAGGAGTTCCTCCAGATCCTGCGCCTCATCCGACAATTTCTGCACCTGTCCCGCATAGGCGGATTCATGCTCCCGGTAAACGGATTCATGTTCCGGGTCCGCCTGGATCAGGCCGTCCCGGATCGTCTCAAGCTGTACGAGATAGCTGTCCATGCTCATCCATGCATGGGCATTGTCATCCTCCAGTTCCAGATTTTCACAGGCATTGATGATCTTCAGGCCCGGATATTCCGCCGCCACATCGGTCAAAAAGCTCTCGATGCCGCCGCCATTCACCACAAAAACATCCGCAGCAGCTAACAATTTCATATCTTCCGCGGTGAGCTGATAATCATGGAGACATCCCGTCTGGGGTTCACTGAGATTCTGGACACGCACTCCGTCACAATCCCCGATAATATTTTCCGCCGCAATATACATCGGATAAAAGGAAGTCACCACCAGCAGCTCCCCCTGCGAGTCTTTATTTTCCTGATGATTCACATAAATACCTGTCAAGCCGGATCCGACTGCCAGGATAAGCGCCAGCAGCACCGCCACAAAAACATATTTGTTCTTCATATTCATTCCTTATCAAAATTCAAAACTCATCCGCAGGTTTCGGCTCCGCCCGGACAGGCATCCTTTTATTCCGAATCCCCGCGCGCTCTGTTCTATGCCGTCGGTATCTCCAAAATCTGATCCATCAGCTCCCATATCTCATCCCGCCCCTGCTTTGTCTGGGCAGAAAAGGGGATGATGATCGTATCCGGTTCCACATTCAGTCCCGTCCGGATCGCTTTTATCTGCTTCTGTATCTGGCTTCTCTTGATCTTGTCCAGCTTTGTCGCAATGATGACCGGGTGGAAGCCCTGGTAGATCATCCAATCATACATCATCTTGTCATTCGCCGAAGGATCATGACGGATATCGATGAGCAAAAATACTGCCCGGAGCTGCTTGGAGCTGTTGAGATAATTCTCGATCATTTTGCCCCATTTTTCCTTTTCTGTCTGGGAAACTTTTGCAAACCCATAACCGGGCAGATCCGTGAGATACATTACATCATTGACATTATAAAAATTAATCGTCTGTGTCTTTCCCGGCTGCCCCGAAGTCCGCGCCAGTGACTTGCGGTTCATCAGGGCGTTGATCAGCGATGATTTCCCCACATTTGACTTCCCCGCAAAGGCAATCTCCGGCTTCGTATTTTTCGGCAGCTTACTCGTATATCCGCACACTGTCTCCAGTGCAACATTTTTTATAACCATCGCACACCTCCGTTTATTTTCAGGAATATCTCTGACATTCCTGCTGCAATATGCACGTCAGCTTCGCTGACATTTTTCAACTGTGCATACCAATGCCCTCTATGCTGCTATCCGATTCAATGCAGCAGGGCAATATCAAGTACCTGTTCCATATTACTTACAAAACGGATCTCCAGGCCGTCTTTGATCTCATCTGCAATTTCCTCCACATCCGGAATATTTTTTTCCGGCACGCAGACTGTCCTGATCCCGGCAGTTTTCGCCGCCAGAAGCTTCTCTTTCAAACCGCCGATTGGAAGCACTCTTCCCCGCAGGGTGATCTCTCCGGTCATGGCCACATCCGCACGTACCTTGCGCTCTGTGATAGCCGAGAGCATTGCTGTCGCCATCGTGATACCCGCTGACGGACCGTCTTTCGGCACAGCTCCCTCCGGAATATGAATGTGGATATCATTTTTCGTAAAAAACTCTCCGTCAATGCCGTATTCCCCGCTGACGGACCGGATATAGCTGATCCCCGCCTGAGCGGATTCTTTCATCACATCTCCAAGCTGTCCGGTAAGACGGAATTCACCCTTGCCCGGCATGACATTTACTTCAATCTGCAATGTATCGCCGCCGACACTTGTCCATGCGAGTCCCCGCACAATGCCGACCTCATCCTTTTCATTGATCTTATCCACCGTATACCGCTCTTTCCCGAGATAGGTTTCCAGGCATTCATTTTCAATCCGTACCATATCGCTTTTTCCCTCATAGATCTCCCGGGCGGCTTTCCTGCAGATTTCCCCGATCTTTCGTTCCAGATTGCGGACGCCCGCCTCTTTCGTATATCCCCGGATAATATGTCCGAGAGCGTCATCGTCGATGACAAGCTGCTTTGGCAGAATTCCGTTCATTTCTTTCTGCTTTTCAATCAGGTGCTCTTTTGCGATATGCATTTTTTCATTTTCCGTGTAACTGGTCACCTCGATCAGTTCCATACGGTCCAGCAGCGGCCGGGGGATCGTATGCACATCATTCGCCGTCGCAATAAACAGAACCTCTGACAGATCCACCGGAATGTCCACATAGTGATCCATGAATTTGGAATTCTGTTCTCCGTCAAGCACTTCGAGCATTGCAGAGGCGGGATCTCCCTTGTAATCACTGCTCATTTTGTCGATCTCATCCAGCAGCATGAGAGGATTCTTCACTCCGGCGTTTTTGATCCCCTGAATGATCCGCCCCGGCATCGCTCCCACATAGGTTCTCCTGTGGCCGCGGATCTCCGCCTCATCCCGGACGCCGCCCAGACAGATACGCACATATTTTTTATCTAAGGCTCTCGCCACAGAACGGGCGATACTAGTCTTGCCTGTACCCGGAGGTCCCACCAGACAGATGATCGGACTGTCCCCCCGTCTGGTCAGACTGCGCACGGCCAGAAATTCCAGCATGCGGTCTTTCACTTTTTCCAGGCCGTAGTGATCGTCGTCCAATATCTTTTTCGCGTTCTGCAAGTCTGTATTATCTTCCGACTTTTTATTCCACGGCAGCTCCAGCAGAGTCTCGATATATCCCCGCACTACACTGCCCTCGGACGGGTTTGCGGCTACGTTTTTGAAACGATTGATCTCCTTTGCAATCCGGTCTTTCACCGACTGATCCGCATCCAGATTTTTCAAAGTCTCCTCGAACTGCTCGATATCGGAAGAGGTATTATCCTCGCCCAATTCCTCCCGGATCACTTTCATCTGCTCCCGCAGGATATATTCCTTCTGGTTTTTGTCCACGCGGGCTTTCACTTTGCGCTGCAGATCATTCTTAATCCGCGTCACATTTGTCTCATTCAGAAGAATCCCCATCATCAATTCATAGCGCTCCTGCAATGAAACTGCCTCCAAAAGTTTCTGTTTGCGCCCATAGGAAAGAGGAATACTGTTGCTGACCGTATTCAAAAAAGATTCCAGATTTGCCAATCCCTCTATCTGTTTGCGCAGTTCTTTCCCAACCTTTGGATTCACGGTGCAATACTCCAACAAAGCCTCCTGAAGGCTTCGGAGCATCGCTTCCTCCACTTCTGGCGGATAGTGTTCTTCCTCATTTTTGAATAGCACGACCTGTGCCTGCAGATGCTCCTGTTTTTCTGTAAAATATGCCAGTTCTGCCCGTTTCTTACCTTCCACGATAATACGCACAATATCATTCTGCAGCTTGATGATCTGTTTGATCTCCGCGATCACACCGATACGATACAGATCTTCCTCGCCCGGCTCTTCCGTATTCATATCTTTCTGCGTCACGAGAAAAATACGGCCATCCACCCGCATTGCCGCTTCCACTGCCTTTATGGACTTTTTGCGGCTCACATCAAAATGCGAAACCATTCCCGGCAGAATTGTGATTCCACGCAGCGCCACCGCCGGCATCTCCTGTAAAAGTTCATTCATAAAGTTCCTCCAATAGTAGCAAGGACGGCGCCAAATTTTTTGACCCCGCCCGTATTATCTCCACATATTTCTACATAGCTGTACCTATCGCACGGTCGCGATAGCGCAGTTTTGGTTCCCCGGTTCCTTCCACAGCAGCCTTTGTGATCGTGCAGCCAATAATATTGTTATCCGACGGAATCCGATACATCAGATCCATCATGACATTTTCCATAATTGCCCGCAGTCCTCTTGCCCCGGTCTTTCTGCTCAGGGACAGATCTGCAATTGCTTCCAACGCCTCCTCCTCAAACTGCAGCTCCACGCCGTCCAGTTCAAGCAGTTTTTCATACTGCTTCAGCAAAGAATTCTTAGGCTCTTTCAGAATGCGGATCAGTTCTTCCCTCTCCAAAGCCTCCAGTGACACGGTCACCGGAACACGTCCGATAAACTCCGGTATCATACCGAATTTTACAAAATCCTGGGGAAGCGCTTCCTTCAAAATCTCACTGACATTTTTATCATCCTTATTGGACAGCTCCGCATTAAATCCGATCGAACCTCTGTCCATTCTCGTCTCGATAATCTTATCAATACCTTCAAAAGCCCCTCCGCAGATAAACAAAATGTTTGTCGTATCAATCGGAATCAATTCCTGCTGAGGATGCTTTCTGCCGCCCTGGGGCGGAACGGAAGCAAGCGTACCTTCCAGAATTTTCAGCAGCGCCTGCTGTACGCCTTCACCGGAAACATCCCTCGTAATAGATGCATTCTCCGATTTACGAGTGATCTTATCAATCTCGTCAATATAGATAATGCCGTACTCTGCCTTTTCAATATCATAATCTGCCGCCTGGATGATTTTAAGCAGGATATTTTCAACATCCTCTCCCACATATCCGGCCTCTGTCAATGTAGTCGCATCTGCGATCGCAAAGGGTACGTTCAGAATTCTCGCAAGCGTCTGTGCCAACAGGGTCTTTCCGGAGCCTGTCGGTCCAAGCATCAGAATATTGCTCTTCTGTAATTCCACATCCAGGCTCGGGCCTGCCATGATTCTTTTGTAATGATTATAAACTGCGACGGACAGCACTTTCTTTGCCTGTTCCTGTCCGATTACATATTCATCCAGAAAAGCTTTCATTTCTTCCGGTTTCAAAAGATTAATGTCCGGACCCACAGCATCATCATAATCGTCCATTTCTTCCTCGAGAATTTCATTGCAGATTTCGATACACCCATCACAGATATAGATTCCGTTTGGTCCCGAGATCAGTTTTCTCACCTGATCCTGCGTTTTCTCACAAAAAGAACAACGTATTTTGCCATTCTGGCTAACTCTTCCTGCCATCTATTCACTCCTACAACATTTACTGTCTATTTGTAATCACTGCATCAATCAGGCCGTATTCCATGGCCTCGTTGGCAGACATGAAATTGTCTCTCTCCGTATCGGCAGCGATCACATCATACGGTTTTCCTGTGTTTTCTGCCAAAATACGATTCAGACGTTCTTTTGTCTTTAAAATGTTTTCAGCCACGATCTGAATATCCGTAGCCTGCCCTTTTGCTCCGCCGGAAGGCTGATGGATCATGATCTCTGCATTCGGTAATGCAAAACGTTTTCCTTTTGCTCCGCCGGCAAGCAGAAATGCTCCCATACTTGCAGCAAGTCCGATGCAGATCGTAGATACATCACACTTAATATACTGCATGGTATCGTAAATTGCCATTCCCGCCGTTACCACGCCGCCCGGTGAGTTGATATATAACTGAATGTCTTTTCCCGGGTCTTCCGATTCCAGAAACAGAAGCTGTGCAACGGTAAGGCTTGCCGTTGTCTCATTCACTTCCTCGCCAAGAAAAATGATTCTATCTTTCAAAAGCCTGGAATAAATATCATAATTCCGCTCTCCTCTGCTTGTCTGTTCAACAACATAAGGTACTAAACTCATATTACGCCTCCTTTACTCCTTTAAAAAAGCAGACCGGCCAGGCCGGCTCGATCTGCCTTTTCTCCCTTTCAGGGAATCTTTCTTTACTGTCGCTCTTTTCTTTTATTCTTCTGCTGCCTCTGCATCTGATTCAGCATCGTTCTCTTTTTCCGTTTTTTCACAAGGTTTTACAGATTCCATGATCAGCTCAGCTGCCTTCTGTACAGCCAGATCACCTTTCATGTTCTCCTTCTCTTCCTCGCCCATGTATCCTTTCAGCTTGTCTGCTTCCATGTTGTACAGTTTCGCCATCTTTTCGATCTCAGCATCGATATCCTCATCTGTGATCTGAATATTTTCTTCTTTTGCGATCTGCTCAAGTACAAGCTGGCTCTGAATGCGCTCGATCGCTTCCGGACGAACCTGTTCTTTTAACTGGTCGATCGTCATACCTGAGAACTGCATATACTGATCCATGGAAAGTCCCTGCTGTGCCATCTGCTGTGCAAACTGGTTGATCATGTTCTCACACTGCGTATCGATCATGGCATCCGGAATATCCATCTGGGATTCCTCAACGATCTTCTTGATCGCCTCTTCCTGCTGTGCGCTCTTAGCTTCATTTGCTTTTCTCTCTTCGATTTTTGCCTTAACGCTGTCTTTATATTCGGCAACGGTATCGAATTCAGATACATCCTGTGCAAATTCATCATCCAGTTCCGGAATTTCTTTTGTTTTGATCTCATGTACTTTTACTTTGAATACAGCTTCTTTTCCGGCCAGATCCGGTGCATGATACTCTTCCGGGAAAGTAACGTTCACATCAACGTCGTCGCCAATATTTTTGCCGATAAGCTGATCTTCAAAGCCCGGGATAAAGCTGCCGGAACCGATCTCCAGAGAGTGATTCTCCCCTTTTCCGCCCTCAAATGCAACGCCATCCACGAATCCTTCGTAATCGATAACTGCCGTATCACCGCTCTCGATCGCTCTGTCTTCGATATTGATGATTCTTGCGTTATTTTCTCTCTCTTTGTTAATTGCTTCTTCGATTTCTTCCTCGGTAGCTTCCGTATCAACTTTTGTAACTTCTACTTCAGTGTATTTGCCAAGGGTTACTTCCGGTCTTACTGCAACTTCCGCGGTAAAGATAAACGGTTTGCCCTTTTCAATCTGAGTTACATCGATGGCCGGTCTGGACACAATATCTTCTCCGGATTCCTTTGCTGCATCCGCATATGCCTGCGGAATCAGGATATTTGCAGCATCCTCATAAAATACAGCCGGGCCATACATTTTTTCAACCACATTTCTCGGAACTTTTCCTTTACGGAATCCCGGTAAGCTGATACTCTTTTTCTGTTTGTTATATGCCTCCTGAAGTGCCTTCTCCAGCTCTTCCGCGGATACTTCAATTGTAAGTTTTACTGTATTTTTCTCTAAATTCTCCACCTGTACGCTCATTTCTGACAATTTCCTCCTTCATTTATATATATGTAGTGGTCCGTTCCCCTTTTCATATACGTATATTGCTGCACAATTTTCTATATGTAAAAAAGGGCGTACTTCAGCTACTTACAGTCATTCAAGGATTATAGCACACCGTCCCCGTAAATGCAAGCAAAAACTGCGGAAAATCAGGCTTCAGCGGGATCAGAATGTATGTTCGATTTTTCTGTTGCATTTTATATTCCACTGTGATATGATATGTTCAGAACATATATTCGAGGTGTGCTATGGAAATCGCAGTAAAATCTCTTTCTTTAAATGAAAAACTCCAGGTTCTCTCTGATGCGGCAAAGTATGACGTTGCCTGCACTTCCAGCGGAGTAGACCGCCGGGGCAAAAAGGGAAGCATCGGAAATTCCTGTGCCGCAGGCATCTGCCACAGTTTTGCCGGAGACGGACGATGCATCTCCCTGCTCAAAATACTACAGAGCAACGACTGTATTTATAACTGTAAATACTGCCTCAACCGGGCTGATAACGACTGTGTCCGCGCCACGTTTACCCCGGAAGAAATCTGCACACTGGTGATCGAATTTTATAAGCGTAATTATATAGAAGGATTGTTTCTGAGCTCAGGGGTCTATAAAAATCCGGTCTACACGATGGAACTTATGTACCGTACACTCTTCCTTTTGCGGACCAAATACCGCTTCAACGGATATATCCACGTAAAGGCCATCCCCTACGCACCTGATGAACTGATTGAAAAAACAGGCTATCTTGCGGACCGCATGAGCATTAACCTGGAACTTCCCACTGCAGAAGGGCTTCAGACTCTGGCTCCCCAGAAGAGCCGCTCTTCCATTCTGCTGCCCATGCGCCGGATCCAGCAGCGCATCACAGACTATCGGCTTGCCATTGGGAAAAATCCTGCCATGGAACGAAGCCTCGGGAACCGTTATCTGCACGATACCATTTTTCAGCACCGCTCTGATTCCTTCCTGGGAGAGAAGGCTGCCCTGGCAGTTCCTCCCTCTGTCTCCATGTCGCCGGACAAGCCTTTTACTCCGGCAGGGCAGAGCACTCAGATGATCATCGGAGCAACCGGAGAAAACGACTATCAGATTCTGGCCACCACACAGGCTCTTTACCAACAGTTTGACCTAAAACGCGTATTTTTCTCCGCCTATGTTCCTCTCAACGAGGATGACGCACTGCCGGCGATCGACACTGCGCCTCCTCTCCTGCGGGAACACCGACTCTATCAGGCTGACTGGCTGCTGCGGTATTACGGATTTCACGCGGAAGAATTGCTGACGCCTGAAAAGCCATATTTTAACCTGTACCTGGACCCGAAATGCGACTGGGCGCTCCGCCATCTGGAACAGTTCCCGGTGGAAGTTGCCACTGCCGATTACGGTACGCTCATGCGCGTTCCCGGCATAGGCAGCAAGTCTGCCTTTCGCATAATCAAGTCCAGGCAGACCGGTTCTCTTTCCTTTGATGCGATCCGAAAGATGGGCGTTGTCCTGAAACGCGCCCAGTATTTCATCACCTGCCATGGAAAAATGTACCACAAGATCCGTCTGGAAGAAAATTTCATCACCAGACAGCTGATCGGAACAAACGGTATAAAGGAATGGGATATTGAACATCCCCAGACCTATGAGCAGCTGTCGCTGTTTAACATCCCGGGATTTGGAAATTAATTATTCGCAAGGAGGTTTCCGATGATCGTATTTACCTGTAACGACACATTCGAAGATATGATGACATGCATTTACGATGCATGGGCTTCTAAAGAAGGGCACCGGAATATCAAGCTTCAGACCGAACCGATTGGTGATCCGGAACTATTCTGCGAATACAGACATGTCGATGCCGATATGGAAAAAAGCAAAAAGGTCGTCCGTTCCATACAAAGCAAAATTTCTTTTTCCGCCTACGAAATGGTTTTTCGCTGTGCCATGTCCTGTCTTCCCGACAAGCTGGACCGAATTTATCGTTTTTTGTTACTCGGCTTTGCCTATCCGGGAAAAGTAACCTCCATGCTGCAGCATCCTTATGTCATTGCCATGTTTGAGGCCAACCGGAAAGTTGCAAATGAAACTCATCTGTTTCGTGAGTTTCTGCGCTTCCAGTCACTCCCAAACGGTGTTCTGGCGGCGCATATTGAACCGAAATCAAACCTGCTCACTCTGCTCTCTCCTGCTTTCGATGACCGGATCCCCTCCGAAAACTGGATGATCGTGGACGATACCCGGCAAATTGCCGTCATACACCCCGCCGACGAAGAAACCTACCTGACCCGTCTGAGTGATGAGGAATTCGAAACGCTCAAACATTCAGAGGAGATATCCGATCCCTTTATCGATCTGTGGAAAACATTCTTTCACACGATTGGGATCAGGGAACGGACGAATCCGGTCTGCCAGCGCAACCATATGCCAATCTGGTATCGGAAGCATGCGACGGAATTTATGGAGATTTAAAGTTACATTTTATTGCCAAACCAACGGGATGTAACAACTTAAAAATTTGTGACGTTTCCCATAGAATTTGGATCGTCTCATTCCCCTTGACAAATTAATAATAAAAATGGTATATATTGAAAAGAGAATATTGTCTTAGCAAAAGACTATAGATTTTACTGTTTCTGATACTAAACAGTTTATCTATAGTCTTTTTTTGCACGATAGGAACCGCTTCCCGAACCCTATAATCAGATTCGCGGCGCAAAAGCAGCGCCTTTTATGAGAATCTGCTTTGCATCTTCTCATAAGTTATATTGTAGTAGAAAGGAATATTGAACAATGGAACAAACTTATATGAAAGAAAAACCTGTTTTACCTCTCCTGTTATCTATGGCTGTTCCGATGATGCTGTCTATGCTGGTGAATTCCCTCTATAATATTATCGACAGCATTTTCGTTTCACAAATCAGCGAGGACGCAATGACAGCTCTGTCACTGGTATATCCGGTGCAAAATCTGATCAATTCTATCGGCGTTGGATTTGGTATCGGCGTAAACGCCGTTATCGCCATGTCACTAGGCGCTAAAAAACAGGACCAGGCAGATGCCGCTGCCACCCAGGGACTTTTCCTGAGCGTGATTCACGGCCTTATTTACACAATTTTCGGAATTCTGGCAATGCCCGCATTTTTGCAAATGTTCACAGATTCCCAGCCGGTCATTGATCTTGGACTTCGCTATTCCAGGATCGTGCTATCCTTTTCCATTATCATCACAATGGAAATAACTTTCGAAAAAATATTTCAGTCTGTTGGGCGCATGGTTACCACAATGATCAGTATGTTAAGCGGCTGCATTATAAATATTGTCCTGGATCCGCTTCTCATCTTTGGAATCGGCATTTTTCCTGCCATGGGAATTAAAGGAGCGGCATGGGCCACCAATATCGGCCAGCTCACCACCCTTGTATTCTATCTGGTATCCTGGCTGCTGCATCCGCTCAACCTGAAATTGTCATTCCGGCATATCCGGCCCACAAAAACAATCTGTTCGCAGCTTTACATGATCGGAATTCCGGCAACCCTGAATATGGGGCTTCCTTCACTGCTTGTGTCCGCCCTGAACGCTATACTATCCGCCTTTTCACAAAGCTATATATTGGTACTTGGAATCTACTATAAATTGCAGACTTTCCTGTACCTGCCTGCCAACGGCGTTGTCCAGGGTATGCGTCCGCTGCTCAGTTACAACTATGGCGCCCGGGAATTTGAAAGGGTCAGAAAAATCTACAAAACGGCGCTCTCGCTCATTATCCTGATCATGGCATTTGGAATGATACTCTGCCAGAGTATTCCAGCCCAGCTCATCGGATTGTTTACAGACAATCCTTCCACGATACAATTAGGCATTCCGGCTCTGCGCATTATCTGTTTGGGATTTGTAGTTTCATCTTTTTCGATCACATCAGCGGGCTCACTGGAAGCTCTGGGCGAAGGGCCGAAATCACTTGTTATTACCAGCCTGCGCTATGTTATTTTGATCATACCCGCCGCTTTTATTCTGAGCAGGATCTTCGAAGCCACCGGCGTATGGTGTGCGTTCTGTATCGCAGAAGCGGCTACAGCCTTTCTGGCCAGCCTCATTTATAAAAGATGTATCGGAAAAGAAACCCGCTGAGCATACATCAGATGAGAGATGACTCCCATCTCTATAGGTGGTGAGTAACAAGTTTGTATCAGTGGGAGTTCAATCTCCCATCTGATATAGCCTCCGGCAGGATTGCAGAGGCATGCAAAGGAATGATATCGGCAGAGCCGATGCATGCCTCGCAGCAAGAATGCTGGAGCATTCTTGAACAGAAGGTACAAACTTCATTGACATTTTAGGGGGCATCCATTATATTATATTCAGGAAAAAGTCCTGTTTTTGCAGGATTTTGACATAATAAACCGAACATTCAAGGAGGAAAAATAATGATATCAACACCCTCAGCATGTATAGAAGCTGATAAAGAAAAAGTTGCAAAAGTTGTACTGATGCCGGGAGATCCCCTGCGGGCAAAATATATCGCAGAAACCTATCTCGAAAATCCGGTTTTATTTAACACAGTCCGCAACATGTATGGTTATACCGGTACTTATAAAGGAAAAGAGATCTCCGTTATGGGAAGCGGAATGGGAATTCCTTCCATGACCTTATATGCACACGAGTTATACACATTCTTCGATGTGGATGCCATCATCCGCGTTGGCTCTGCCGGAGCGCTGAGAGACGAATTAAAGGTCCGCGACGTTGTTATTGCAATGAGCGCATCCACAAACTCCAACTTCTCCGTGCAGTATGGTTTCCCGGGGACACTGGCTCCGACCGCAAACTATGATATGCTCAGTGATGCAGTAGATATCTGCAAAGAGAGAAACGCCAGCGTAAAAGTCGGAAGTGTATTTACTACAGATGTGTTCTACAATGCAAATTCCAATATTCCTCAGATGGCCCGCGACCTCGGCATGTTATGCGTTGAGATGGAAACTGCCGGATTATACTGGGAAGCAACACACGTAAACAAAAAAGCCCTGAGTATCCTGTCCATCTCCGATCATATGTTCCGGAGAGAGGAACTCACTGCTCTCGAGAGACAGGAGTCTTTTAATGAGATGATGGAGATTGCTCTTGAAACCGCATGGAGAAGCGTGAAATAATTCCCGCAATGTAAAATCTAAAAAGTCACTCGAGCCCCGCAGGGCTCGATTGGCTCCAAAAAAGGCATCCCTGCGGATGCCTTTTTTGAGCAAAATAAGAGCGCGAGACGGTGCTAGACGTCTGGGAGACGTCTGTTTAGCACGAACCGGAGCGGAGCGAAGAAACTCGAACTTCGAGTCCCGGCAGGACTCGATTGACTCCAAAAAAGGCATCCCTGCGGATGCCTTTTTTGAGCAAAATAAGAGCGCGAGA